>NC_005042.1:0-350216 GCF_000007925.1 Prochlorococcus marinus subsp. marinus str. CCMP1375
AAAGCTAGATGGCAGAAAGGTTTTTGAATAATTTCCACAGATTCCACAAGACCTACTACTACTGTATTAATTTCATATAATTAAATTAGAATTACTAGAAGAAGAGAAAACTTTTATTAAAGCTATGAAAACTTTTTGTTCCTTTTTTGGTATTTCGTAGTTATGTTGAACCGATGAAACTTGTTTGTTCTCAAATTGAGCTCAATACAGCTCTTCAACTAGTTAGTAGAGCTGTAGCCACTAGGCCTTCGCATCCAGTATTGGCAAATGTATTGCTTACTGCTGATGCGGGAACTGGAAAACTAAGCTTAACTGGATTTGATCTTAATTTAGGAATTCAAACATCGCTTAGTGCTTCTATCGAAAGTAGTGGAGCAATTACAGTTCCCTCAAAACTTTTCGGAGAAATAATATCAAAATTATCTAGTGAATCTTCTATAACTTTATCAACAGATGATTCTAGTGAACAAGTTAATTTAAAGAGTAAAAGTGGAAATTATCAGGTAAGAGCTATGAGTGCTGATGATTTTCCTGATTTGCCTATGGTAGAAAATGGAGCTTTTTTAAAGGTTAATGCTAATTCTTTTGCTGTTTCATTAAAATCTACTTTATTTGCTAGTAGTACAGATGAGGCGAAACAGATTTTAACAGGTGTTAATTTATGTTTTGAAGGTAATTCCTTAAAGTCAGCTGCTACAGATGGTCATAGATTAGCTGTTTTAGATCTTCAGAATGTAATAGCTTCTGAAACTAATCCTGAAATTAATAATTTATCTGAAAAATTAGAAGTAACTCTACCATCTAGATCATTAAGAGAGTTAGAACGTTTTCTATCTGGATGCAAATCGGATTCTGAAATAAGTTGTTTTTATGATCAAGGTCAATTTGTTTTTATTTCTTCTGGGCAAATTATAACGACAAGAACACTAGATGGTAATTACCCTAATTATAATCAATTAATTCCTGATCAATTTAGTAATCAATTAGTTTTAGATAAAAAATATTTTATAGCAGCTTTAGAGCGTATTGCTGTTTTGGCAGAGCAACATAACAATGTGGTTAAAATTTCAACTAATAAGGAATTACAAATTTTGAATATCTCTGCTGATGCGCAAGATCTTGGTAGTGGTTCGGAATCTATACCTATAAAATATGATTCTGAAGATATTCAAATTGCTTTTAATTCAAGATATTTATTAGAAGGTTTAAAAATTATAGAAACAAATACGATTTTATTAAAGTTTAACGCTCCTACAACTCCAGCAATATTTACACCTAATGATGAAACTAATTTTGTATATTTAGTTATGCCTGTACAGATTCGTTCTTAAATTGAATATTCCAAGTCAATTTTTATTGAGCAATCTATTGAAGCTTAATGCTCGTTGTAGTAATGGTATTGATCATGGTATTGGAACAACGGCTTGGATGTATCCTCCTGTTCATCGGCTTTTAGGTTGGGCAAGCAGACCTTCTAAATTAAGTCTTAAGAGATCTGTTTGGCGTTTAGATCAAATAAAAGCAATTACTGATAAAGATTTATTTGTTAAGGGTGTTCCAGCAGAATCAGATCAGGCTACAATAAATCGATTTCCAACTTTGCTTGAAGCTTCTTTGTTGAGTAAACAATCAGAAAAAATAGCTAATATTGCTGATCTTGTATTTGATACTAAAACAGGTAATATTATTTATTATTTAGTTGCGCGTAGTAATCCTAAATTACCTGGAACTAGTCGATGGCGTTTTGATTTAGATAAAATTATTGATCAACAGCCTGGCTGTGTTTTTTCTACGTTAGAGACTTTAGATGAATTGCCTTTAGTTAAAAGTAGTATTAAGGAAGATTTTTTAAAAAGAAGTAAAGAAATTCGAGAAAATGTTTTAGAGTTTTCAAATATAGCTAATGAAAGATTAGAAGGATGGTTAGACGAAAATCAATTTGATAATCCTATTAATACTAACGATAATTGGGTTGATGATTATTCTAATAATAGAATAAATGATGACGAATATTATAATTCATCAGATTATGAGAGATCTAAGAATGTTTTTAATAATGGAGAAGATCCATGGATTTAGATATGATTGATATTTCATTTAATAGATTGATTAAATCTAAAGATTATTTAGTTGATTATAATGTTGAATTAGCTTTAAAAAAGGAAGGTTTAACGAAGGCTGATTATATTGAAATTTGTAATCGATTAAAAAGATCTCCTAATAGAACTGAATTAGGAATGTTTGGAGTTATGTGGTCTGAGCATTGTTGTTACCGTAATTCACGTTCTTTATTGTCCAATTTTCCAACAACAGGAAAAAATATTTTAGTTGGACCTGGTGAAAATGCTGGCGTTGTTGATTTAGGTGAAGGACAAAGATTAGCTTTTAAGATAGAAAGTCATAATCATCCTTCTGCTATTGAACCTTTTCAAGGAGCAGCTACTGGTGTAGGTGGCATATTGCGAGACATTTTTACTATGGGAGCACGTCCTATTGCTTTACTGAATTCATTAAGATTTGGTCCATTGGATACTCCTATAAATGTAGGTTTATTGGAAGGTGTTGTTTCAGGAATAGCCCATTATGGAAATTGTGTTGGTGTTCCTACTGTTGGGGGTGAAGTAGCTTTTGATAAAAGTTATTCAGGAAATCCTTTAGTAAATGCAATGGCTTTAGGCATTATGGAAACTAAGGAGATTGTTTGTTCAGGTGCAAAAGGAATAGATTTTCCTGTTATTTATGTCGGTAGCACTACAGGTAGAGATGGTATGGGAGGAGCTAGTTTTGCAAGTTCGGAGCTTACTCAAGCTTCTATAGATGATAGACCTGCTGTACAAGTTGGCGACCCTTTTCTAGAAAAGGGTCTTATTGAAGGATGCTTAGAAGCCTTTAAAACAGGTTATGTTGTCGCAGCTCAAGATATGGGAGCGGCAGGTCTTACTTGCAGTTGTTCTGAAATGGCTGCAAAAGGTGGTGTTGGTATTGAACTAGATCTGGATTTAGTTCCAGCAAGAGAAAAAAATATGACAGCATACGAATTTTTGCTTTCTGAATCACAAGAACGCATGCTTTTTGTTGTTGAACCAGGTAAAGAAGAGCTTATAATGAATAAATTTAGAAAATGGGGATTACAAGCTAAGGTGGTAGGGAAAGTATTAGAAGAAAATATTGTTCGTGTTATTCATGAAAAACAAATTGTTGTTAATTTACCTGCAGATTCTTTAGCTGAAGATACTCCTGTGAATAAACATGAATTGCTTGAAGAGCCTCCTGGCTTCATTAAAGATCATTGGAAATGGGATGAAACATCTCTTCCTAAAGTTTCAATTAAAGGAGTTCATTTTAAGGAAAATAACACTATTTTAGATTGGAATCAAATTATCTTGAGATTATTAGATGATCCCACAATTGCATCAAAAAGATGGATTTATAATCAATATGATTATCAAGTACAAAATAATACAATTATTGCTCCTGGTATAGGAGATGCAGCTCTGATTCGATTAAGAGAAATAGAGAATCAAAATCAAAATTCTAATCGTGGAATTGCTGCAGTAGTTGATTGCCCTAATAGATGGGTTGCTTTAGATCCAGAACGTGGTGCTATTGCTGCAGTAGCAGAGGCATCCCGAAATATTAGTTGTGTAGGAGCTAAACCTCTTGCTGTTACAGATAATTTAAATTTTTCTTCACCTGAAGATCCAATTGGGTATTGGCAATTAGCAAAGGCATGTAAGGGTTTATCAAAAGCTTGTGTAGTTTTAGAAACACCTGTTACAGGAGGTAATGTCTCTCTATATAACGAAACTGCATTGCCAAATGGATTAAAGCAACCGATTCAACCAACACCAGTTGTTGGAATGATTGGTTTAATCCAAGATATCAATTCTGCGACACGACAAGGTTGGAAAGATCAAGGAGATCAAATTTATTTATTAGGTACATCGATAGACCCCTCTATACTAAATAATCAAAATATTTCTTTAGCTGCAACCTCTTACTTAGAAAATATTTATGGCTTAAAAACAGGAAGACCTCCTTTAATTGACTTAGAGTTTGAAAAATTAGTGCAATTATTTTTAAGAGAATCAATTGCTAATAATTTAATAAAATCTGCTCATGATATTAGTGATGGTGGCCTCGTTATTGGACTTGCAGAATCATGTATTAGTTCTGGTTTAGGAATCGAATGCAATTTGCCGGAAATTGATAATCGCTTAGATAAACTTTTGTTTGCTGAAGGAGGCTCGAGAGTTTTAGTAAGTGTTTCTCCAAATAACATTCACAATATTAAAAATAGTTTGAATAATTTTAATATTGCTAACTCTGAACAAATTTCTTTTAATTATTTAGGAACAGTTACTGATAATAAATATTTTCAGATTAACATAAATCAGACAAAAATCATAGATTTATCAGTTAATGAAATTACAAATAAATTTGAAAGATCTATACCAAGAAGAATAAACTCTACTATAGTGAGCTAATCTTCAAGATCAAAATTATATATTTTATTTAAGGAGACAATTATGTGTGGAATAGTAGGAATAGTTTCTAATAATCAAATTAATCAAAAGATTTATGATAGTTTGCTTTTATTACAGCATAGAGGGCAGGACTCAACAGGAATAGCAACGATGGAAGGAAGTGTTTTTCACTTACATAAATCTAAGGGTCAAGTTAAAGAAGCATATAGAACAAGAGACATGAGAATTCTGACCGGCAATATTGGAATTGGTCATGTAAGGTATGCTACTTCAGGAGAGGCACATCGAGAAGATGAAGCACAACCTTTTTATGTAAATGCACCTTATGGAATTATTCTTGTACACAATGGAAATTTGACAAATACGCGTGAATTAGAAAAAGAACTTTTTAGTATTGATAGAAGACATACGAATTCCTCTAGTGATACAGAAATGCTTTTAAATGTATTGGCAACTGAAATTCAGTCTGAAAATTATGGAAGTTCATTATCTCCCGAACATATTTTTTCTGCTATATCATCATTACATAAAAGAGTAGAAGGTACATATTCAGCAATTGCAATGATTGCTGGTTATGGATTACTTGCTTTTAGAGATCCATATGGAATAAGACCTTTAGTCTTAGGTAAAAGAGTTTTAGATAATGGTAAAACCGAATGGATTGTTGCAAGTGAATCTTTGGTATTAGAAAATAATGATTTTGATGTAGTACGAGATGTTGTACCTGGTGAAGCTATTTTTATTTCTAATGAAGGAGAATTTTATTCAAAACAGTGTGCTGATAATCCACAATTGTTTCCTTGTTCTTTTGAATATGTTTATTTGGCTCGACCAGATTCTGTAATGAATGGTATTTCTGTATATGAAGCTAGATTAAGGATGGGAGATTATCTTGCCAAGACAATTCAGGAACAAATTACTTCGGGCGAAATTGATGTAGTTATGCCAATTCCTGATTCTTCTAGACCATCTGCGATGCAGGTTGCAAGACAATTAGGTCTTGAGTATAGAGAAGGATTTTTTAAGAATCGTTATGTAGGAAGGACTTTTATTATGCCTGGTCAGGCACAAAGAAAGAAATCTGTACGTCAAAAACTTAATGCGATGAGTAGTGAGTTTAAAGGAAAAAATGTATTATTAGTCGATGATTCTATAGTTCGTGGAACTACATCTCGAGAGATTGTACAAATGGCAAAATTAGCAGGAGCTAATAAAGTAACCTTTACTTCTGCGGCGCCTCCGATACGTTTTCCTCATGTTTATGGTATTAATATGCCATCAAAGATGGAGTTAATTGCTCATGATAAATCTATTGATCAAATACAAGAAACTTTATTGGCAGATGGTTTGGTATATCAAAAAATATCTGATTTAGAGCAATCTATTTTAAAAGGTTCTCAAGTGAAAAATCTTGACCTTTCTTGCTTTAATGGTGAATATGTAACTGGAAAGGTTACTGAAGAATATTTAGCTTGGGTCGGATCTAAATATTCTTCTTAATAGTTTAATTATAACTATTTTCTTCAATCAAAGGAATTATTTTTTCTAATAGTTCATTTTTTTCTAGGTTAAATGCTTTTTTTTGTTCTTCATTGAATTTTAGTTTTTCGATCTGATTTGAACTAACTCTTCCATGTTTACCTTGATTCGTTTTTATACCCACTAGTTGTTTTGCATTATAAGTTTGTATTAATCTATCTTTTTGATTGTTTTTGTCTTTAAAACTTATTCCTATTTCACCCAGATCCCCTTTAGAGGATTCTTTAATTGATTTTAGAGAATGTTTTATAACTGTTCCTTTCTCAGATATTAAAATTATATTGCAATTTTCTTTTTCTTTTGTAGTTAATGCACCAATGATATTTTCACCCGGGAAAAGCTTTATCATCACTGACCCTTGGGCAAGCTTACCCATTAATGGTATTGATTCTTCATTGATTTTAAGTTTGATAATTCTTCCTATATTAGTCACAACTAATAAATGACCATTTAATGGGCATAATAAAGCGGATTTTAGAAAAACCCCATCTTTTAATTTTAGTATTGTCGTTGCGCGTCCAGAAATATCAATTATTTCATTTAGATTAGTTCTTTTAAATCTTCCATCAGTACTCAATAAGCCAAGACTCAAATTTTCAGTATTTAATAACGGTAAAAGATTTGTGATTTTTTCTCCTTCAAGACCTGATGGTAGAAATCTATTTAATTGACCAGGTTGACTTCCAGCGAACTCCCATTTTAATAAGGCAATTTTTCCATGATTTGTAATAGCTAGAATTTTTGGTTGTTTTGCTATAGGCCAAAGTAATCTTGTTGGCACAGGTCCTTCACCTAGTAAACAACTTTCGGTTAAATTGAGTTTGGTAAGTATTTGTGGCCGTAAGATTTTAACTTGATCATCATCTTGAATTAGCAAATATCCATCTTTTGGAAGGCTTTCAAAAGCTTTTTTTCTTTGTAATTCTGCATTCGGTCTTAGATTGGCATTTCTTTCTGCTACTAATTCATCTCCTCCTTCTACAAGCTTTGTTTTTCTTTGACTTCCAAATTTCTTTTTTAATAATTTTAATTCATTGACCATCTCTGAAAGCAATTGGCTTCTATTTTCTAATATTTCACGAAGATTTTTTTCTAATATTTTTAAATCATTTGCTTCATTATAGAGACCTTGAGTTTCTAGATTAGTTAACTTCCTTAATGGCATAGAAAGTATTCCTTCAGATTGTTTTTCATTTAATTTTAATTCAGACATGATTTTGATTTTTGCATCAATTGAGTCTTTAGCATTTTCAATTAGATTTATTACTTTTTTTAAGTTCTTAAGAGCTTTAATTAAACCTTCTAATATTTCTAATCTTGCTAAAGTCTGTTTTAATTTATTTTTTGTTCTTTTTCTGATCGTTAATTCTCTATATTCTAGAAAAATTATTAATAATCTCTTTAAAGATAGTTGTTTTGGCTGTCCATTTACTAAGGCTAATAATGTAGCACTAAAGTTATTTTGAAGATTTGTTTTTTGATATAAAGTATCTTTTACTATTTCATGATCAATATCTCTTCTTAATTCTATAACTATTCTCATTCCATCTCTATCACTTTCATCTCTGATATCTGCAATTCCATCAATTTTAGAGTTGTTTACAAGATCAGCGAGTTTTTCAATCCATGCAGCTTTGTTTACTTGGTAAGGTAACTCTGTAATAACAATACCTTTTTTACGATGCTTGCCTTTTCCTGGATTAATTTCTTCTATATGTGTTATTCCTCTCATTGGAATACTTCCTTTTCCTTTTAAATATGTTTCTTTGATTCCATTACTTAAGAGGATTTCACCTCCAGTAGGGAAATCTGGACCTGGAATAATTTCAATTAATTTATCTTCTGATAATTCAGGTTTTTTTATTAGCGCAATTAATCCATTAATTATTTCATTGATATTGTGAGGAGGAATATTTGTTGCCATTCCTACGGCAATCCCAGAGCAACCATTAAGTACTAAAAATGGTAATTGAGCTGGTAGTACATCTGGCTCTTGTTGTGATCCATCAAAATTCTGACTAAAATCCACTGTTTTATCGTCTATTTCATTTAATAAGGCTTGATTAGCTATAGGGGCTAAACGTGTTTCGGTATAACGCATTGCAGCTGGAGGATCATCATCAATAGATCCAAAATTCCCATGACCATCTAGTACTGGATATCTGCTTGAGAAGCTTTGTACAAGCCGTACTAATGCGTCATATACAGCTTGATCTCCATGAGGGTGGTATTTACCTAGAACATCGCCAACTACACGAGCACATTTTCTAAAAGGCCTTTCAGGGGTCAATCCTAATTCATGCATTGCATATAGGATCCGACGCTGGACTGGCTTAAGACCGTCTCTTGCATCAGGTAATGCTCTACCCACAATTACGCTCATAGCGTATTCGAGGTATGAGCGTTGCATTTCCTGATGCAACGAAATAGGTTGAAAGCGTTCTTTAGCCATTCACTTTATGACTGTGCAAAAGGCTTAGATGATTCACAGTACAAATTTTTTTTCGTTACTACAAGTTTTATTGCTCTTTTTAATTTGTAAACCTTGAATTTGCAGAAGCTTTATTTATTACGGCTTTTAATTTCGGATTTTTGAAAAGGGTTTTTCCTGCTTCTTGTAGCTTTTCACCCCACAATTGCTCTTTTTGGTGCGCTTGAGAAAAGTAATTTGGATTTTCTTGTAATGCTTCCTTAGCTAATTTTATTGATTCTTTGTTAGCTGGTTCAATAGAATACAATGCTATTGCTAAAGCAAGCTTTGGTTCTGGATCTGATTTGATTTTTAGTACTTTCCTCCATATTTGGATTGCTTGTTTTTTATTCCCTAATTCAAAATAAATAAGGCCTTTATTATTTATTGCTTGCCAAAAGTTTGGTTTTACTTTTGTTGCTTTTGTGAATGCGTCTAAAGCTTCGGTGTGATTTTTTTGAATTAGTTTTGCATTGCCTAGTAAAAAATATGCATTTGAATTCTTCTTTTCTATCTTTAAGCATTTATTAATAGAATTAATTGCAAGTTGAATCTCACCCATTTGCATTTCTATTGATGCTTTTGTAAACCATAGAATTGGAATGTTAGGATTAATATTTTTAGCTCTTTCAATTGAAATAAGAGCTTCTTCTAGTTTATTATTACTTAATTGTGCTCTAGCGAGAATGATCCAAAGCTCTATTTCTTTTGGATTAAGACTGATTGCTAGTTTTGCAAGCCCAATTGCTTCTTTTGTTTGACCATATTTAATGTATTCAGAAGCAGTCAGCCCTATTCCTATGCTAGTGTCAATTAGTACTTTTGGATTTGGGCTATATATATTTGGTATGTAAGCATGCGATGGTTTGTTAATAACAAATAAATTTGTATTTAATATTATGCAAATTAACCAGTATATTTTTTTATAATTTTTCATTATTTTGACGAATTAAATTTATTATTTTTAAGAATATAATTTGCATTTCTACGCCACATCCATGGTTTAATTCTTTTTAATGAAGATCCTTTAAGCTTTTTTTGCCAATTTTTGTCATCCCATTCTTTTGCTTGTTTAGCTGTTAAATCTAATATCCATTCTTTTGGTTGCGTATCTGGATCAAGACTAATAGGAATTTTTTGTTGATTCCAAGGACATATTTCTTGACATATGTCACATCCTGCAATCCAAAGACCCATTGCTTTTTGAATTTCTATTGGAATGTCTTTATTTCTATTTTCAATATTATGATAAGCAATACATTTTCTTGAATCAATTACAAAAGGTTCAACAATTGCTTTGGTTGGGCATGCTTCGATGCATTTTTGACATTTACCACATAGAGATTCAGAAGGTTTGTCAGGTATTAGTTCTTCTGTAGATAAAAGATTACCTAGTACCATCCAAGATCCTTGTTTGGAGTTAATTAGATTACTGTTTTTTCCAATCCATCCTAAGCCTGCTTCTTCAGCCCATGCTTTTTCTAGAAGAGGTTTTGAATCTACACAGATTTTCCATTTTGAGTCTGGTCTTTTAGTTTGAAGCCATTTACCTATTTCTTTAAGTCTTTTTTCAATGACTTTATGATAATCATTCCCTTGAGCATAGCGACCAATTAACAATTGATTTGGTTTTTTATTTTCCGGAATAGTGAAATAGTTTAGCCCTACTACTAGTACACTCTTGACCCCATAAAGAAGCTTTTCCGCTTCGATTCTTGCTGGTGCTTTCATCCAATTCATGTCTGCATGATGACCTGCTTCTATCCACCTTTCCAGTGCATCAGTTCTCAATTTTATTCTTTTACTTTTTGTTATTCGTGCAATACCTACAGGTTGGAAACCCTTTTTTTCAGCTTCTCTTTTGAGTGAATAGCTTAATTCATCTTGACTTTCAGCCATGATTCATTCAACCCTCAGAAATATTTTGGGCTGTTATTTCGCTTATTTCCATTAAAAAATTCATTTATTCTAGTAAATTGTGTAACGTTAGTTGAATAAACTAATTAAAAGGCATTTGATCCTTCTTGGTCCAGTCCTCTCCTAGACAAGATCTTTCTTTACCTACGAGGCTTCAGCAAGATCTTAAAAACGACCTTATTGCAGGTTTATTGGTGGTCATTCCATTGGCCACAACAATCTGGCTGTCTACGATAGTCAGTCGTTTTGTTTTGGCTTTTTTGACGTCTATTCCAAAGCAATTAAATCCTTTTATTACGCTCAATCCATTATTGCAGGATCTGATAAACCTTTCTTTGGGACTAACAGTTCCTTTATTGGGGATTCTTTTGATTGGATTGATGGCAAGGAATTTTGTTGGTCGTTGGCTTCTTGAATTTGGAGAAGGAACAGTTTCTAGAATTCCATTGGCAGGTTCTGTTTATAAAACACTTAAGCAACTTTTAGAAACCTTTCTAGGAGATAATGCTTCTAGATTTAGAAGAGTAGTTTTAGTTGAATATCCCAGAGAAGGTTTATTTAGTGTTGGTTTTGTTACTGGATTGGTTGGCCCGACCTTGCAGGCTGAATTAAACGAACCTTTATTAAGCGTTTTTATTCCAACTGCGCCAAACCCTACAACAGGTTGGTACACATTAGTTCCTGAATCTTCAGTCAAGGATCTAAATATTTCTGTTGAGGATGCATTTAGAACTATTATTTCAGCTGGTATTGTGAATCCAGATGAAAGAAATAATAGTACAAATGCTAGTTTTTCTAGCTTATTACAACAGTTTAGATCTAGATCAACTCAATCTTCATTAACTAAAAAAACTTAAAAACTATTTAATATTTAATAAATGGAATCTAGATCTCTTGCTAGAGAAGTTGCTCTTTTAGTATTAGGCCAATTATCAGAAGACCATATTCAAAATTATACTTCCCTTTCTTTAGATGACCTGATTGGCTTGAGCTTAAATACACTTTTGAGTTATTGGCGCGAGCAATTAGATGATTGTGCTGCTCAAATAGATTTAGCCCAAGAGGAATTATTGAATACTGAATTACCTGAATCGGATAAAAGTTATATTCCTCGTACTAGGCAATATTTATTAAATACTTTAAAAAAGTCAGAGCATATTATAAATGTTCTTTCTGATACATTTGAATTGTCAAGGTTGCTTACTTTAAGTGATCAAGAACAAATTCGTAATGAAGCAATGAAAAGGGTTGATTTAGTAATTAATAAATATCAAATTATTAATGATGCATTAGATAATGTTATGGAAGGATGGAGATTAAAGCGCTTGCCTAGAATAGATCAAGATATTTTGCGGTTGGCTTATATAGATTTATATAATCTTAAAACCCCAATTGCAGTTAGTTGTAATGAGGCTGTTAATCTCGCTAATCGCTATAGTGATCAACAAGGTCGTAAAATGATTAATGGTATTTTGAGAAGATTGCAAAGCACTCCTTCACATAATACTATTTAACTATTCATAAACAAATAATAATCAATTCAATAACACATATGCAAGAACAAAAAGACAACAGTTTATTTGATAAGTCGAATGCTGAAGAACAAGATAGTCTGGACTGGGCTAAGGAAGCTTATGAAAAACTTAAAAAACAACAAGAAGAGAAGAAGAAATCAATTTTAGTTCAAGAAAGCAAAGAACTAAAATCTAACGATTCATTTTCTAATGCTTTTGAAGCAAGTTCACTGGATAATTCAATTACTTCAAATGATCAGTCTGATGTAAAAGAAAATGCTTCCGAAAATAAAGTTTTAGATAGCGAAGAACCAAGCTTGGGAGAATTTGATAAGACTTTTACTTGGTCAGCAAAAGTCTTGGAAGCACAAGGAAGAAAAGTAGAAAATATTTCATTAGATGAGATTAATTGGCTGTCTAGATTGCAACAAGGTTTGGAAAAAACTCGTAAGGGTTTTGTTACAGATTTACTTGATAAATTCGGAGATGATCCTCTTACCCCAGAGACATTAGATGAATTAGAAACTCTTCTTTTGCGTTCAGATGTTGGAGTTGATGCAACTGATCAAATTATTAATGCTTTAAGAAAACGTTTGAATGAAGAAGTTTTAGATTCAAAAGAAGGATTACGCTTTCTTAAAGAGCAACTTTGTAAAATAGTAGATCAACCTATTAAAAATAGTGGCAAAACTTTATTAATGCCTTCTGAAAACAGTCTTAATATTTGGTTAATAGTAGGTGTAAATGGTGTAGGTAAAACAACTACTTTAGGAAAATTGGCTAATTTAGCTTTGAGAAGTGGTTTTTCAGCATTAATTGCAGCAGCAGATACTTTTAGAGCTGCAGCAGTGGAGCAAGTAAAAGTATGGGGAGAGCGTAGTGGCGTTTCAGTTGTTGCGAATGAGACTCCAAATGCAGATCCTGCAGCCATTGTCTTTGATGCAATAGGTGCAGCTAAGTCAAAAAAGATAGAACTATTGTTAGTAGATACTGCTGGTCGTCTACAAACTAAAAATAATTTAATGGAGGAATTAACCAAAGTTCGGAAAATAATTGATCGATTGGCTCCTGAAGCTAATGTTGAATCTTTACTCGTTCTAGATGCAACCCAAGGACAAAATGGTTTGAGTCAAGCAATGTCATTTGCAAAATCAGCAAATCTTACCGGTGTTGTTATAACTAAACTCGATGGTTCAGCTAGAGGAGGTGTGGCTTTCGCAGTCTCTTCTCAGACAAATTTGCCTATTCGTTTTATTGGTGCTGGAGAAGGAATTCGGGATTTAAGACCTTTTAATAGTTTTGAATTTGTAGAAGCTTTGCTAGCAGATTCATGATTTATGCAGTCTTTTCTTGTTTTCTAGCTTTTAATTATTAAGAGATAAGTGAGCAATAATCCTTTAATTCCAAATAGAAATGAATCTTCCCAAGGTTTTCCGGAGCATGAATTGCCTTTTGAATCTGTTAGAGAGTTATTAGATAGTCTTTCTACTGAACAAAGTAGAAATCAAGAATTAATTAGTTCGATAGGCTTTAGCTTGCGAAGCTTTACCAATTTAGATCTTTTTTTAGAGTTAATTCCTGTAATTGCTTCTCGCTTAGTAGGTGTTAAAGGTGCTTTATTAATTCCTTTTCATTCTGATGGACGTATATCTAGAGAGCAGCTCCAAATTCTCCCTCAAGATAACTTTGATGTATTGATTCGCAAAATTCTAGATTTTCAACAAGCTCAAAGTGTTGCTTTTGCTAATGAGGGTAATCATATTAAAGCTTTGGATAAATTAATACATAGTCATATTGGTCAATCTGCGATTTTTTCCACTTCTTTGGTAGCTCGTGGAAAACAACGTGGGAGGTTGTATGTATTTGATTTGAATCGATCGTTTTCATTTAGTAATGTCCATAGACGTCAGCTTCAATTTATAGCTGACCTTGCAGGAGTTGCTATTGAAAATCACCTTTTGCTTCAACAAACTCGAAGTCATGAAAGTGTAGATAGGCAACTAAGTATAGGAGCAGAAATTCAGTCACAATTATTACCCGATCACTGTCCTGTTATTGAAGGTATAGAACTCGCAGCTTGTTGTAGACCGGCTTTCCAGGTTGCAGGTGATTATTACGATTTTATGCCTACTAGACCAGAGCTAATGGGAAAAAGTCGAGAGCGTGGTCGATGGGCTTTGGTTGTTGGTGATGTCATGGGTAAAGGTGTTCCTGCGGGGTTATTAATGACCATGCTTCGTGGCATGTTGAGAGCAGAAGTTTTAAGTGGCTTGCCACCTGATCGAATTCTTCATGATTTAAATCAACTGGCTTTAGATGATTTGACACAATCTCATCGATTTGTGACTCTTTTTTATTCAGATTATGAGCCAAAATCTAGAAGACTTCGCTTTGCTAACGCAGCACATAACCCTCCATTACTTTGGAGTGCCAAGGAAAAAGAAATTACACGATTGGATGCTCTTGGACTATTAATTGGGTTACAACAAGAAGCTGAGTATGTTTGTGGAGAAGTTACTCTTGATGCAGGTGATGTTTTGCTTTATTACACTGATGGTGTTACCGAGGCCTTAGGTATATCTGGAGAGCGTTTTAATGAAAAACGTTTAATTTCATTGTTAAATGAATCTGCTAGAAAATTTACAAAAGCAAAGGATATCTTGGACAATTTATTTAAACGTCTAGATAGCTTTGTTGGGGACAATCATCATTTAGAAGATGATGCGTCTATGGTAGTTCTCAAAGTCGATGAGGCAGTGAAGTTTCCTCATGTAAATAATTCAACTGCCTGACAAGACCAGTACAAACTGCTTTATTAGAGAAAAGGATTGGATTGCTTAATTTGCAAAAAACTTGGAGCGATAGATTTGAAGAAGGATTAAATCCTTTTATTGAAAGCTTTAATGCTTCTATTAATTTTGATTTTCTTCTTATAGAGGAAGATCTTGATGGTTCTATAGCGCATGCAAGAATGCTTGCTAAAACTGGGATAATTACTTCTGAAGAGGCTGATCAACTTGAGGCTGCTTTACAAAAAATTCGTTTAGAAGCTTCTCAAGGTCTTTTTAAGCCTGATATTTCTGATGAAGATGTTCATATGTCTGTGGAAAGACGTTTAATATCTATTCTTGGTCCTCTTGGTAAGAAATTACATACTGCTAGAAGTCGAAATGATCAAGTAGGTACAGATTTGAGATTATGGTTGCGTCGAAGAATTGATGACATAGATATTGAATTAAAGAAATTACAAGTTGCTTTATTTAAAAAAGCAGAGAAAAATTTATTAACTTTGATCCCTGGATATACTCATTTACAACGAGCACAACCATTATCTTTAGCACATCATCTACTTGCTTATATTGAAATGCTACAGAGAGATAGAAATCGTTTAGCGGATGTAAGAGAAAGAGTAAATATATGTCCTTTGGGTGCTGCAGCTTTAGCAGGGACTTCTTTACCAATTGATAGAGCATTTACTGCAAATCAATTAGGCTTTACAAGTATTTATTCTAATAGTTTAGATGCTGTTAGTGATAGAGATTTTACTGTTGAATTTACAGCTGCGGCATCTTTAATAATGACGCATATAAGTCGTTTAGCTGATGAAATTATTTTATGGGCTTCAGAAGAATTCTCCTTTGTACGTTTAACTGATAGATGTTCTACAGGTAGTAGCTTGATGCCTCAGAAAAAGAATCCTGATGTACCTGAATTAGTAAGAGGTAAAACGGGCCGTGTTTTTGGACATTTGCAAAGTCTCTTGACCATGATGAAAGGCCTTCCTTTAGCTTATAACAAAGATTTTCAAGAGGATAAAGAAGCAGTTTTTGACACTGTTAAAACAGTAAGGGATTCTTTAAAAGCAATGACCATTCTTTTAGAGGAAGGTTTAGAGTTTTCTCTTGAACGTTTGAAAGAGACAGTTGAAGCCGATTTTTCTAATGCTACTGATGTTGCAGATTATCTAGTGTCCAAAAATATTCCTTTTCGAGAGGCATATCAAATTGTTGGACGCGTTGTTAGGCTTTGCATTCAGAAGAAAATTTTACTAAAAGACCTAACTCTTAAGGAATGGCAAGAAATAAATACTTTGATTGATCATGATATATATGAAAAAATAACCCCTGAAAAAGTCGTAGCAGCTAGGATTAGTGATGGTGGAACAGGTTTTGATCGAGTTCGAGAAGAGTTGGAAAAGTGGCGAAATGATCTTATTTCACTAAATCAATAATCATTCTGCTTCGAAAGGCTATTAGGTATTAAAATTAATTGGTTAATGGTTTTTTTTAAATCATTAATTTTTTGGCTTTTAGCCTTTTAGGTACATTTTATTTTTCAGTCCAATTTTCAAGTGAGTATTTTTGTTGGCAACTTGCCCTTCCGCGCTGAGCAGGAAGATGTTATTCAATTGTTTGCTCCTTATGGAGAGGTTGCAAACTGTTCTTTGCCTTTAGAACGCGACACAGGTCGTAAAAGAGGTTTTGCATTTATTGAAATGGCTGATGAGGCAGCAGAAGCTGCGGCTATTGAAGCTCTTCAAGGTGCGGAATTGATGGGTCGCCCTTTGAGAATTAATAAAGCTGAGCCTCGTGGCGGCGGCGGCGGCGGTCGTGGCGGTGGCTATGGCGGCGGCGGTCGTGGTGGCTATGGCGGCGGCGGTGGTTATGGCGGCGGCGGCGGCTATGGCGGCGGTGGCTATGGCGGCGGCGGTGGTCAAGGCGGCTACGGCGGCGGTGGTCAAGGCGGCTACGGCGGTGGCGGTCAAGGCGGCTACGGCGGTGGTGGTCAAGGCGGCTACGGCGGTGGTGGTCAAGGCGGCTACGGCGGTGGCGGTCAAGGCGGCTACGGCGGTGGCGGTCAAGGCGGCTACGGCGGTGGCGGTCAAGGCGGCTACGGCGGCGGTGGTCAAGGCGGCTACGGCGGTGGTGGTCAAGGCGGCTACGGCGGTGGTCAAGATACAGAGCAACGTGCTTCAGGCGCTCAAGGTTGGGAGGATCGTAGTTATGGTTCTTCTGACTCTTCTGAAAGAGACGATACTCGTAGCAAGCGTAGAAGAGGGGCTTCTTCTGAAGCTGATCAAGATGCCGATTATGGAGGTGCTGAAGGTTAAATAACTAACTACTAAAGCCCGGCATCTTCTAGTTGTCGGGCAGCTTTTTCTAAAATAATTAATTCTGCTTTAGGGTTTTGTGCTTTTTGGCTTAGTTCATTTCGCCATTTTCGTGCTCCTTTTACACCTTGAACGAGATGCAGCGTATGTTTGCAAATATCCCACAATCGTCCATTTTTACTTAAATGTTTTTCTGCATAAGGAATTAAGCCTCTAAGAATAATAGAAGCATTAATTTTTACTTTTTTTTCTCCGAAAAAAATATCATCTATTTCTTTCCACATTAAAGGATTTGAATATATTGCTCTCCCAACCATTACTCCATCAAATGTTTTTAGTGCTTTTATACAATCATATTGATTTTGCAATCCCCCATTTAATTCTATTTTTAGATTAGGCCGACATTTTTTGATCTTTGCAACCTTTTCATATTCAAGCGGTGGAATAGAACGATTCTCTTTAGCATTGAATCCATTTAGCAATGCTTTTCTTGCATGAATTGAAAATCTGTCGGCTCCTGCAGAAGCCATTTTGTCTACAAAATCAAGAAGTAATTGTTCACTATCTAAATTATCTATACCTGTTCGATGTTTTATAGTTACAGGGATATTGGTCTTTTTTTTCATAGCTTCTATGCATTTAAAGACTTGGTCAGGTTGTCCCATTAAACATGCCCCAAAGTTCCCGGATTGCACTTTTGGACTAGGGCATCCTAGATTTAAATTAATTTCGTCATATCCCCATTCCTCTGCTATTTGAGCTGCTTCTGATAAAACTATTGGATCATCACCTCCCACTTGAAGCGCAATAGGGTGTTCTATTTCATCAAAATCCAAAAGTGATTTTCTATTTTTATATTTTAAAGCTTTAGCTACAATCATTTCTGTATAAACCAAAGCTCTACCAGTTATTTGGCGCATAAGCACTCTAAAATGTCTATCAGTACAATCGAGCATTGGAGCAACGCTGAATTGATAGGCTTCTGTAATCAGTGGTTTTGATTTCTGGACCATTTTTATTGGCCTACATTTAGGGTTTCCATAGAATGTTCAATTTTTTATCTTATGAATACAAACTTTTTTTTGTCTAGTCGCAGGAGTTTTTTAGTGGGAATTTTGTCAGCTTTTTTAGGAATTGTTCTAGGCCCTAAAAAAGTCTTAGCAGCTTCTAACTCAGATTCTTGGTCATTAACAAAAGATCAATGGAAACAACGTCTTTCAAGGGAGGCGTATTATGTGTTGAGAGAAGAAGGGACAGAAAGACCTTTTTCTAGTTTATTAAATGATGAGAAACGAGAAGGAATTTTTGCTTGTGCTGGATGTGATTTGCCTTTGTTTGATTCTTCAAGGAAATTTGATAGTGGAACAGGTTGGCCTAGTTTTTGGGAGCCCTTACCAAATGCTATAGAGACAAAAACGGATTTTAAACTAATTGTTCCACGTACTGAATACCATTGCAGTAGGTGTGGAGGCCATCAAGGTCATGTCTTTAATGATGGACCACGTCCTTCAGGTAAGAGGTATTGCAATAATGGGGTTGCTCTTGTTTTTACAGTAAGTAAGTAATCGACAGTCAAATTCAATGTATTTTTACTTGGTGCGGGCTTCCGTAGCTTGTTAGATCTTTACTCTTTGCCTCAATATTAATAATTAGAGTTTTATGTAAGCATATGAAAGAAGAAGTTTCCACTTCTAATCAAGAGGATCTAGTGGCAGATCAGGAAGTCATTGCATCTGAAGAAAGCGATCTTTCTCCAAAAGAAGAGAAAGTTTCTGAATCTACTATTGATGACGATGATTCTTTAAATGACGCTGAGCTTCAATCCAATAAGCAGACTCTTGATAATGAAGCTCGTCTTGAGCAGTTAGAAAAAGAGCATGAAACTTTACGAAGTCAATACGTAAGAATTGCAGCAGATTTTGATAATTTTCGAAAACGTCAAAGTCGAGATCAAGATGATTTAAAGCTTCAACTTACTTGCAATACACTTAGTGAAATTCTTCCAGTAGTAGATAATTTTGAGAGAGCTAGGCAACAAATCAATCCAGAAGGAGAAGAAGCATTAACAATTCATAGGAATTATCAAAATCTATATAAGCAGCTTGTTGATGTATTAAAGAAGTTGGGTGTTGCGCCTATGAGAGTCGTAGGACAATCTTTTGATCCCACATTGCATGAGGCACTCCTTCGAGAACCAAGTGAATTGATGGTTGAGGATATGATTTTAGAAGAATTAGTTCGTGGATATCATTTAAATGGTCGTGTTTTGCGTCATGCTCAAGTTAAAGTATCCATGGGTCCAGGTCCAAAAGTTGATGAAGAAGACAAACAAATTGATGAAGATAGTCAAGCTGATAAGAGAGATGAAGCTACAACTGCTTCTAATGAATTGGATTAAGAAGATGTTTTTTGACTTTTCCTCCAAATTTTTAATAAGCAGCTAATGGCAGATTTTTATGACACATTGGGCGTTAATAGAAATGCTGATGCTGACAGCTTAAAACGAGCATATAGGCGTTTAGCTCGTCAATATCACCCCGATATTAATAAAGAAGCAGGCGCTGAAGAACGTTTTAAAGAAATAGGGCGTGCCTATGAAGTCTTAGGTGACCCAGAGAAGCGTGCTCGTTACGATCAATTTGGAGAGGCTGGTTTAGGCGGAAGTGCAGGAATGCCCGATATGGGAGATATGGGAGGTTTTGCAGATATTTTTGAAACCTTCTTTAGTGGTTTTGGAGGTCCTGGATCATCTGGGGCTAGAACGCAACGTAGAGGTCCCCAGCAAGGTGACGACTTGCGATACGATTTAACCATTGATTTTAATCAAGCTGTATTTGGTCAAGAGAGAGAAATAAAGATTCCTCATCTAGAAACTTGTGATGTTTGTAGAGGAACCGGTGCGAAACCTGGAACTGGTCCAACAACATGTTCTACGTGTGGAGGGGCTGGGCAAGTTCGCCGAGCAACTAGAACACCTTTTGGCAGTTTTACGCAGGTATCTGATTGTCCTACTTGTAGCGGTTCTGGCCAGGTCATTTCAGATTCTTGTCAAAGTTGTGGTGGTCAAGGTGTTAAACAAGTTAGAAAAAAACTTCGTATCAATATTCCCGCAGGAGTTGATACAGGAACTCGTCTGAGGGTCTCAGGAGAAGGTAATGCTGGACCCCGAGGCGGCCCTTCTGGTGATTTATATGTTTTTTTGAAAGTAAAAAGTCACGCTCGCTTAAAAAGAGATGGTTTAAATATTCATTCAGAAGTTAATGTGAGTTATCTACAAGCAATTCTTGGAGATACTATTGAAGTTGATACTGTTGATGGACCTACAACTCTTCAAATTCCTTCAGGGACTCAACCAAGTGCTGTTTTAATTTTAGATAATAAAGGTATTCCAAAATTAGGTAATCCTGTTGCAAGAGGGAATCATTGTATTTCTGTAAACATTAAAATTCCATCTCGATTAACAGATGATGAAAAAATATTATTGGAAAAATTAGCCATTTATTATTCAGCTAAAGGACCGCAAAACCATCATCATAATAGTGGCTTATTTAGTAGATTATTTAAAAGTAATGCTAGTTGATGATTAAATCTATAGATCTTCGTGGAACTCCTTGTCCAATTAATTTTGTACGTTGTCGATTAGAGTTGGAAAAATTAAATGACGAACAAATTTTACAGATAGATCTTGATAGAGGAGAACCAGAAGAAATGGTTCTCTCAGGACTCAAGGATGAAGGACATAATATTCAAATAATTCTTGAAGAAAAAGATTGGATTAGATTAAGAATTATCTCCAATGCTAGAGATTAATAAAGATAGAATTAAAGGAATAGTCCTAGCATTAAAGGCCAATTATTATATAGTGCAGATTGATACAATTAATTTAATACCAGAGCTTTTTAAGAAAAAAATTGGCGATCATAATTTTAGATTACTATGTACAAAAAGAAGTCGGTTATCTTATAAAGGTCATTCTGTAAGTGTTGGTGATTTTGTGTTAATAGAAGCTATTGATTGGACTGCAGAAACTGGGGTTATAAGTTTTGTTGAGCCTAGAAAAAATCTTATTACTCGTCCTCCTGTGGCTAATGTAACTGATGTTATTATTGTAGTATCACTTTTAGATCCTAGCTTTGATTTAAATCAAGTTTCTAGGTTTTTGATGAAGGCTGAAGAAACAGGCCTAAAAGTAACTATAGTGTTAACTAAACGAGATCTTATTGATGAGAAAATCTTAGAGAAATATGATAAGAAACTACAAACTTGGGGTTATCAACCAATTCCAATTTCTATTGTAAATGGGGAAGGAATACAAAAATTATCTGCGCGATTAAAATCCATGAAATTAGGGGTCTTATGTGGGCCATCAGGAGTTGGAAAAAGTAGTTTAATTAACTACTTATTACCTAAAATTTCTATACCTATTGGTAAGTTATCTAAAAAATTAAAAAGAGGTCGGCATACAACCAGGCATGTAGAACTTTTTTCTATTTATTCTGATTCATTTATTGCAGATACTCCTGGATTTAATAAACCTGAATTTTATACAGAGCCTAGTCAAGTCCCTCAATTGTTTCCAGAATTGCGATCTCAGTTATTAATTAAAAAATGTAAGTTTCGTAATTGTATGCATTTAAATGAGCCAGACTGTGCAATTTCTAGAGATTGGGAAAGATATTCAAATTATAAGAATTTCTTACAAGAAATGCTTAATTATCATCATTAATACCTGGCAGATTGAGATTGAGCCCCCCTGTTAATTCCTGCATTCTGCTTTTCATATTACTCGTAGAAATTTCATGAGCTTTTTGCATGGCTTCTAGTATCGCTGCTTCTACGATTTCTTCTTCCTCTTTTAGAATAGAGTTCTCAACCTTGACTCGAATTGGTTGTTGATTACCTGATAGCCAAACAGTTACACGGCCATCTTCATTGGTCCCTTCGAGCTCCATGTCGTCCAATTCTTCTTGTAGCTTTTGTGCATCCTGTTGAATTTGTTGGGCTTTTTTGAAGGCCTCTGTGATTTGTCCAAAATTTGGGAGTCCGAATCCTGCCATTGTTTTAGTTAACCGAGTATTAGATTAAGAGATTTAGTGAAAACCAAGGCGTTTTACTTCTGGTTGGAGTATAAAGCCATGTTTTTTCTCAACCTTTTTTTGAATGATTGAGATTAGCTGAGTAATGTCTTTTGCAGTAGCGTCTCCTTTATTGACAATGAAATTTGCATGCATAGTTGAGACTTCTGCTCCTCCTTCACGGAGCCCTTTTAAACCAAGTTCTTCGATGATTTGACCTGCTTTAAGGTTAGCAGGATTCCTGAAAACACTTCCACAACTAGGTAGGTGGTATGGCTGTGTTTTTAATCGATGGTGCAGATTAATGTTTGTTGAATTGAGTACTTCTTCTTCACTATGACCAGGTTCAAGATGAAATCGTACCGATAAAACAATTAACTTTTCTTTTTGAATTAAACTTTGTCGATAAGAAAATTCTAGTTCTTTCTTTTTGATTTCATATATATTTCCACTTTTAGGAGAAATCACTTTCGCAGATATCAATCTGTCAGCAGTGCAGCTTCCTTGAGCACCAGCATTCATGACAGTTGCTCCACCAACTGTTCCAGGTATACCTACTGCCCATTCGAGTCCATGAAGACCTTCTCTAGCTACTTTTCTTGCTAAATTTGGTAATGGTTCCCCAGCTAATGCTTCAACAATACCAGTACGGTTGTTTAGCTCATATCCATGCATTTTCCTCATACATATTGCTAGACCTTGTATACCATTATCATTGATTAAGAGATTTGAGCCTGCACCTATTATCTCACAATTTATATTTCTTTCTTTAGCCCAAGATATTTGCTGGATTATTTCTTGAATATTTTCAGGTTCTCCTAGCCACTCTGCTTGTCCTCCAATTTTCCAGGTTGTTAATTTTGCTAGCTTTTTTGAAGGCTTAATATTTGTATTTAGCATATTTCTATTTTATTTTTTTACTTAGTTTTTCTGAAACTTTTGTTATATCACCAGCTCCCATAAATAAAAGAAGATCATTTTCCCTTGTTTTTAGATTAATAATATTTTCTAAGTCTCTTAATTGTTTACAAGTAAAAATAGGGAGGTTTGGATTATTTGCTAGTGTGCAAGATTTTAACTTTTCGCTAGTAATACCTTTAATTGGCTCTTCTCCAGCACTATATATTGGTGTTAATATAACTAAATCAGCGGCTCCAAGATTTTTAGCAAATTCCGTTATTAGATCTCTTGTTCTACTGTATCTATGGGGTTGGAAAATAACAACTATTCTATCAGCTGCCATAGGCAGAATACTTTTTTTAGTATTTATCATTAATCTTGCCATAGATAAAGTCTCTCTAATTTCACTTGGATGATGGGCATAATCATCAACAATTTGCCTGCCTTTCCAAATACCTTTGAATTGAAATCTTCTTTCTGGGCATTTGAGTGAACTTACATGTGGTTTAATATCTGAGAAATTTATATCTGCAGATCGGCATGCTGCAATAGCACCTAGTGTATTATTTAGGTTATGAACTCCAGGAAGAGATATGCTTATATCATCTATGTATTTACCATTTTCATAGTAACTTGCAAGAGTTATTTGACCGTTCATGATTTTGGGTATTGCAGCAAAATTAATATTTTTAAATTCATTTGTGGACCACCAAATTGTTTTATCTGGGCAAGCTTTTCTTAGATTATTGCAATCATAGTTTGCGACAATTTTTTTACAGTTTTTTGTGAATTTTTTAATAGTATTAATTAATGAATCAATATTTGTATAATAATCTGTATGGTCTAATTCAATATTTGTAAGTAAGCCTATATCCCCATCATATTTTGTAAGACTACCATCTGATTCATCGGCTTCTGCTATAAGAAATTTACCCTTGCCTACATAAGCATTGCTATTATAATATGGAACAATACCACCAATTATTGCTGTTGGATCTTGATTAGCTTTACCAAGTATTGTTGTAATTATTGTACTTGTAGTTGTTTTCCCATGACTTCCCGCAATTAATATTGAATATTGCTGCTTAATAAGAAAGGCAAGAATGTCTGAACGATGTAAAATTTTTAAATTTTTTTCATAGGCTTCTTTTAACTCTTCATTTTCTTGTCTTATTGCTGAGCTAATTACAATAATTAATTGCTCATTTTTGTCTTCAGAAAGTTGTGAGATATTGGATGCAGCTTGTTCCTTAAATATATTTATTCCCAGATCTTTTAAATTATTGATGGATGGATTGTTGCTTTTATCTGACCCAGATACTGCGAAGCCTCGTTGACGTAGAACCATGGCAAGACCTGACATCCCAATACCACCTATACCGATGAAGTGAAAATGCTTTATTTGATAAGGATTGTTAGTCAAATGGATCTACTAGTCGAATGAACGATAACTCCCTCTTCATAAGAAGGCCTATTTTTTGGCTTTTTTTGAACTTTTTGCATGGTTTTTCAACTTTTTTCATGAATAAAATCAAAAAATTTAGTTATTGCGCCACTTTTCTGTAGGATCATTGACCATTTACTATTTATTTGGCGGTTTAAAAAATGACTTTGCGTGTTGCGATTAATGGATTCGGCCGAATTGGTCGCAACTTCATGAGGTGTTGGTTAAGTCGAGGAGAGAATACGGGACTCGACCTTGTCGGAGTTAACGTCACTTCTGACCCTAAAACTAATGCTCATTTATTGAAGTATGACTCAATACTTGGCCAAATAAAGGATGCTGAAATTGATTACACAGACGATACTTTCGTAATCAACGGAAAGACAATCAAATGTTTTTCTGATAGAAACCCAATGAATCTTCCTTGGAGAGAGTGGGGAATAGATCTTGTAATTGAATCTACAGGTGTCTTTAATACCTTTGAAGGTGCAAGTAAGCATCTTCAAGTAGGTGCAAAAAAAGTTATTCTTACTGCTCCTGGTAAAGGAGAGGGTGTAGGTACTTTTGTTGTAGGTGTAAATGCTGATCAGTATCGCCACGACGATTTTAATGTTTTGAGTAATGCAAGTTGCACAACTAATTGTCTTGCTCCAATAGTTAAAGTGCTTGATCAGTCTTTTGGAATTAATAAGGGATTAATGACCACAATCCATAGTTATACAGGAGATCAAAGGATTCTTGACAATAGTCATAGAGACCTTAGAAGAGCTCGTGCAGCTGCAATGAACATAGTGCCTACTTCTACTGGGGCTGCAAAAGCTGTTGCTTTGGTATATCCAGAGATGAAAGGCAAACTTACAGGTATTGCAATGAGAGTTCCTACCCCTAATGTTTCTGCTGTTGATTTAGTTTTTGAATCTGGACGTTCAATTACTGCTGATTCAATTAACGCTGCTCTTAAGAGTGCATCTGAAGGCTCTATGAAAGGAATTATTAAATATGGAGATACTCCTCTTGTTTCTAGTGATTATGCAGGAACCAATGATTCTACAATTGTTGATACTGCATTAACTATGGCTATAGGAGATAATTTAGGCAAGGTTGTTGCTTGGTATGACAACGAATGGGGCTATAGCCAAAGAGTTGTTGATTTAGCTGAAGTAGTAGCTAAGAACTGGAAATAAAGATACAAATATTTTAATAATAGCGTTTTAAAACTTTAGAAGTGTTCAAATTTGGTGTCCATGGCTTTTTGAATTGTTTCTCCGTTAGACCACATTGCTTTGGCAGGACCTTCCTTCATTCTTCCAATTGCTTTTGTACATGGCATGGCTTTTAGCCATGCTTTGGCCCAATTAGGTGGCAAACTAACAACTAATTCAAAATCTTCTCCTCCTTCCAAGCACCAATCATTCCATTGCTTTCCTGATGGCCAGTCTGCATGTTTAGGAAGATTCTTATGGTCAACAACTGCTGTGCAGTTGCTACTTCGACAAAGACTTTCTATTGCTTCTAACAGCCCATCGCTACTATCTGTTGCGGCTGCATTCCATGGCATTGCATATGGCTTGCATTTAAGAAGAGTTTGGAGAGCTTTTATAGGTGGCTGAGGTTCTTGATGGGCTTTGATTGCATGTTCTTTTAGTAAATTAGGGACATTGATTGATTTTGTAATTGGATCTGATAGCAACAAACTTAGACCTAATCGACTTAGTCCATGTGGACCACTAGTGATTAGATAATCTCCAGGTCTAGCGTTTGATCGATGAAGGTTTAACGGCCCTTTTGTTCCTAGCGCTGTAATGCAAAGCGTTTTTTGTTTTCCATTAGAACAGTCCCCGCCTAGTAATTTTCCTCCAAATTTATTTAAGGCAGCTTTTATGCCTGTATATACTCCATCAACCCAAGACCAAGGAGTTGAACTTGGAGCTGATAAGCCAACAGTTATCCCTATGACTTCTTCTAAGCCACTACAAGCTAGATCAGATAGATTTGTGGCTACTGCTTTCCATCCAATATGGTTTGGATTAGTTGTTATTTCAGAAAAATGAACATCTTCAACAAGCATGTCAGTATTAATAATTAATTCTTTTTTATAAGATTTTATTAAGGCAGTGTCGTCATCAATTTGGCCATAATCCATATATTTTCTAAGGCGATTCAAAATCTCCTGTTCACCTAAATCATGAAGAATTTCTTGTGTATTTTCTTCTTTAAGCATGAGCGTGCAGATTTTCTGAGCCTGCTACAACTTTTATTGAAAGAATTCGATCATTTACACCTAATTCGTTAAGAATTTCTTCACCTTCAACTACATAGCCAAAAGCAGCATTTCTTCCATCAATTAGGTTTCTTCCTGCTGGATTTAACTCTGCTTCATACAGAAAAAAGAAAAATTGAGATGATCCATCATCAAGTGCTTGTTCAGAATGTGCCCATCCAAGAGTTCCAAGTGTTGCAAATGGTAGAACTGGCGTTTCTGTATAAAGGCCAAGCTCTTCAAAAGTTTGGTTATAAATTGTTTCTGTTTTTTTAGGAGCTCGTATTTCCAAAGGGACATGCCTTTCTTCCTTAGTTTCAGGATTGATATATCCGATAGCTTCTCCTTTAGGATCTCCAGTTTGTAGAACAAAAAATTCTTCAGCCCTATTCATAGGTAAACCGTCATAAAAGCCTTTACTGACTAGATCTATAAACGCACCGCCAGTTAAAGGGGCATTATATCCATCAATAATTGCATACATATCTCCTTTGGTAGTTTTAATATTTACACTTGCTCTTCCTAGCAGTCTAGGAAGAGAATCAAATTCTTTAGGAATGTCGTGAGGAAATTTCTCTGGCAGCATTAAGGCTTCTATTTCACCAATTTCTTTAAGAGATTTACGTCGTATTTCTATGAAGTCAGACTTATTTTTTAAACTGGCTTCTTCATTAAGTCTTGTTAGATTTTCTTTTAATTCAGATATAATTTTTTCCCCCTTATTTTTTTCTTCATCAGGAATTGATTGGAGAATCTGATTGGTTTTTGTATTTACTAAAAATTGGCTTCTGGATGCTGCTTGATTAATTGCTGGCCATCGGTTGCCTCTTACCAAGTCACTTGTATCTTCTAGAGTGTGTTGAATCTCTCTTAATTCCTTTTGATTGATCGGTAAGGAATTTCTTAGAATTGCATATGGGTCTTTTACTCGATTGCCCGTAGGGAGTGCTGCAGTTGCAGGATCTACCAACATAAAAACTATTGGAATTAATAGTGTTAGAAGAATTAGGAAGACAGTTTTTTTTGTCATGTGGTTTTCTACTCATGCATAACTCTGACACAGATTTATGATCGCGTGGTATGGTCAGCGACAATGATTTCAAGTAACGACTTCCGCACTGGCACCACTATTGAATTAGATGGTGCTGTTTGGAGAGTAGTTGAGTTTTTACATGTTAAACCTGGTAAGGGTTCAGCTTTTGTTCGCACTAAGTTAAAAGCTGTACAAGCTGGGAATGTGGTTGAGAAAACCTTTAGAGCTGGAGAAATGGTTCCTCAAGCATTGCTTGAAAAAGCTACACTGCAACATACATATATGGAATCAGGAGATTATGTTTTTATGGATATGAGTACTTATGAAGAAACTAGGCTTACTGCCAATCAAATTGGAGATAGCAGAAAATATTTGAAAGAAGGTATGGAAGTTAATGTAGTCTCATGGAATGAAAAGCCTCTTGAGGTTGAGTTGCCTAATTCTGTTGTACTTGAGGTGAAGGAAACAGATCCTGGAGTCAAAGGTGACACAGCCACAGGAGGAACCAAACCTGCCATTCTTGAAACTGGTGCTCAAATTATGGTTCCGTTGTTTATTTCAGTAGGTGAGAAGATCAAAGTAGATACTCGTAATGATAGTTATCTAGGTCGGGAGAACTAATCAAAATGAATCTTGATCACCAACAATTAGATCATCTGTTAGCCACTTTGGCTGATAGTGATATTCAAGAATTTTCCTTGGAGGGCAAGGATTTTAGATTAGAAGTTAAGCGCAATTTATTGCCTGCTGCGGGCTCATCTTTAGTACATTCATCAACTTCCGCTAATGAAGCAACCTCTGTTCTTTCATCACAACTAGTTGATCCTTCAGCAGCAGCCATATCTAACGTTCCTTCTTCGCCAAGCACTCCTCCACCAGCAGTGGCTTCTTCGAGAGGTGAATTTGTTGAAATTACAGCTCCTATGGTTGGGACTTTTTATAGAGCCCCTGCTCCTGGAGAGCCTGTTTTTGTCGAGATTGGAGCAAGAATAACGGTTGGCCAGACTGTTTGTATTTTAGAAGCAATGAAATTGATGAATGAATTGGAATCAGAAGTGAATGGTGAAGTTGTTGAAATACTTGTAGAGAACGGAACTCCAGTAGAATTTGGTCAGCCTTTAATCAAAGTTAAACCTTCTTAATTTTTAGACATCAGACAGCTCCCATGCTGTTTCAATTGCAGAAAACATACTTTTAGAATTTGCAATTCCTTTACCTGCAATATCAAACCCTGTTCCATGATCAGGAGAGGTTCTAATGAAGGGTAGACCTAATGTTGTATTGACAGCATAGTCAAATGCAATAATTTTTACTGGAATTAGCCCTTGGTCATGATAAAGGGCAAGTATTCCATCAGGACCTTTTGTTAGATGTGTATCTTTCCATGATTGTGCAGTTGATATCCAACAAGTATCAGGAGAGATCGGCCCTTCTAGAATTACGTTTGGATTATTAACTCGCCACTCTTCGATAACAGGATTTAACCATTGAATTTCTTCATTGCCTAATTGTCCTTTTTCACCAGCATGTGGATTGAGTCCAGCGATAGCTAATTTGGGCTCATTGTTAAATTTTTGACAGAAGTTTAAGAGCGTATCTAATTTTGAAATTATTAATTCAGGGGAGAGATTTCTGGGAACTTCAGCTAAAGGAATATGAGTAGTTGCTAGCAAGGTGTTTAATCGCCAAGAAGTAAATGGTGATTTCGCTGTGAAAAGCATTGAAGGATTTTTTGTACTTGTTAACTCAGCTAACCTTTCTGTCTGTCCAGGGTAGTTATGCCCTGCAGCGTGCCAAGTATGTTTTGCTATAGGTGCGGTTACAAGAGCTCTTGCTTCATTCTTCAGAACAATTTCATTGGCTCTGGTCAACCAATTAAAGCTTGCTTTTCCTGTTTTTTGGGATGGCTGCCCTGCTATTACATGTTCTTTAAAAGGTATATCTTCAAATTCAAGATCTTTTGGATTGGCTAAGGATTTAATGCCTTTTGTTTTTAGGTTGTAATAAGTGAGTTCTGCATTTCGTTTGCAACCAACCAGTAAAGGTTGCATATTTTTAGGTAAGAGCAATGAACCAAGTGCTTTAAGCGTTATTTCTGTTCCTATGCCTGCAGGGTCACCTAATGCTATAACGACTCGGTTTCTCGCTTCAAAATATTGATTCCTTTTTTTCATGCTGAGGTTATTTTTTTTAATTTTTTTGGTTTATGGCATTGCTCAAGGCATGCGGGATGGTTGGTTGGTTGTTAAGTGGAGTCAGCTTTTACATAATATTGGGTTTACTCAGGTTGATCCAAACAAACCAATGAATTGGTCTGAGTTTATTATTAATAGATTGGAAAATGATTCATCCAAAGATTCTGATGAATAGATTAAAGATTACTCTAATTAATCAATGCATTTCAAACAGTCTGTGAGGCCTGATTTATAGTCAGAATGAATAAGCTGGTATCCAAGAGTTTTGCACAAGACATGGTTACTTACTCTTCGATTTTCTTGCCAAAAAGATAAGGCCATCGGACTCATGTTTTTACAAGCAATGTCAAAGGACTCTATTGGCGGTAAAGGGATCTTTAAGAGGTTAGCTGCATAAGACATTACTTCTACATTTGTTGCTGGTACATTATCAGCTATATTAATAATTTTTGGACTAGTTTTGCTAGAGAATAAATGTATGAGATGCATTACAGCACCAGCTATATCGTCAATATGTACCCTTGAAAAAACCTGCCCAGGTTTGTTGACCACCAGATTTTTTTGAGATTTTACAGCTTCTAATGTTGATCTTCCTGGCCCATAGATGCCAGGGAGTCTAAGTATTTGTACAGGTAATCCTAATGCTTCCCATTTTTTTTCACAGGACAGTCTGCGAATGCTTCGCTTCTGTTTGGGATGAGTAAAACTCTTTTCTGTGACCCATTCTCCCTTGTAGTCTCCATATACGCCTGTAGTAGATAAATACCCAATCCAATTTGGTTTAATGGCTTTTAATTTTTCACTGAAGTTATTTAATACAGGGTCTTCCCCTTCTTTTGTGGGAGGGATACAACTAATTACATGAGTTACATGATTGAGAATGTGGTCAGGTATGCCAACTTTTTTGGAGCTGTCAAAAGCAAAGTCTGCGCCTTCTTTATTTAATTCTCGACGACTGCAAAGCACGTTTGCGCCAAGTTGACGAGCAACTTTTGCAATATGTTGCCCTGTAAATCCTCCTCCAAAGATCAACATCTTTGAATTTGAAGGAAATGATAGCGAATGCTTGACAACGTCTTCAATCATGAGTACAAATGTATTACTGAATGTTTTTTTGATGACTAGTTTTTCTTCTAAGAACCTTCGAGCAGGTCAGTTCTCTTGTCGCGATTTTCATCAAAGCGCAATGGAGATTGAAGAACAAAATAGATTGCAATTTATTATGGGAATTGTTATTTCGTGTATAGGGTTAGCAGTGTTTTTTGCACCTGAACAACCTCATGAATTTGCATCTATTTGTCAGAAGTACAATACATCTAATGCTTGTCAAGTTTGGTAATTCTTAGGCAGCTTTTATATCCCATTTAATTTTAGAATTTTTCTCTAATTCTTTTGGTTGGGCCCATTGAAGTAGTCTCATTGCCAAGCTTATATCTCCATCTATCCAAGCTCTTATTGCCATAGCTCTTCTTGGATCATAAAAACGTTGTTTTCTATACCAGTAAAAAGCTTCAGTATCTGATTTTTTACCATTGCATGATAGACAAGCTGGCACACAGTTTTCAGTAATACTTAATCCACCTTTACTGCGAGGTAGAATATGATCAATAGATTCAGAAGCATTTCCGCAATATATACATCTTTTTGCAGTGTAACTATGAAGTGATTTTCTCCATTGACGATCGCGTAATTTTGGGCAGAAATCTTCTAGGAAGACGGCATCCCGATTCTGCATTCGCGCTCGATAATTGATTTTATGGTGACTTACTTTTATAAATAGTCAATGTATAGAACACTGCATTGCTGAGCTTTTATGTGCTTTGTAAATGAATTGATATAGATATTTGCTTTAAATCCCTTTTAATAACTATATCTATCTTCGACATATCCTTTATTTACCTTTTTTTCTTCTACATTACCCTCTAGATCTTCCTCATTCTTAGGATAGAGGTCTCCAAGATGTTGAATACAGTCTTTATATGTATCTGGGCTACCCACTACCTGTTGAACGATAATAGTAGCGGCTTGCCTAGGGGATATTTTAAATAGTCCTCCTCTTTCATTTTTTAGTGACTGATAAGCTGCTAACCAGCTAGATGCATGGTCATTTCCACCATTTCTCATTACGCAGTAAATATCAACGCCTTGAGATCCTGCATTTGCTAATGATCCAACGATGGTTGAAATTGTTATTGCTGCAATTGATATAGGCAGAAAAAATAAATTTTTCTTGTTGCTCATAACTAAAAATTCTTCTTGGTTTCTTTCAAGATATCTATATGCTTTCGAATGTCTAGTTTGTTTGCCTGAATCATTTCTCGAATCTATTGCAATATTCGTACTAATAGAAGGTATTCAGAGTCAAATAGTAATTAATCTGACGGCATGTAATAAAGCTATTGCAGGACTGATGCAAGATTCAGCTTCTACTACACTCATATCCCTAATGCTTCCAGGAGTTGCACTTAACAAGGATTTATTTGATCAACTTCAATTAATCGTTTACTTCAAAGTCCAAGATTCATCCTTGTTGATACTAATGGAATAGTTTTTGAAAATTGATGTTTCTAAAGACCGGTATAAGGCTATGAGTAGGTTGTTAGTCTTTTCCAATAGCAATTTGAAGTATGTTTTTCTACCTTGAGGCCATATCAGCTATTGCCCTTGATGCTTAACAGTTCAACTCCTAATAATGCACCTGCAATAGTGGCCACTGGCATATCGTTGGGAATTTTTAGTATTCTAAAGAGATAAGCAGCGAGAACACAAATGAATAAACTACTCTAAATACATTTGTTAGGTTTTTTAGATTATGGTGAACTTCGCTATTAATAAGTTATTTGTTTTTTCTAGATGCATTAAGACTTGAGAATTTTGTATTTATGTGTTGTGATCAGTGCAAATGCAATTTTTACTAAATGGGATCTTCATGTTCATTCAGGATTACGCGGACCGCAGAAGATCTTGCTCAAACTGTTACTGCTATTTCTCAGAGATTAATCAAACTAGAGCAGCGAATAGAAGCTTTAGAATTGACATCAATTCAACCTAAAGAAGTTCAATCGGATGAAGAATTGGTAATGCTTGATGGTGTTGATCAGCTTTTACAAGAATGTAAGGGACTTTTGAATAACTCTTCTAATGATTTTGATTCTGATGAAGTATGGGTTGAAGAAGATAAAGGTAATCAAGAGATGGCTGCTTAGATTTACTGTCTCAGTAGATTTAGATAAAGTAAATATTCTTAATTACTTCTTTCATTAAGTATTTTTGTTGCTATAGCAACCCCTGTTCCTATAGGATATTTTGATTTTCCTAGTTTATTTAGAGTTGCTTCTATAGATGCTATAGCTGTAATTATGTCCCTATCGTTAATAAATCCAAGGTGACCAATTCTAAATATTTTGCCTTTAAGATTATCTTGACCGCCAGCAAGTAATATATCAAAATCTTCTTTTACAGTTTTTCTTATTTTTTCTGCATCTATACCTTCTGGCATTATTGAAGTGATTGAAGGACTTCCAAAACCGTTTTTAGCAAATAGATTTAATCCAATTGATTTCATAGCTTCTTGTGTAGCTTTCATATGTCTCTGATGGCGCATAAATATTGATTCCAGTCCTTCTTCTTTCATCATTATTAGGGCTTCTTCTAGAGCAAAATATAGATTGACTCCTGGCGTGAATGGATTACTATCTTTATCAACTGTTTTTTTATAAGATATTAAATCAAGATAAAATTTTGGTAAGTCTGAACGTATATTTGCTTGCCAAGCTTTTTCGCTCATTGCGACGAAACTTAAGCCTGGTGGCATCATATATCCTTTTTGGGATCCAGATGCAATAACATCTACTCCCCAATCATCCATTTTAACTTCACATGCACCAATACTCGTTACACAATCTGCAATTGTGATTGCATTCTTGTGATGTTTTACATAGCTACTAATTTTTTCTAGATCATTAATTACACCCGTTGATGTTTCAGAATGAGTGATAATTACTGCTCGTATATCTTGATGATCATTTAGAAGATTTTTAAAATTTTCAGGATCTAAAGGTTCACCCCAATTTGCTTTCACAGTTATTACTTCAAGTCCATATGCTTTAGCAACTTTGACCCATCTTTCACCAAATTTTCCATTTTCGCCGCAGATTACCTTGTCACCTTTGCTAAGTGTGTTAATTATTCCAGCTTCCATAGCAGCTGTTCCACTGCCAGTAATTGTTAAGACATCACCTTTAGTTTGATGAAGCCATTTTAGAAGTTCTGTAGTACTTTTGACAATGTCTTGAAACTCTCGACTCCTATGGCCAATAGGATGCTTGCTAAGTGCTTTGAGTACTCTTTCAGGGACAGGTGTGGGTCCTGGGATCATTAACGTAAGTTTTTCTTTCATGGACCAGGTATTGATAAAAGCTATCTTAAAAAACTATCTAGGAAATTGGTTTTGTTTTTTATTCTTTTGTTGATTTGAGAGGATTCACACTTCCAGTATGGGTGGTTGCTGCTGCAAAGGCTGCAGTGAAAGTTTTAATTGGAGAGTCTTGGCAGTCGCATGAAGTAATTGAATTGTTGAACAATGAAGAATCAATAGTTGTTCCAATTAGATCAGCATCTATTTTGGACAATGGAGAAAAAGCTTTAGGCATTACTAATTGTGATCCAGGGGAGTGTCTAGACTTAACAAGAGGTTTGGAGATTTGGGTTTGCCTTAGATACATAGAAAATCAGCAGATAATTTCTTCAGATGGTTTAGAACTTGAGCCATGGTTGAAAATTATTCCAGGTTATGGAGTAGGTAAATTTGATTTGACAAATGACATCTCTATTTCTGAATTTGCTAGACAATTGCTAATTGTAAATCTAAAGCCTTATAGAAAAGAAGGATATTCTCTTAATTTGGAAATAATTTTTCCTTCTGGACAAGAATTAGCAGAGAAAACAAGTAATCATGCTTTTGGAGTGGTAGATGGTCTTGCTTTAATTGGGACTCAAGCTGATGTTCAGGAAAGTGCATCTCCAAAGAAACTTCAAAGTACAATTCATGCTTTGCGTAGTCGATGTGCAGAATCAAGTTTCACTGGTTCTTTGATATTTGTAATTGGTGAAAATGGATTGGATTTAGCTTTGCAATATGGAATTGATTCTTCTAAAATTATTAAAACAGGTAATTGGCTAGGACCTTTGCTAGTTGCTGCTGCTCAAGAAAAAGTCCAGCAATTATTGATATTCGGCTATCATGGCAAATTAATTAAATTAGCTGGTGGTGTGTTTCACACTCATCATCATTTGGCTGATAATCGTTTGGAGACTTTGATAGCTTTCGCTGTTAAGGAAAGAATTCCGTTGTCTTTAATAAAGGAATTTGAGGAAGCAGTTTCTATTGAGGCAGCCTTATCAATATTGGAAAACAAAGATATTTCTACTGCCAAAAAACTTTGGAAAAGATTGGCAGTAGAGATTGAAAAAAGAAGTATTGACTATGTTAAAAGGTATGAGACATCTTCTATTGAAATAGGAGCTGTCATGTTTGATAGAGCCAGAAAAATTCGATGGGCTGGCAATTATGCTCTGAAGCAAATTAATTCTTTTGGACTGAAACTTGAAGACTATTAATACAATTCTCTCTATTCTAAGTTTTACAAGATTTTTGGTTTCTTTTTGTAGAGATGTCTGATCCTAAGGTTACAACTCAGCGGAACCCATCCATTGTCATTCTTGACTTTGGTTCCCAATATTCTGAGTTAATAGCCAGAAGAATTAGAGAAACAGAAGTTTATTCAATGGTATTGGGATACAACTCTTCAGTTGAAGAATTAAAGAAATTGTCTCCTCAAGGAATTATTTTAAGTGGAGGACCTAGTTCGGTGTATGAGGAAAAGGCACCACTTTGTGATCCAAGTATTTGGGATTTGGATATACCTATTTTGGGCGTCTGTTATGGAATGCAAGTAATGGTGAAACAATTAGGAGGTCTTGTAGGAGAAGCAATTGGAAAGGCTGAATACGGGAAAGCACTTTTGCAGGTCGATGATCCAACTGCATTACTAACTAATGTCGAGAATGGTTCGACAATGTGGATGAGTCACGGAGATTCAGTGAAGCAATTGCCCGCTGGATTTGTACGATTGGCACATACGACAAATACGCCAGATGCAGCGATTGCTTGCCATGATCGTCGTTTTTATGGGGTTCAGTTCCATCCTGAGGTGGTTCATTCGACGGATGGAATGGTAATCATTCGAAATTTTGTCCACAATATTTGTCGATCTAAGCCTGATTGGACTACAAATACGTTTATTGATGAGGCAATAAATGATGTTCAGGAAAAGGTTGGTAAGAAAAGAGTTTTACTTGCACTGTCAGGTGGTGTTGATTCTTCCACCCTTGCATTTCTTTTAAAAAAAGCTATCGGAAATCAACTTACTTGCATGTTTATTGATCAAGGTTTTATGCGAAAAGGTGAACCAGAATTTTTGATGGAATTTTTTGACAAAAAGTTTCATATAAATGTTGAATATATAAATGCTCGAGATCGATTTCTAGATAAATTACAAGGTGTTAGTGATCCTGAAAAGAAAAGAAAGATTATAGGTACAGAATTTATTCGTGTTTTCGAAGAAGAAAGTTTACGTTTAGGTCCTTTTGATTATCTTGCTCAAGGAACACTTTATCCTGATGTTATTGAGAGTTCTGGCACAAATATTGACCCCAAAACTGGAGAAAGAATAGCAGTAAAAATTAAGAGCCATCATAATGTTGGAGGTCTTCCTAAGGATTTACAATTTAAATTAGTTGAACCATTGAGAACATTATTTAAAGATGAAGTAAGAAAAGTTGGTAGATCATTGGGATTACCTGAAGAGATAGTTAACCGTCATCCTTTTCCAGGCCCAGGGCTTGCTATTCGCATCTTGGGTGAGGTTACTAAAGAAAAATTAAATTGTCTTCGTGATGCTGATCTAATAGTTCGAGAAGAAATAGCAGATGCAGGTTTATACCATCAGATCTGGCAGGCTTTTGCTGTTTTATTACCAGTTCGTTCAGTTGGCGTTATGGGAGATCAACGTACATATGCGTGGCCAATTGTTTTGCGATGTGTGTCTAGTGAAGATGGAATGACAGCAGATTGGTCTCGTTTGCCCAACTCTTTGTTAGAAAAAATATCCAATCGAATTGTTAATGAGGTTAATGGTGTTAATCGTGTGGTTTTAGATATAACAAGTAAACCTCCAGGAACCATTGAGTGGGAATAGCATTGACTACTAAAAAGTAGTTATAGATTAAAAGATACACTTCACCGTGGAACCTTTTCAATATTCAAGTGACAGAGTGACAACGGATCTCAAGCAGGTACTTCACCGTGACTTCACCGTGGGACGTTGTGAGTGTCTCTACGGAGAAATCGTAGATAGTATGTTTTCTCTACACTTGGGATTTAAATTTTAAGATTCAGTTCCTATGAATCTATCAACGACTTCTCTACTAAGTATTTAAATAGGCACAAATTAAAGCAAGGAAGTTAAAGATAGATAAAGTGAAAATGAATATCATTATTATTTTTTAATGCGTAAGTTTGCTCTTACTTTGATCGCTGGTTTTTCTCTACTCACTCCTATGCTTGTGACTGGTTGTCAGATGGGATCTGACGAAAAAACAGAAGAGCATCATCAGGACCATCATGATGATGACCATAAGGGACATCATCATGATCATTAATTAGTTAAATTATTTGCGATTTAAAAAGCACTCTTCTCATTTGAGTGGAGTGCTTTTTTGAAACAGAACTAGTGTCTGAAAAGGTGTGCTATTTTTCCTTTTCTAAGAATTAGACCTTGAAGAGACCAACATCACTAGAAATATTTGTTCGATTTAGAAGCAAAATATTGTAGTCACTTTTGCCAACTCAAAATATTCTTTGAAAAGAACTTCACCGTGACTTCACCGTGCTATTATTAAAGAAATAAACCCTGTCTATGACTGCGTTTTTACACCCCATATATGGTAGGAACTATTGAGTGGGAATAGTCGATAGCGTTAAATCATAGTTATAGTCTAAAAATTTATTTTTATAGGGGTTTAGTATGCTTTGACGATTTATTAAAGCGTTAGTTAAACTTGCTATGGGTTCTTGTTGTTTCTTTTATTTTTTTAGACTGGTTAATTAGCCTCATAATCGTTATTTTGACTTTGTATTTATAAAACTAAAATTGACAATAGCTAATCAGCCTGAATTAAGTATTGATCGGCGACTTCAGTACGACAGCATACAAGTATCAGGAAAAACGATTTTCTTGAATCCTTTTTTGTATTGGCGCCGATTTGATACTAATACTGATAGATGGTTACGAGAGCCTGGCCAGATTGGGGAAGATCAAATTGTTATTAATAGAGGACGCTTTTACCCAGAGCTAGATTGGGATTTTTTAGATGAGGAAGAGCGTAATATTAAGGATGCTGCGGTTGAGATGTTTTTAAAAAGCCTTGATCTGGTAAGTACTTTCCATCCAGATCTTAGTGCAGGGCAGCTATTGGAGGTAGAACGCAAAATGGCTGTCACTAAGAAGCGTGCGTTTGAAAGATGGGTGGAGAAGTCGTTTAGAAGAAGATTGAAACTGGAAAATCAAGAGAAGCAACGTTTTGCAAGAGAGCGCTTTTTGAGAGAATGGAAAGAATGGTTCATACTTGAAACTACTCAAAAAGCACTTTTGCCTTTTGTGGCTATTTGCTTTCTTGCAGTCTTTGGAGGTTGGTCCTTGGGTTTTTCTAGCAATAGCTGTACACCATATTTTTCATCTACAAATAACACAGTAATCAAGTAGCCTTTATTTATGGCTCAAAATAGATTTCAAAATATTCACCTTTCTTTGATGGAAGATTTCCTTCCAGTTGGAATGGCTTTCATAGAAAGAGTTCAGAAAGGAGGACTGGCAAAAGTAATCGATGGAGTTACTTCTAGTGATGATCCAATACAAACGTTTAGGGGTGAAGGCTCTTCAGCTGCTCAGTTAATTAGAGAAAAGCTAGATGAGTTTGTTCCTGGTTTAGGAAATCCTGCTCTGGAAGTTAAAGTTTCTACAAATACTTATGAAGAAAATGATGATACTTTAGTACAAATATTGAGTAGAATAGAGGATAGAGTTGATAAAATAAATTCTTGTTTAGAGAATTCTATAGATATTAAATATTAAATGCTTTATTAAGTTTAATTTTTCAATATAATGAATGTAAAGAACGATAAGAAAAGTAATTTTACAAATCAAAGTAACACTCTTGTTCTAATTATTGGGGTAATTTTTTCTTTAATTTCAGGAAGATTATTTTGGTTGCAAATTATTAAAGGCTCATTTTATAGAACGCTTTCAGATCAGAATCGTATTCGCTTAGTATCTAATCCACCTATTAGAGGAACAATAAGTGATGCAAAAGGTAATTTATTAGTAGATAATAAGCTTAGATTTGCTTTAATAGCTCAGCCTCATTTAATTGCAAAAGATAAATGGCCTAAGTTGCTCAAAAGACTTTCCAGGATACTAGAAACAGATAGAAACTCTCTCGACAATTTATACAGAGAAGGCGTTAAATATAATGATTTTAGTATTACTTTGCTTAGTAATATGACTAAGAAACAGGTTTTACGGTTTCAAGAACAGCAATCAACAATTGATGGAGTAAATGTTAGTATTGATTTAATTCGACATTATCCTAATAAGAATTTCGCATCTCATGTTCTTGGCTATACTCAATTGATTACTCGCGATGAATATAAGAAACTTTCTAAACAAGGTTATAAGATTAAAGATGTTATCGGAAGGAGTGGATTAGAAGCAGCTTTTGAAAGTCATCTGCGAGGTGAATGGGGAGGAGAGATGTTAGAGGTTGATGCTTCTGGTCGCATTCAACGAAGTTTAGGTTTTAAACCTCCTAAACAAGGAAATAATTTAAAATTAACATTAGATTTTGAGCTACAGAAAGCTGCAGAAAAAGCTTTGACTGATAAAATTGCAGGAGCAATAGTTGTTTTAGATCCCAATACTGGCGCTATAAAGGCGATGGCTAGTAAGCCAAGCTTTGATCCTAATTTTTTTACTAAACCAATTAGAACACAAAAAGAATTTGAAAAGATTTTCTTATCTTCTAGCAAACCATTATTAAGCCGTGCTCTAAATGCGTATGACCCAGGTAGTACTTGGAAGATTGTTACTGGGATGGCTGGAATGGAAAGCGGAAAGTTTCAGCCAGATGTAATTTTGGAGACAGCTCCTTGTCTTCAATATGGAGGTCATTGCTTTCCTGAACATAATCGAAAAGGCTGGGGATCAATTGGCTATGAAGATGCATTTAGAGTTTCTAGTAATACATTTTTTTATCAAGTAGGGGTAGGAGTTGGAATTAAGGAATTACATAAAGCCGCATTGCAACTTGGCTTTAATACTCGTACTGGTATAGAAATTGCAGACGAGGAAAGCAAAGGTTTTGTTGGTACTGAAGAATGGGCTGCTAAAGGTAGGGGCTGGGGTAGAGCTGGTACAACACCTTGGATTCCTGAGGATATTGCCAGTGCATCAATAGGACAGGCTGTGGTTCAAGTTACACCACTACAATTAGCTAGAGCATATGCTGTTTTTGCAAATGGTGGATATTTAATTACTCCACATTTCGTTGATGGTGATATTGATTGGTTATCTTCAAAATATCGAAAAAAAGTAGATATTAAACCAACTACACTGAAAACAATTAGAGAAGGTCTTAAGAAGGTAGTAGAATCTGGTACTGGTAGAAGTTTGCGGTGGGATTTACCAACTTTGCCACCCTTGGCTGGTAAGACTGGAACAGCAGAAGATAGTAGTGGTGGGAAAGATCATGCATGGTTTGCCTGTTTTGCTCCTTATGAGTTAAGTGAAATTGTCATTGTTGCTTTTGCTCAAAATACCCCTGGCGGTGGTTCAGTACATGCCCTACCAATGGCTCAAAATATTCTCAAAATTTGGTATCAGAGCAAGCTTTAGGTTGTTTGAATATTTGGTCTTAAGCAGCTTTTAACTTTTCTTTTTTTTCATCAAGCTTGGCATCCAGTATTAGTTTTGCTTCAATTAAAGAACAGATTTCTGTTCTAAAAGGAAGTAAGACTAGGGGACTTCTTTCTGGTCTAATTAACCAACTTTTATTTTGTTGTTCTATAAGAAGAAAGCCTCTATAGCGAATTGCGCAATTTGATGCTCGAAAATATGTCATTTGCTTGGCTGTGGTTGGCAAAACCATTCCATTAATTCACACCACATATCTAGTGTACCAATGAAAGAAAAACCTATCCTTATTGTTTCAAAATAGAATCAATAGTTGCTTGTAATTTCGCTAAATGCTTGTCTAGCAGCCATGTTCGATCATCTTATTCATTATGAATTCAATATTTGTAGAAAAGGGCTAATTGCTTTGGCTCACTATATATGGATGAGATGATTACTTTATGCCGGTTTAATTTTCAAAGGTTTCATTTGCAGTAATCTATCTAATATGTCTGTTATTGACGTATCTTGAGCGGGTGCCTTGTTATTGCTAGCTAATTGACGTCCAAGGACCTGAGCTCCTAAATGACTAAATTGTATACGCATGGATATTAATACTTCCATGCAGCCACCACCTGAGACACTAGCCATTGCAATGGGACGTCCGTTAAATAATTTGCGGAAATCTTTTTCTTGAACAGAAAGCCACGCAATTGCGTTGGTTAGTACTGGTGGTATTGAGCCGTTATACTCTGGCGCACAAACGACCCAATGGGAAATAGAAATCATTTCAGAATGAAGGAGTGTGATGGCAGATGGAATCCCTAATTCAGAATGCCTTTTTGGACTGAAGAGAGGTAACTCCAGACTTGTAAGATCTATCAATGTGGAATTGACCCCCATTTGTTCTGCTAAAACAACAAAACGTTTTGCAAGTTTTAAGTTTTCACCATCACTAGCAGTGATGATCAATACTTTGTTCTCTGAATTCATTAGATTGATTTAAAGCATCCTTAGGTAGGTATATCAGATTTTGCCATTAATAATTTGCTCCGGTATGACGATGATGTACAGCTGTAACTCCATTCGGATCTAAAACTTTTCCATGTAGGATTTCTGCATAAATTAGCCAGTGGTCACCACACTCCATTCGTTGTTTTACACAACCTTCTATCCATGCTATGGCCTCAGGAAGTATGGGTTGCTCTCCAGGGCTGCGTAGTAAATTTAAGCCTGATAATCGATCTTCTCCTGGCAAGAAAGGTTGAAGAAATTGTTTTAGGGAATTTTGATAATTATTTTCATTTAAAATATTTAAAGTAAAGAGATCTTGCTTATGTAGCAAAGCTTCTACAGCTCTATCTTTAGCTACGGCAATTGTGATTCCTGGTGGTGAGAAACTCGCTTGGCTAATCCAACTAGCTACCATTGCACTGCTAATGGAATTTTCTTCTTCATGTTTTTGAGCTGCCAAGATAGATAAGGAGCCGACAACTTTCCCAAGTGCTAATAATGCAGGGTCACTTTTTGTAGCATTAATACCTCCACTTAATCGACGTTGTTCTTGACGCTCTTTTTTAATAAGTTTCCTCCCTAACATTGTTCCTGTTTCTTCAAGTGTTTTTATTACTTCAGCATTTGGACTGAACTTGATTTTGATTGGATCAAAGGCAAATTCAAAGCCTCCATTACGTAACTTATTTTCTAGCAAATCTAAAGCTTCACCACTCCACCCGTAACTACCGAATATACCTACAGGCTTGTTTCTATCTCCTTCTGCAAGCAAAGTGCCTAGTGCAGACACAATCGGTGTCGGTGCATGTCCTCCTAGGGTTGGCGAACCAATGAGATATGCATCTGCTTTTTGTATCTCATTTAATAATTCATTGGCTGGTGTAAATTCGCAATTTAGACTTGTTACTTGAACTCCAGTTGAACTAATTCCTTTAGCTAGACTATCTGCAATTGATGCAGTATTTCCATATGCACTGGCAAATAACAGGATGATTTTGATAGAGGCTTTGCTTTGCTGTCCTCCCCATCTTTGATAATCATTTAATAAACTGCGCCAGCTTGTGTCAATTGCTGGTCCATGACCAGGTGCAATTGACGTAATATTAAGCAACTCAATTTTTTCAATAATTCGATTAATTTGACTCACCATTGGAGTCATAAGACAGTCAAAATAATGACGCCTTTCCTCTTCTGTGCTACTTCTATTGCTCTCGGCCCATTCTGCTGTACAAATATGTGTACCAAATAATTTGTCACTCATTAGTAAGCCTGTTTTTTCTTCCAAAGCTATTAGTCCACCAGGCCATCGAGCTGTAGGGGCAGGTATTAATCTCAATTCATAATCGTTGAAGATAGAAATAGATTCTTCTTGTTTTATTAAACGAATTTCTGGTAAAGAAGGAATAATTAACCCTTTCTCTTCATTCAGCTTTTCTTTAGAAGGCTTTTTTTGATACCAGAGTTCTTTAAGTAATTTTCCACCTGGATTAGAACAGATAATTTTTATATTTTTAAATTCTGTGGCGAGTGCTCGTAGAAGGCTAATGCGATTTGGATTGACATGACCAATAATAATATGTAGTTCTTTGGTTTTATTGATAAGCGTTTTTAATGTTGGTAGAAATACTTCTTGAAAGTTGGCTCCAGGTGGATTCACCAAAACAGCAGGAGAAATTATGTGAGATCCATTATTTTTTGAAAAAAGAAATGCATTGGAAGTTGTTCCTTTACCTAAGGAATATTCAATTTCAAACCTTAGTTTTTTGGGGCTAAGGCATCTAATAGAAATAAATCCATCTTCTATTGGTAGCTGAACTACATCTTTGCCATTCGAAGATTGTGTGAATTGATTCTTTGAATTATTGAACATTAGTAAGAAGTGCCAACTTTGCGATGGTGTACGGCTGTTTTTGTCTCTGTATTTGAAATATTGCCATGTTCAACTAATGCATAGATGATCCAGTGATCAGTTGTTTCAAGACGTTGTTTTACAAAACAATCTAAATATGCAAGTGCATCTCCTAAGACTGGACCTCCTTTGGCTACATCCTCCATAACAGTAATTCCTTCAAAACGATTAGCTCCTGGAGGGAATCTTTTTAGAAATTGTCTGAATAAGTGTTGATAGTTATTTTCTTCTAGCACATTTAAAACAAAACGATCACCTACTTGCATCAGCGCCTCAATTGCACGATCTTTTGCTACAGCAACTGTAAGACCAGGAGGATTGAAACTTGCTTGGCTAACCCAACTTGCAACCATGGCACCTCTACGCTTATTACTATCATCACCTTGGCTAGCTGTTACTACATATAGTCCTCCACTAATACGACCCATTGCTTTCATAAGATCTCCATCAAAGCTTTTGATGGTTGCAATATTTTTCTTTCGATTGAGTAATTGTCCCAGATCAGTTCCGGCTTCATCAAATTGTTGAAAAGTATTAGCATCAGGTGATTGCTTGACCCTTAGAGGCGAAAAAGCTTCTTTTTGTCCCAAACTTCTCAATTGATTCGCAACAACATCAATTGGCTCATCATTTTTTCCATAGCCTTCATATACGGCGACCCATTGCTTCGGTTTTAATGCAGCAAGCAATGTTCCTATCGAGCTTTGGAGTTCAGCGTCAGGCTTATTAGGCCAAGTTGGAACAACAACAGCTTTTGCATCTCCAATAAGTGCACTGAGTTCTTGTGCATCAGAAGCTCTGATGTCAACTAGTTGTACTTGTGCATCTGCTTTATTTATTCCTAATGCAATTGCTTGACTTAGTCGATCACAAAACCCATATTGACTGATATAGCATACCGCTGCATAATCTTCTCCTTGACTTCGTTGACCACTCCACTCCTGGTAATTATTTAACCATAGATCTAAATTATGACGCAAAAGAGGTCCATGACCTACGGCAATTGTTTGTATGGTTGGTAAATTTTTAATTCGCTTAAGTGCTTGAAGAACACTGCGCGCATTTGGACCCATTAAACAATCGTAGTAGTAGCGAAAATCGGGAAGAATTGCATCTGGATCAAGATCAAATAATTCATCTGTACAGTAATGAAGGCCAAAAGCGTCACATGTGTAAAGAATACTTGTTGCATGATCAAAAGAAAAAATTGTATCTGGCCAATGAAGATTTGGAGCACTAATGAAGTCAAGTTTGTGATGGATACCATTAGATGGATTAATACCTAAATCAAGTTCTCCCCCGGTTTTTATTGCTGTAGATTTAAAAGGCCGATGAATTTGGTTTTCTAAAAATTGAATGGCAACTTTTGAGCCAACAATTTCAATATCATTATTGAGATCTAGAATGTCGCTTATTAATCCAGAATGATCTGGCTCGGTATGACTGACAATTAAAAAATCAATTGTTTTTGGATCAATGCATTTGGTTAGTGCGTCAACCCAAGTGCTTCTGAATTTGACATGGCTGCTATCAATTAAGGCTGTTTTTTCTCCTTGAATAATAAAACTGTTGTAGGTTGTTCCATTTCGTAAACCAAATTCAATATCAAATCGACTGCGATCCCAGTCTAGTGATCTAATCGCGGTAGTATTGCTTGCAATTGGCTCGCATTGCAATGAAAGTCTAGGGCTAGTAATTTTTTGTTCGATGACTGCTCTTGAGTTAGTACTCATAGATTACATCCATCACTCTCAATATTTTAGGGCGTTTCAGTTCGGATATGAGCCTTGCTCTACAGAAAAAAATTTATAAGAAATTTAGGATCCTTGAAGTTAGTCAAAAAATGATCTAGTGATTGATTGACATTGCTTGAATCATTGCTTTTTGTCTTTGTTGTTGATGGTATGAAACTAAATTATTTAAAAAAGTAATTTGCGAGTCAGGAAAAGCAGGGGCTGTTGCAAGTGGTAATTCTCTGTCCAAATGTTCCCCTGATTTTTCTTCGATTGAGGGAGCTATGACTACTAGATCATCATCTAAGTTGTTTCTGTAACTCCACCATTGATTCAATATTTTTTTACTTCCATTCTCTGCATTGCTCTTTTTAGGTAATTTGTGCAATATATTTTTTCTTTTTCCTTCTTCATTTTTCTTAGTTGTTATTACTCTTTCTTTACTTAAATCTGACAACAATCTATTTTTGTTTCTGCCGCGTAGTTGAAAGAGGATAAAAGGATCTTCTTTAAATTGATCTCCCATCAAAAAATAAATTGCGCTGATATGTTTACATGGGTTGGCTTGATCAGGACAGCTACATTCACTTTTTACTTCTTGTAGATTAAATGGGAACAGACGTTTGCCACTAGTAGCAAATGCTTGTTCTATATCTTTAGGCATGACTCCAGCTAATAATTGTGCTGACCACTTTGCTTTTTTTGCTAACGCTTCTATTACATATTTCCAATCTTCATCGTCAAGAACATCTAACCATAGCTTGACTTTATATGGTTCTATTTCTGTGCCTTGAACTCTTGCATGAACTCTTTGCCCTTCGAAAATGATAGAAGAAACCTTGCCTTCTCTTGCATAGATCCAAGCCCGTTCTAAACGCTTCTTATAACGATAGGAATTAATCAGCTCCATCCATTGTTCTACCCACCATGATTGTTGGCCTAGTCCGTCTCGACCTATTGCTCTTGTTATTTCTGAGTTATTCATATTTTTTAGAATTCTGGATTGCTATCTAAAGCAACTAATTCACTCAATTTTTCAAGACTTAATTGCCCTAACCAGCTTTCTCCTGATCCGACAATATTTTCTGCTAGTTCAGTCTTTTCGAGAATCATTTGATTGATTTTTTCTTCGATTGTGCCGGTGGTTATAAACTTATGGACGATAACACTTTTTTTTTGACCAATTCGGTATGCACGATCTGTTGCTTGATTTTCTACTGCTGGATTCCACCAACGATCAATATGAAAAACATGATTCGCACGAGTTAGATTAAGACCCACTCCTCCTGCTTTTAGTGAAAGTAAAAAGATATTTGGCCCTCTAGGATCATCTTGAAAACGATCTATCATTTCTTGTCGCTTCCCTTTAGGAGTGCCTCCGTGTAGGAAAGGTACTTCTGATTCCCATTTTGTTTGTAAGTACGCTTGCAATAAATGCCCCCATTCAGCAAATTGAGTAAAGAGCAGAGCTCTATCATGAGATTCTTTCACTTCTTGTAGTATTTCTTCCAGTCTTTGTAATTTTGAAGATCTTAATAAGAAATTCTTCTCGACTTGAGTTTCTTTTAAAGCAATTGCTGGATGATTACAAATTTGTTTAAGACGAGTAAGTAGACCCAATGTTTTACCCTGGCGTTGACCAATGGGTAATGAGGCGAGTTCATCTAAGCTTTTCTCTACCGTTTGTTTATATAGAAGCTCTTGCTCTTGGCTTAGTCCAACCCACTCATTTAATTCAATCTTTTGAGGCAAATCAGAAATAATAGATTGATCGGTTTTCAATCTTCTTAAAATAAAAGGACTGACCTGTGTTTTGAGATCTTTTAATGAAGAGATGTCGCCATAATGCTCAATCGGTAACTTGTATCGCTGATTAAAAAAATCTTCTTCACCTAATACTTTTGGATTAAGGAAATCCATTAGTGCCCATAGTTCACTAATACGATTTTCTACTGGCGTTCCTGTTAAAGCAATTCTAAAGGGATTACTTATGAGATTTTTGCTTATTGCTCTAGTTATAATACTTTGCTTTGATTTGGAATTTTTAATAGCTTGAGCTTCATCAATAACTATTCCTTGCCAGTCGATTTCTTGTAGCAGCTCGCCATCTCGATAAAGTAACCCATAACTTGTGATCATAATGTCAACTTTTTTTAGATAATTTTGTAATTTTGGTATTGAAGAATGTCTCTTACTACCATAGTGTTCATGTATACATAGTTCTGGAGTAAAAGTGGCAGCCTCTCTTTTCCAATTTGTCAGCACAGATGTAGGCGCAATTAGGAGTACAGGCTTAGTAAGCTCGTTTTGAACTTTTAGGTGCTGAATAAAACATAATAATTGAATAGTTTTACCAAGCCCCATGTCATCTGCTAAGCATGCTCCTTGCTTAAAACGATAAAGAAATGCAAGCCACCCAAGACCTCTTTCTTGGTAAGGCCTTAATTGCCCATGGAATCCATTAGGTGCTGGTAAAGGTTCAGGCGCTTTCTGATGGTGATATTGCTCTAAGACACTTTGTAATCTTGGTCCAGATTCAAAATGATGTACTGGAAGTTTCATAAAAGTGTTGCCTTTATTAGCACTAAGCCTTAATGCTTTATCGAGGTTTAATTCTGGAGTATTAGCAAAAAATTTTGAAGCATTTTTCAGATCATTAGGACGTAATTCGATCCATGTCCCTTTGTGATTGAGTAGAGGACTATTTTTTTTTGCAAGCATTTCTAGTTCTTTCATGCTTAAATTTATACCTCCGATCATTAACTCCCAATCCCAGTTCAAACTTTCTCCTAGCATTACGCCTAGTGAAGACTCTGGTAATTCGGCTTGAATAGCAAGACCAAGTCGACTTGCAAATCCTTTGGACAAACTATTAGGCAGTATTACACCAATACCCATGTCACGAAGTTTTGCTGCTGCTGTTCTAATAAGTACAAATGCTTCTGATGCAGACAGTTTCATTGTGTGAGGAGTTGGGCTTTCTAGTCCTTTTTCAATTGGAGGGAAAATTTCAAGACTTCTTCCTAGGCCTTCTAAAAGAATTTCACTTGGGTTGTCAATTGTTATTCCGCCAACTTTGGTTACTTCTACGCCTGCTTCCCAAATTTGATCTGCAGCTAGTCTGATACTCGGATCTGATTCTGATTGCAATGAAAAGTTTAAGTCCCATAAATCTAGATCATCAATCGGTGCAATTAGCTCTAGACATGTTTTCGCAGGTTGAACATTACTAGACAACCCTCTTTTCCAATTCTTACTTGCTTTTTCTAATCTTTTAGCGTTTTCATTCGATAGGTTAATTATTCCATCTTTCGTGCCAAGTGCTTCTTGCCACGCTTTTAACAATGGATCCAAGTTTTTAGTTCTTGGTTGAAAATCTTTTCGAAGTTGTGCATCAATAAGTTCTTCGAGAAGATCCATCACTTCTACGCGATTGTGTCTTGGCCTATATAAAGAGAGTGTATTATTGTTTGAATTTGAGACTTGCTCAGTATTGACTATTTGTCCTTTAGCTTCTATCCATGGGACTGCACAAATAGCGACCAAGGGAATATTTTTTGCAAACTCTTCTAAGCGATTTCTTTCATTTTCTTGATTCAGCAGAGGTATCCATGATGCACGATATTCATTTCCTTCTTTCTTGTGTAATTTAACTTGAGGTAGCCATAGTCCACTCGCAATTAGATTAAGAGACCAACGCTCTAAATGAGCCCACCAAAGTAATTCTTCACTAAGATCAGAATCTTTTTTTGATAAAGGTAATTTTGTAAGCCATTCTGTTGCTTCGACAGTAGTGAGTGAAATTCCATCTACTTTCCATGGCCAACATTCATATTGTGTTGCTATTTCTTCATGAGCTTGTAAAGGGAGTCCCTTCCATTCAGATTCAATACCAGTTTTTTGATTCTTAGATTTTTGGTTATTTTTTTTGTGAATGGGTTTACTAGGAAGAGTGAGACATGCAGATGTATTAATACTCTCATTAGGCAATAATTTTTTGCTATTGAGCCATTCTTTTAATTCATCTGAAGATAGGCTAAACGGGTGAGGTGAAGGTGTTTGTATTATTTGTTTTGGAGTTACTACGCGCCATTGGTCTGCCCAAAGGAACAATTCTGATTGACCTAAATTAGATGGATGCCAATTAGTTGAAATCCAAGTGGCGTGCAGCAGAGTCATGGCTGGGATGTATCTATCATCATGAAATTTGCTTTATTTGATATGTTGTGACAAGCAATAAAAATAATGATTTTCAGAAACCTCATAGCTAATAATGACAGTTAATTGGCTAGATTTTATGAGAAGCTAATTACTTCTTTTCTATTGTTGTAGTGCATCAGTTTTGATGCCCTTTTTACAACTTCCAATTTTGCTATGGCAGTTGAACGATTGTCTTCTAACTCTGAGATGAAATCTCTTACAGGGGAAGAGATTAGGGCTGCCTTCCTCAATTTTTATGCAGAACGTGGTCATGAAATTGTGCCAAGTGCTTCTTTAGTTCCTAATGACCCAACAGTATTACTAACCATTGCAGGAATGCTCCCCTTTAAGCCTGTTTTCTTGGGGCATCAAGATAGACCTTCAGCGAGAGTGACTAGTTGCCAGAAATGTATACGAACAAATGACATAGAAAATGTAGGCCGAACTGCAAGGCATCACACTTTTTTTGAGATGCTAGGCAATTTTTCTTTTGGTGATTATTTCAAAAAAGAAGCAATTCAATGGGCTTGGGAACTAAGTATCAATGTTTTTGGTTTAAATCCATCGCACATAGTTATCAGTATCTTTCGCGAAGATGACGAAGCCGAACAGATTTGGCGAGACGTAATAGGAGTGAACCCTCGCCGAATTATACGAATGGATGAAAAGGATAATTTTTGGTCCTCAGGACCAACGGGGCCTTGTGGGCCTTGCTCAGAACTTTATTATGATTTTCATCCAGAACTTGGAGAAGAAGAAATTGATCTTGAAGATGATACACGGTTCATAGAGTTTTATAACTTAGTTTTTATGCAATACAATCGTAATTCTTCTGGTACTTTGACATCATTGGCGAATTGCAATATCGATACAGGTATGGGACTGGAGAGAATGGCGCAGATTTTACAAGGAGTTGCTAATAATTATGAAACGGATTTAATTTATCCACTTCTTGAAAAAATTGCTTCTTTAATCGATGTTCAGTATGAAGACTTAAATGCGACAATCAAAGCATCTTTTAAAGTGATTGGTGATCATACGCGAGCATGTGTGCATTTGATAGGAGATGGAGTTTCAGCAAGTAATTTGGGCCGTGGGTATGTTTTAAGGAGATTACTTCGGCGTGTTGTGAGACATGGTCGCTTAATAGGAATTACAAAACCTTTTTTAGTGCAAATTGCTGAAGTGGCGATTGAGTTAATGCAATCTGCTTACCCTCAACTATTGGAAAGACGTCAATTGATTTTCAAAGAGCTTCAGAGAGAAGAGACTCGTTTCTTAGAAACCCTAGAAAAAGGAGAAAAATTGTTAGCAGAATTACTTTCGAAAGCTCCATCGGTAATAACAGGGGAAGCGGCATTTGAGTTGTATGATACATATGGCTTTCCTGTTGAACTTACTGAAGAAATTGCTGAGGAAAATGATTTGAGAGTTGATATGAAGGGTTTTAAAAAAGCGATGGATGAACAACGTCGACGAGCTAAATCTGCTGCTATGACAATTGATCTCACTCTTCAAGATACTATTGATAAAGTTGTTTCTGAGGTAGGTGAGACTAACTTCTTGGGTTATCAACAATTAGAGCAATTCAGTCAGGTCCAGGCCATAGTGGTTAATGGAGTTTCGTCCCAAGAATGTAATGTAGGGGATAAAATAGATATAGTGCTAAATATGACTCCTTTTTATGGAGAAGGTGGAGGTCAAATAGGTGATAGAGGGATTATCAGTTCTGCATCTTCTGATGATTCTGAGTGCTTGATCGAAATTGATAGTGTACGTCGTGTTAAAGGGGCATTTGTACATTCTGGACTTGTTAAGAATGGAGTGTTGACATTAGGTGATAACGTTCAATGTACAGTTGATAGTTTTAGTCGCAGGTGTGCCCAAGCTAATCATACTGCTACTCATCTTTTACAGGCTGCATTAAAAAAGGCAGTAGACTCAGATATTACTCAAGCGGGATCTTTAGTGGATTTTGATAGACTCCGTTTTGATTTTCACTTTGTGCGACCTGTCTCTGGTGCTGAATTAGAACATATAGAAAAATTAATTAATGGATGGATTTCGGAAGCTCATTCTTTAGTTATTTCTGAAATGTCTATTAATGAGGCTAAACGGGTAGGTGCTATTGCAATGTTTGGTGAGAAGTATGGGGAAGTTGTTCGAGTAGTTGATGTTCCGGGAGTGTCGAAAGAACTTTGTGGTGGTACTCATGTTACTAATACAGCGGAAATAGGTTTGTTTAAAATAGTTAGTGAGACTGGGATAGCCGCAGGTATTCGTAGGATTGAAGCTATTGCAGGACAAGGAGTATTGGATTATCTAAATGATCGTGATGGAGTTGTAAAGATTTTAAGCGAACGTTTCAAGGCACAATCTAATGAGATTGTTGATCGAGTTATTGCTTTGCAGGATGAAGTGAAATCTTTAACTAAATTACTTGTCAAGGCTCAGGACGAAGTTGCATTTACTAAGGCTTTATCATTAAAGAATAAAGTTGTTTCTTTAACCAATAGTCAATACCTTATAGAACGTCTCGATGGTGTTACAGGAGATGCAATACAGTCTGTCGTCAAAACCTTAGTAGATGAATTAGGTGATAATGCTGCTGTAGTTTTAGCAGGAATGCCAGATCTTAATGATCAAAAAAAGGTAATTTTAGTAGCTGCTTTTGGTTCAGAAATTATTGCTCAAGGATTGCATGCAGGACAATTCCTTGGTCCGATTGCTGAAATTTGTGGCGGCGGCGGCGGCGGCCGCCCCAATTTCGCTCAAGCCGGTGGCCGGGATCCTACAAAATTGGATGATGCACTTGATTTAGCTAAAGAAAGAATAATACAATCCTTAGATTGATTTTACTCTTGTAAGTACGTACTTTGTCTAAGGCTTGTTTCGACATGCTCTATCAAACGTTGCGCATCGTTAATCTTTAAACTCCCTTGTTGAATTGCTGATTCGCTTGCCATTCTTATCCTTTCTAATAATTGTTCAGAGTCATGCTCCATGGCTTGCAGAACATCGCTTTTGCTATTTCCTCTAACTACATGATCAAGCTTATATTTTCCATTTTTAGTTAAACGAATGTGTATGGCATTGGTACTTCCAAATAAATTATGAAGATTGCCCATGACCTCTTGATAAGCACCGCCTAAAAACATACCTATCCAATAATTTTCATTAGCTTTTACTGTGTGCAGTTCTAGTAAAAATTTTTCTTGCCCATTATTTATAAAGCGTGCAAGTTTGCCATCAGAGTCACATGTGAGATCTGCAAAATGACCAAGTTGATCTGGTTTTTCTTGAAGACGATGAATTGGGAGGAGCGGGAATAATTGTTGGATTGCCCAAGTATCTGGTGCTGAACGAAAGATTGATATGTTTGCGTAATATGTCTCAGTCAGTCCTTTATTAATTGCAAGAAGTTCTTTGGGAATCTTAAGATCATTTGGTAAATGGGCAGCTATTTGTTTGGCGCATGCCCAGGTCAGTTGCTCAGCAGTGGCACGCTCAGTTAAATCTATAAACCCTAGACGAAATGCATTCAGTGCATCTTCTTTAAACTTTAGTGCGTCATTCCAAGCTTCTTGAAGTTTGGAGACATCAATTTTTTTCTCTTCACAAATCTGATGAAGAATCATCAATGTTTCTCGAAGATTTTTTACACTGAGGCATTCGTTGCTTGTTTCTATTGCAATTTGAGTAGGTACTGATGATGTACCTAAGACGTTAAATATTAATATAGAAAAATGACTTGAGAGAAAGCGCCCACTTTCACTAATTAATTTAGGTACCTTGACTTTCTTTGCTTTGCAACATTCTTGAATTGTAGCCACAACATCATTTGCATAATTTTGTAATGAGTAGTTTGTCGAAGCACTTGTAGCTGTGCGACTACCGTCATAATCAACACCTAATCCTCCTCCTACATCTAGATGGCCCATTGGTGCACCTAGACGATTTAATTCAACATAAATTTGACTTGCTTCTTGTAAAGCATTCTTGAGAATAGCAATATCGTTAATTTGACTGCCCACATGAAAATGGAGCAGAATTAATTCATTTAGGAGTCCAGCAGCAGTTAATTCTTGAACTGCTTTTAATATTTCTGGTATAGAAAGTCCGAATTTAGATTTCTCTCCAACTGAATTTCCCCATCTACCACTACTTTGATTCGAGAGTTTTGCTCTTATTCCAATCAGTGGAGCAGCACCAAGCTTTTGACTTGCTTTGATAATGCGTCCAACCTCATCAGATTGCTCAATAACTACAATTGGTTGCCTACCAAGTTGACGTGCAAGAATTGTTGTTTCTATATACCGGTTGTCTTTGTAGCCATTGCAGATTAGAAAAGCTTTAGGGTCATTGACTAAAGCAAGTGCTATTAGTAGTTCTGCCTTGCTTCCGGCTTCTAACCCAAAGTGCCATTTTCTTCCAATGGTTACTATTTCTTCGACAACATGTCGTTGTTGATTACATTTGATTGGGAAAACACCTTGGTAATCATTGTTGTAGCCGTATTGATTGATAGCATTTTCAAAAGCTTGATGCAGTTTCTTTAACCTGTCTTCTAGAATATCGTCGAATCGTAGTAATAGGGGAGTATTTAGGTTCCGCCCTTTTAATTCTTCTAAAAGATGAGTGAGCTCTAGACTATTTCCCTCTTTACCTTGTGGACTAACGGTGACATTTCCAGAATCGTTGATTGAAAAGTATTCTTCTCCCCAAAGGTCAAGACCATAAAGGGAGCAACTGTCTTTTACAGTCCATTCGTTTTTTTTTGTAGCGGGTTTTGATTTCGTCAAGTTTTGGTAAGAGCAACAAGCATTGAAATTCGGAAGATTTTAGATCTTTAAAAAGAATCTACGAAAAGTTTTATGTAATCCTATGGTTTTCCTTGCCAAGAGGGTACATTCCAGAAGACGATATCTCCATTCTTAATTTATTTGGTTTTATGAGTGTTGAAAGGACTTTTCTTGCTATCAAGCCCGATGGTGTTCAGAGGGGACTTGTGGGTGAAATCTTGGGACGTTTTGAACGCAAGGGATTTAAGTTGGTCGGACTGAAACAATTGATTCCCAGTAAGGAATTGGCCGAAAAGCATTATGGAGTGCATAAAGAACGACCTTTTTTTACTGGTCTCGTTGGTTTCATTACAAGTGGCCCTGTTGTTGCAATGGTTTGGGAAGGTGATGGTGTAATACTAAGTGCAAGGAAATTAATAGGTGCAACAAAACCTTTAGAAGCTGAACCAGGCACTATTAGGGGTGATTTGGGGATAAATATTGGTCGAAATGTAATTCATGGATCTGATGGCCCTGAGACTGCATCTTTTGAGATTGATTTGTGGTTTAATTCTTCTGAATTAAATAATTGGAATCCTTCTGATCAAAAATGGAGAGTTGAGTAAAGCGTGTAAAAGTAAATAAGCTTTAATTGAACTTATTTAAGTTCAATTAGTTTTAAAACGATTCCATTGGAAGGCCATTAACAGATCATGTTCTTTTTTAGTTAATTCTTCGTTGCAAATACTTTTTGTGATCAATTGGGATGTAATAGTTGCCAAAAGAACTCCATTCCTATGGTGACCAGTTGCTATCCATAGTCCTTTTAAAGAAGACTTGCCAAGTATTGGAGCTTCATCTGGTGTGCAAGGACGAAAACCCCACCATCTTTCCATGTGTGGCCATGATCTTGCTATCGGGAGTAATGCATTGACCCCTTCTTGTAATTCAATTTGTCCATTGGGGGTTAAACCTTCAGTAAAACCTGCATCCTTTTCACTTGTTGCCCCAACAACTATTAGTCCATCTTCGCGTGGAACCAAATAAATTCCTGGTCCAAATAAGATACGTTTGAGGGCATATTTGGGTCCTTGGATTGAGAACATTTGGCCTTTTAAAGGATATATAGGGATTTCATTGAGAAGTTGACTACTCCATGCTCCGCTACACAACACGGCTTGTTTGGCTGATATTTTTTTATTTTTCCCTTCAGCTGTTTTGATTAATACTCCTTCGAAGACATTTTTGTCTTTAATTAGCCTGATTACTTCAATACCTTCTTGAAATCTCACTCCCAATTCCACACAAGCTTTTTCAAGGGCACGCATTAATTTTCGCCTATTATCTATTTGCCCATCTTGTTTGAATAAGAGACCAGCTTTCCACTTAGAAGCAATTCCTGGAATTTCTTTTTTTAATTCTTTGTGATTTAGATGTATGCCTAAGGAAGCAGTGGAGTAGTTGTTTCTATCTTCACTATTTACAAAGGGGACTACTATTCCACATTGCCTCAGCCCACAACTCATCCCACTATCAGTTTCTATTGTTTTCACCCAGTTAGAAATTCCATTAAGACTTTCTAGACCAAGTTGTAGAAGCTGACCATTTAGTCCTTCTGCATGTGGAGCTAACATCCCTGCTGCTACGAACCCTGCTGCTTCATTTCTATTGCGGCTTAATACTTCTACAGATCTACCTTTTTTGGCCAATGAATGAGCCAAAGATAGACCAATTAAGCCACCACCAAGTATTAGTAAAGGTTTTGCATTTGATTGAGCCATTGTTTTGGCTGTTCTAAGACTAATTTTGAGCCTTTTAGACCATGATGTCCATCCAATTTGATCTTATTTTCCATAGTATGCATATATAGGAATCTTGAACTAAGCAATGACTGAACAGAAAGTTGATTGGGAACCTGTAATTGGTTTGGAAACTCATGTTCAATTAGGAACAAATAGCAAGATATTTACTTCTGCTTCTACTAGTTTTGGCGATGATCCTAATACCCATATTGACCCTATTGTTTGTGGCTTGCCAGGAACTCTTCCTGTTTTAAATAAAAAAGTTCTTGAATTTGCTGTTAAAGCTTCTATGGCTTTGAATTTAAAAATTGCTAAACATTGTAAGTTTGATAGAAAGCAATATTTTTATCCTGATCTTCCTAAAAATTATCAGATCTCTCAATTTGATGAGCCAATTGCGGAAGAGGGTTGGATAGAAGTAGAAGTTGCTGAAAAAGGCAAAGAAACTTATCTAAAGAAAATAGGGATTGAGAGATTGCATATGGAAGAAGATGCAGGGAAATTAGTTCATGCAGGTAGTGATCGCTTATCAGGTTCTAAATATTCTTTAGTTGATTACAATCGCGCAGGTGTTGCTCTGGCAGAGATTGTTAGTAAGCCAGATTTACGTTCAGGTCGAGAAGCTTCTGAGTATGCATCTGAGATTAGAAGGATTGTTAGGTATTTAGGTGTATCTGATGGGAATATGCAGGAAGGCTCCTTAAGGTGTGACGTAAATATCTCTGTTAGAAGAGGACCTAATGCTCCATTTGGTACAAAAGTTGAAATTAAAAATATGAACTCATTTTCTGCTATTCAGAAGGCATGTGAATATGAAATTAAACGTCAAATAAGTACATATGAAAGTGGAGGCATAGTTCATCAAGAAACACGTCTTTGGGATGAGACAAAACAACTTACAAAAAGCATGCGATCTAAAGAAGGAAGTAGTGATTATCGATACTTTCCAGATCCAGATTTAGGTCCAATTGAAGTTAGTGTTGAATTACAAGAAAAATGGCGATCAGAGTTGCCTGAACTGCCTTCTTCTAAGAGGCATAGATATGCAGAAGAGCTTGGTCTTTCAGTTTATGACGCTCGTGTATTAACAGATGATTATCAAATGGCTAGATATTTTGAAATTGTTGTTTTAGAAGGTGCTGATCCGAAGTTGGCTTCAAATTGGATTACAGGTGATATTGCTGCACATATAAATGCAAATAAAAAGAGCTTTGAGAATCTTTTGCTTACGCCTAAACAATTAGCGGAAATGCTTCTATTAATATCTCAAGGAAAGATCAGTGGAAAAATCGCAAAAGAAATATTACCAGAGCTTCTTGAGAAAGGTGGTTCTCCTAAGGAACTTGTGGAGGAAAGAGGCTTGGGGATGATTAGTGATCCTAAAGTCCTTGGAGCAATAGTGGATCAATTGTTGTCTGATTACCCTAATGAAGTTGAATCTTATCGTGGGGGTAAGAATAAACTCCAAGGGTTTTTTGTAGGTCAATTAATGAAGAAAACTAGTGGGAAAGCAGATCCTAAACTTGGCAATCAAATTCTTACAAAAAAACTTAAAGGTGAATAATATCTTATTATAATAATACTTCAACTTGGGGATAACTAAGATCCAATTTATTAGTATTATCTATAATATGATCTGAAAGTATTTTTTTACTTTCAAGTGGTAACTGCGCTTCAATTCGATATTTTGCTTGCTCTTTATTTAATCCATCTCTTTTCATTAATCGTTCATATTGCTCATCAAGTGAACAGTAGATAAGCCATACCTCACTACATAAATATGTAAAATTAGCCTCAAATAATAAGGGTATAATTAATACTATTGTAGATGATAGTTTATGTTTTTCTAATTCTTCTTCAAATCTTTTTTCAATAATAGGATGTAATAGGTTTTCCAGCCATATTCTTTCATTTTTATCGTGAAATATAATTTCACCTAATGCTGCTCTATTGATTGTTTTACTATTAGTATTTTCTTTATCTACAATAGTTCTTCCATATCGATTGATAATTGTATCTTTTATAGTTTGATTTGCTGTTAATGCTTCCCTTGAAAACATATCTGCATCAAGGATTGGTGTATTTTTTACACTTTCTATGTATTTCCCAATAGAAGTCTTACCACTGGCAATACCGCCTGTGATTCCAATACGACGCTGGGAGCCTTTCCAACGTTTTAGAGCATTAGCCTTTGAAACTCTCAGAAAATAGCGCAGGATAATAAAGAGTTTACTTTCTCAGGCGGGGCCTTGAGCTTTTTTCAATCATCTAAATGGTCTTTGATTGCAGGTGGCATAACCGCGCCATCTGGATTCAAGGCGTCTGGAGTAAGTGCTGGTCTTAAGCCATCAAAGAAATTAGACCTCGCCTTATTAGTGACATCTCCGAATGCTCAATGTAGTGGAACATTTACACAATCATTTGTTCGTGCCAAGTGTATTAATCTTTGCTTAGAACGTTTATCAAAGACTGCAGGAAAAGTTAGAGCAGTATTGGTGAATTCTGGCCATGCCAATGCATGTACTGGAAATAGAGGCATAGATGATAGTTTGATTGCAACTAGAGCTCTTGCAGAAAAACTTGATCTTTTAGAAGAAGAGGTCTTGATTTGTTCTACAGGTGTCATAGGTGAGCCAATTCCTATGCAAAAACTGCTTAAAGGTTTAGATCCTCTGGTGATGAATTTAAGTAAAGAAGGTGGGTCTGATGCTGCAAAAGCAATTTTGACAACTGATCTTATAGAAAAAGAAATTGCTATTGAGGGTTACCTAGGAGATCGATTGATCCGAATTGGAGGAATGGCAAAAGGCTCAGGAATGATCCATCCAAATATGGCAACAATGCTTGGTTTCTTAACATGTGATGCTGGACTGCCCAAAGATGTTTGGGATGCAATGATTGATCGTGTTGTTGATTGTTCTTTTAATGCTATAAGTGTTGATGGTGATACAAGTACTAATGATTCTTTTTTGGCGTTTGCACAGGGAGATATTTTAGATAGTCAGCATTTTAATGAGCTGGAAATTGGGTTGAAATTAGTTTCTACTTATCTTGCCCAGTCAATTGTTAGAGATGGTGAAGGTGCTAATTGCTTGTTTGAAGTTAAGGTAAAAGGCACTTCAAAGATTGCTCACGCACAAATCATTGCTCGACAGATTTGTAGCTCTTGTTTAGTAAAAACTGCTATCCATGGATGCGATCCTAATTGGGGCAGAATTTTATCTGCTGCAGGAAGTACAGGCATCCCATTCTCCTTGGATGAGGTTTCTATTTGGATTGGTTCATTCCAAGTCATGAGTAATGGTCAACCCGTTGAATTTAATCGAAAGTTAGTTATTAGATATATGAAAGAAATAATAAAAGGGAATAATGCAAGTGATGAGAAACTAATTATTAGTTTGGTTGTTGGTAGATCAGAGATTGAAGCTATAGCATGGGGATGCGATTTGTCTTCAGAATATATTCACATTAATGCCGATTACACAACCTAGATAAGATCCATTGCACTGCAAGCGATTAGAGCTAACATTAGTTTAAATAAAACAGTAATTGCTTCCTTGATATCTATTGATATGACTGAATTTTTCTTGTTATGAGTGTATTAATGCCGATTAGACCACTTTGCTGATAACAGTATTCATATCAATTGATTAGAAAGATTTCTTTTTTGGTCACATTTTGATCACTTTTGAAGAAAACAATTTTTCTTCTAGGTTTTCCTTATGAGAAGGAATTAGAATATTGACTAGATAGGTTCTAATGGGAATCAGCCATTGGAGGTAACGGGGAAAAGCGGTGAAAATCCGTTACTGTCCCGCAGCTGTGAAGTATCGATATTCTTCGATATCAGTCAGAATGCCCGCCTTATTGCACAATTCGACGAGGATCGATTTATGGGGTTTATTAACTTGGTGCGTAAGAATTTTTTTACGGTTTTAGTCACAGTATTTTTTTTGCTCAGTTTTATAGCAGATCTAGCGTTGGCTCATCACCCCTTTGGCATGGGCGAGAGCTCTGGACTTTCAGCATTGCAGGCTTTGTTTAGCGGTATAGGACATCCATTACTTGGACCGGATCATTTGCTTTTTATGCTAGGCATAGCCTTTGTGGGACTTAAAAGGACCAAGAAATGGGTTGTTCCTCTATTGGCAGTTGGCTTAGGAGGAAGTGCCTTTGCACAGTTGCAGCCTTTACCTGATTTACTAGTTCCCTGGGCTGAAGCACTTGTCTCTTTATCTTTGGCAGTAGAAGGCTTAATTGTTCTGAATATTTTTAGCAAATATTGGCTCTTGCCAATGTTTGCGTTTCACGGCTACTTGCTTGGCAGCACAATTGTTGGTGCTGAATCGACCCCTCTCGTAGGTTATTTTTCCGGCCTTTTCCTTGCCCAGGGATTCTTACTTTTATTAGTAACAGCAGGATCTCAAAAAGTGATCAAAATGTTTGACGTTAATCGTCGTAATTTGTTTGCTGGGATCTGGATAGGTATAGGGATTGCTTTCTCTTGGGTTGCTCTTATTCCATAGGATTTACATGTAAATAGATGGTATAAATGACTATAATTATTAATGGTAAAGTTTAGATAAAGTATTAGGTGTAAAAGTGTATTGTTTCCCTTTATTTACAGAATATGTAATATTCATATTCTAAAAACAATCATTTGATATATAGCAATTAAATAGTGTTATCTTTTTCTTTTGCGGCATTAATTGTATCTCTAAAACTTTCTGAATATTCAATTAGTTTTTCATAATTTCCAAATGCTTTAATTTGTCCATCTTCAAATTCATATATGCAATCACATCTTTGAACTGTTGATAATCTATGAGCGATAAATATTATTGTGCATCTTCTTGCAACTAAGTCTATAGCATTCATTACATTGGCTTCGGTTTTATTATCTAATGCGCTAGTAGCTTCATCTAGAACTAATAATTTTGATTTCCTATAAAAGGCTCTAGCGAGAACAAGTCTTTGTCTTTGCCCTCCAGAAAGTCGGATACCATTATCTCCTATTTGTGTATATAAACCCATAGGTAATTCAGAAACTAATTCATCTACATGAGCTGCTTTTAATGAGTCCCATACTCTTTCTTCATCTATCTGATCTGAATCTATTCCGTAAGCAATATTCTCTATTATATTGGTGTTGAGAAGATTTATCGACTGTGGTACATAAGAACAACTTGCTTGCCATGCAGGAACTTCTATTTCAGTAATATCTAGACCATCTAACTGTATAGATCCCGAAGAAGGTCTTAGAAGCCCAAGTATTTGATTTGCAGTTGTTGTTTTACCACTACCTGTCTTTCCTACAAAAGCTATTCTTGCTCCAACAGGTATATTTATATTAATGTCATTTAATACTAAATTTTCCGTATTAGGATATCTATAACTTAGATGATTGACCCTAATATATTTTTTAGGTAATAGACCAATCGGTGAGGGGACATTTTTTGATCTTAGAGTTAATCGAGTAGATTGCAGTTCTACTAATTTTAATATTTCTTGAAGATCAGGTACTCCACTTCTCAAATCAGTAAAGCCTCGAAATAGATCTTGTAACGGTGGAGTTAACTTTAGAGAAGCCACAGCAATGGTTGCTACAAAAGGCACTATTTCACTAATATCAGATCCACTATTCTTACTCAGAAGTGGAAACAATCCAATACTGAAAATAAGAGTGATTCCAAATGGCTCAATTAAAGCCCTAGGGAATTCTGGTAGCGTTTCAGCTTTCCATAAGAATGGGAAAGCTTTATCTCTAGATTTAGAATATTTTTTTTCAAAGTATGGCTCTGAACTTGTTAGCAGAACATCAATTATTGTTTTAATTGATTCTGTAATTACATTATTTGTCTCGGTTTCTAGTTTGATTCTTTGTCGAGCAGCAAATCTTATAAATGGTGTAACAATATATGATATAAAGGTATAGCAAAGTAAAAGACTAAAAATTAAATACACAGCTGTTAGTTTTCCAAAAATAAGTATTGCTATTGATATGAATGATACAATGAAGAAACCACTAACTATTTGTAAAATAGGCCGAACAAATTTTTCAGAAACTCTTGATACATTTAGCAGTAATTTTGTAGATAATTCAGAAGTTTTATTTGCTAGAAAAAATTCATATGGTTGTGATAATATTTTCTTTTGGGCTATTTCAGTTAAATCTAGCCAAATTGAATAAGTTAGTCTTTCTTGACATGCCCTTAGGAATAGTCTGAGCAATGAAGATATCCAATTTACAGCTATATAGACAATCACTAGCAAAATGATTTTAGTTTTTGGATCTTCGGTAAATAGTTGGCTAAAAGGAATTGATGGTTTATTTGGGGCTCCTATGAAAAGGGTGAAAATGCGTGATACCAGTGCTACTACAGCGACATCGACTAGCCCAGTTATCGCAGCAATTGGTAAAAGCAAAAGAAGTGATCTTTTCCTTTTCTTTGGTAGTGTCTTTAAAAGACGAACCAGTAACTTAAATGTTTGACTTCTACGTATCATTCCTTGAAATTACCCATCCTTAGCCTTTGAAACCTTTTTAGCAGGCCACTTTTTAGGCTGATCTTTGGTAATGGAAAGAGCCCTTTACTGGAACAATGGATCGTTAACAGTTAATCTTTTTCAGTCTGAGGCGATTCAATAAAAAGCGTTAATGATTTTTACTAGTCTTAGACAGTCAAATGAACCATTGGCCCTGTTTAGATATTTCAATTCTTGATCATTAGATTTTTTATAAATTTTTCTTATGAATCGTTAGAGATGCTATGGATTTAGTTGGTGTGTTAACTGTCACAATGCCAAAATCAAATTCTTCTTGAGCGATACTAGGTAGTAGTTATTATCTATTTCAATCTAATTGGCTACAGGAAATCGTATGTAAAGCATACCAAATACTCTTGATATAAACATAAGCATAGATTTCACAGCAATTGATTTTTGTATGAATAGGTGCAAAATAAGGCAAAATATATATAACCAAGAATTGAGTCTATTGGCACATATTGTTTTGCTTTCTACAGCTGATTGGGATCATCCTTTATGGACAAATAAACAACATGTGGCTTGCTCTCTTGCAGATGAAGGCCATTATATTCTTTATGTAGAGTCATTAGGATTGAGATCAGTCAATGCTACTAGTAAAGATTGGATTCGTATATTTAAGAGATTAATCAAAGGTTTATCTCCTCCTAGGAATGTATATAAGAATATTTGGGTCTGGTCTCCATTGGTGATACCTGGCTCTTCAAAGGGAATATTTCTAATAATTAATAAATTTATGCTTTTTTTTGGTATTTATATCGCTAGAAAAATTTTAAGATTACGTTGTGAATGGCTCTGGACTTATAACCCTTTAACAACAAAGCTTCTAAATATAAAAAACTTTTCACAAATAATTTATCATGCTGTTGACGCTATTCAAGAACAACCAAATATGCCGAGAGAAATTATAGAAAGTGAAGAAAAAAAATTATGTCTTAAAGCTAATAATGTTTTTGTTACCTCTCCAGCTATTTATAGAAGATTAAAGCCCTATTCTCATAATATTAAATACTATTCAAATTGTTGTGACTATAATCATTTTTCAAAAGCACTAAATATTAAAAGAAATAATATTCCAGAAGATCTAATGATTTTAAAGTCACCAGTCATAGGTTTTGTAGGAGCCATTAGCAATTATAAACTTGACTTTTCATTAATTTATGAGTTGGCTAAAAATAATAAAATGTGGAATTTTGTATTTATTGGACCTGTTTCAGAAGGGGAGGCAAATACTGATACAAGTTTAATTGATAGCTTGCCAAATATACATCTTTTTGGGTATAGGCCTTATTCAGTACTTCCCTCTTATTGTGCTGGTTTTGATCTTGCTTGGTTGCCACTACAAAAAAATCCGTATACACATTCTATGTTCCCAATGAAGTTTTTTGAATACCTTGCTGCTGGTTTGCCAGTGGTTGCTACTTCTATTGATAGTCTTCAAGAATTTTCCAACGAAGCAATATTATGCGAAGTTGATTATAAGCATTTTGAATCAGCAATTAAATCATCTTTAACCACTTCTTACTGTGATTTGGAGTTAAGACTGAATCTTGCAAAGCAATATACTTATAAGAAACGTACTCAAAGTATGCTCCATGATATTCAAGAATTGATCAATGCTTAATGAGCTATATATTTTTATCAATCCAAGATTCCCAAATTAGAGCAGACCATAATTTTTTACTATTATCTTTTACACCTTGAATGTGTTCATTTAATAGCTTTGTTGTAATTTCTGGATTAAGAAAACCCTCATCCCGCACTTTATTACTATTTAACATTTCTTCTGCCCATTCTCTTAAAGGTCCTTTAATCCATTCATTTATAGGTGTTGCAAAACCTGCTTTGGGCCTTTCAAATAATTTTTTAGGTATATAGTCTGCAAGAATTTCCTTTAAAATATATTTTCCACAATTATTTTTTATTTTCAGATTAATAGGTAACCTCCAGATGAGTTCGCCAACATTTTTGTCTAGAAAAGGTGACCTTGTTTCCAGACCAACAGCCATTGATGCCCTGTCTAATTTAACTTGATTATTTCCTGGCAAATATGATAAACAGTCTATGACCATCATAAAAGTAACTGGATCTAATTTTAATTCATGTATAGATTGATTTAATCGTTCATTACTAATAGGTGTAAAAGGTTGATTATATTTGTATTCAGTTATTGAAGAAACATCACTCCATTCACGAATTAAACGATAATATAAATCTTCCAATGAATTACTGTAGCTTATTTTATCTGTGATTTTATATAACCTTTCCCTAAATTGACGTATTTTTAAAATTGAACCTATTAAATCAATACTTTGGGTAGATAATTTATTGACTGAATTTATTAACATAGGCTTCATAAAATTTGGAATAATTCCAAAATACTTCCATATTTTAGGTGCCATTGTATATCGATTATATCCTCCAAATAATTCGTCGGCCCCATCTCCACTTAAGGCAACTGTGTAACCTTGCGACTTAGCAGCATTGCAAAGTAATAAAGTAGGAATTGCAGCAGGATCTGCAAATGGCTCTGAATAGTATTCATTGATTTTTGGCACAATATTCAGAGCATCTTCATTGGTAAATATTAACTCTGAATGATTTGAGCCTAAATAGTTTGAAATTCTTCGAGCATAAGTAGCTTCGTCAAACCTTTTATTTTCGAAACCTATTGTAAAAGTATTGATTTGGGAATTTGATGTTTCTTGTAATAATGCTGATACTAAGGAGGAGTCTATTCCTCCAGATAGAAAGGAAGTTATTTTCACATCAGCTTTTGATTGAGATTTTACTGATTTAATTAATTCTTGCTTTAATAAATTAATTGCTTCAGATTCGTTCTCTATCTCTCTACCATCTACGTTTTTTATCGTATCTTCTAGTTGCCACCATGACATCGGATAAATCTTGCTATAATCGTCATCAGTAACATCAATTTCTAGAATCTTTCCAGCCTCTAATTTCCAAATATTTTCATAAATGCTATGGGGATCTGGTACATAATTATAGTTAATAAATAAGCCCATAGACTCTCTGTTAATAGTATTATTAAATTCAGGATATGATTTTAAGGCTTTCAAATCTGATCCAAATATCAAGACTTTTCTAGTACCTACACCAGTAATGCCCCAGTAAATTGGTTTTTCTCCGAATCTATCTCTTGCTAAATAAAATTTATTTTCTTTTCTATCAAATATTCCAAAGGCAAACATTCCTATTAATTTTGTTAATGTTTTATATACTCCCCAGCACTCAATTGCCTGTATTAATGTTTCGGTATCAGAATGACTTTTCCAATTTTGTGAACCTTGAGTTATTTCCAATTCTTGCCTTAAATCCCAGTGATTATATATTTCACCATTAAATGTTAAAACAAATCTGTTAGAACTAGATAACATGGGCTGATGTCCAGCTTTTGATAAATCATTAACAGACAACCTCGTATGACTAAGCAGTATTCCTATGTCATTGTCTATCCAAATTCCACTATCATCAGGTCCTCTATTTAGCAGGGAAGTATTCATTTTCGAACCTATTTCATCTAGTGCTAATATTTGTCTATCTTTGCAAATCAGTCCTGCAATACCACACATATAAAATGAGAAACCTTATATTAGGTTACTCTATAATATAATCGTAGATATGATCTACATATGTTTCGCAATCTCAGACCTAATCATTTCAAACTAGCTAGTTTACTAGGATCTATAAATTTTTTAAAAGAAATATATTTATATATACCTTTAATATTTACTTTTGGTCCAAGAAGTTTTGTCGCACAAGATGAGGGATATTATGCTCTTCAGTCTAAATGGATTTTAGATACAGGTAATTGGCTAGCGCCTATGTGGTGGTCAGTTCCTACTTATGATAGGACAATAGGGGTCCAATGGCTAATTGCTGGTTTTCAGAAAATTTTTGGACAATCTATTTTCGTAGCTCATTTGCCATCAATAATATCTGGTATTATTTCCCTTTTTCTAACCTATAAAATTTCTTGCTTTCTTATAGGTAAAAGTTTTTCTTGGTTATCTCCTTTAGTACTTTCCCTTAGTTATTTGTGGATAGATAATCTACATTTGGCAACTCAAGATATGCCTTTGTTGGCTGTGGAATTATTTGGAATATATTCGATTTTAAAAGCTTCAAAATCCTACAAGAGTAAATGGTTTTTCTTTTCAGGTATAAGTATTGGAATTGCTTTTATGCTAAAGAGCTTTATGATTTTTCTTCCAATTATTGCAATAATACCTTTTTTATTCTCCAATTCTAAGGATATATTCTTATCAAAGTATTTTTATATTGGATTAATTATCGGTTTCTTACCATTTTGTATATGGATAGCATTAAGTTTAAAAGTATATGGCACTGAAAATGTATCACTTTTATATACAAAGCTTTTAGATTTGTCTACTACGAGTAGTTATAGTAGATCCCCTATCTATTATTTTTGGAATCTCCCTATAAATACATTTCCTTGGTGTATACTCGCACTACTAGGAATTATAAGAAGCTTTCAATCCTTTTCAATTAACAAGAAATTGCTGATTATCGGCTATCCATTCATGTTGTTTGTATTATTAAGCTTATTTAATACTAAAACCCCATATTATGGATTGCAGTTAACTCCATTCATTGCAATAAATGCAACAATAGCTATTAAGGATATTTTACACAATGATACTCAACTTAGTAGAAGCTGCTTGTTTATAATCTCACTTATTGGATCTCTAATACTCTTAATAGGATTTATAAACTTAACTTTTAAATTTACAGATATATCTTCAAACTTCCCACAAGAATTACTGGTAACAATACTCCTTCTTACTGGATTTTCTTTAACTTCAGTTTATTTTGCTCGGAGTAAATCAACTCTTTTACTAGCATTATTTGCAGGGCCATATCTATCCTTCATTTTAGCCACTCAGAATGGACTTTTTACAGATCGAAACCCCAATTTTAGGAAAGCATATTTTACTAATGATATTTCGCATAAATTAGAAAATAATTATGTCAATTTTATCTTCCCTGATTATCAGCTAAGCTCACAATCCTTTTCTCAGGTCGTTCGCTTAGGCCTTTATTCAAAAAATTCAGGTAATATTAAATTAAACCCTTTATCACTGAGAGAAGGAGAATATGCTTGGATTGAAGATTCAAAAATTAAACAATTACCTATAAACTCCTATGATGTCATAAAAGATGATCCTATCTTCGACCCTTGGACACTTATTTTCTACTCAAAAAAGTAACTTTAATCGATGACCTCTTTGAACATAGAATCTTTTTGTATTAGTATCATAGTTAACTATCTAGATATATAGTTCTTCATGGAAAGCACCCACAATAAACTTCACTATAGAAACCTCAATAAAACATATTACCAAGATCTCGAAAAAATCCATCAAGTACTTATTCCTGAAGGACAAAGAATACTCGAATTAGGGTGTGGAGTTGGAGACTTGCTTTCTTCTCTAAAACCTAGTTATGGTGTTGGCATCGAGATTGATCTTGAAACTGCAAATATCGCTAGAGAACGGCATAAGCATCTTCATATTTATAACTTAGATGCTGAAGGAATTACTCAAACTAATTTTAATACTTCAGAACCATTTGATATCATTATTATCAATAATACATTAAATACCATTAATGATGTTCAAGCACTATTTGTTAAACTTGAGGAATTTAGTCATTGTCAAACAAGATTAGTTATAAGTTTTCATAATTGGCTATGGCAACCATTATTGAAGTTGTCCGAGAAAGTTGGACAAAGAGAACCTCAACCCCCTGAGAGTTGGTTGACTCCAGGTGATATTTCTAATCTGTTAGATATTTCTGGATGGGAGGTTTTAAAGCATGGTCATAGGTGTTTAGTACCCAGAAATATTCCCGTGATTTCTTCTTTTGCAAACAGATGGCTCAGCCAATTGCCACTATTAGAGAATTTTGATTTAACACACTGGATGATTGCAAGACGCAGACCTAAAGAACATAAAGAAGCCAGTATTAGCATTGTGATACCAGCAAGAAATGAGTCAGGAAATATTTCTTCTGCTATTAAAAGAATGCCAGACTTTGGTTTACCAACAGAAGTAATATTTGTTGAAGGACATTCAAATGACGATACTTGGGAAGAGATCAATAGAGTCTGTGCAGATTATGAAGGCCCTTTAGCTATAGAAAAATATAGGCAAACAGGCAAAGGAAAGGCAGATGCTGTTTGGTTAGCCTTTGAAAAGGCTAAGGGTGATATTTTAATGATTTTAGATGCTGATTTAACTGTTAGGCCAGAAGATCTGCCTGTATTTGTAAGAACTTTATTGGAAGGTAATGGTGAATTTGTAAATGGATGCCGACTTGTGTATCCAAGGACAAATTTAGCTATGCCTTTATTAAATACTTTGGCTAATCGTTTTTTTGCTGCTGTATTTTCTTGGTTATTAAGACAAAGGTTTAAAGATACTCTTTGTGGAACAAAAGTTTTATGGAAGAAGGATTATCAGAGGTTAAAAGATGGAAGAAGCTATTTTGGTGATTTTGACCCCTTTGGAGATTTTGATTTATTATTTGGAGCCAGTAAGCTTAATTTAAAAATAGTTGAAGTACCTGTAAGATACCAGGAACGAATTTATGGTAGTTCAAATATATCTCATTTTAAAGAGGGTTTGGTGCTAGCAAAAATGTGTTTTATAGCAGCTAAAAAATTAAGATTCATTCCTTAAATGCAAAATATAAATTGGATAAAATTATTTGTAATAGGACTTTTTGCATATACACTTTTAGCTCTTTATCTAGGGGTATCAGATCTCAAAAATTCTATTTCATACCTGCCTCATAGTTTTTGGCTTTTCTCATTAATTTCACCTTTATCTGTTCATTTAATTTTGTCATTACGATGGCATTTCTTTCTTCGATATTTGCAATGCAATATCAATTATTTTGAATCTTTTAGCATTTATTTACCTGGATTATCTTTAATCGCTGCTCCTGCAAGATCTGGAGAGGCTATTAGGGGGCTTTGGTTGAAAAGTAGATTTAATTTGCCAGTTAGCCTTGGTATAAGTTGTACATTCGTAGAGAGAATTGGTGAATTAATTAGTGCATTAATAATAATAATATGGTCTCTATATTTCACTAATTTTTTCTCTATACCTATATTGTTATTTTTTACAATTACATGCTCTTATTTTTTTCATCACTTTAAAATTATAAAAAAACTTACGATTTTTTCGAAAAACTTACATTTTTATAATTCGAAATTTCTACAGAGAAAGATATTTAAAAATGCTTCCCTTTTAGTTGATAAAGTTAATACCTTATGTCTCCCTTATCCATTGGCTTTGTCGGTTTTGTTAAGCCTAGTTGCATGGCTGATAGAAGCATACTTACTGTATCGAGTATTTTCTTTTCTCAATGTCGAAATTGCTTTTAAACATTCGGCACTTATAAGAACCGTAATGGGAATGGGAGGAGTTATCTCATTCCTACCAGCGGGCTTAATTACAGCTGAATCTACAGGAATAGCAATGGCTTTAGCATATGGCTCTGGTCGCGTTGAGGCGGTTGCTGCAACAATCTTTATACGTATTTATACATTGTTTATACCATTTATTTTAGGATTGTTCTCCTATTCTTTTCAGAAGGATATCCGTTTTTCAAAATAGTTATAATTTTTTAAAATTTATGTACTTAATAAAAGCCAATTTGAATCGAATTAAAATCTTTAAGAGTGATTATTTAATATTATTTTCTTTGTGGGTCTTAGGATTAATAATGGACTCTATTTGGATATCTAATCATAATATACCACCGGCATGGGATCAATCATTCCATTTGACGAATCTATATAAGATGTCTTATATATTAAGGGAATTTCAATTATTTAGTTTTAATTGGTGGTACCAGATTTTATCGGTCACAGATAATTATCGAGGACCATTAACTTATTTAATATCTTCTCCATTCTTTTTAACTTTTGGCTCAACTTATAAAGCAGCAATACTGTCTAATTGTCTTTTTAATGCAATTCTTTTATTCTCAACTTATTATTTAGGACGTATTATATATTCGAGAGAGGCTGGCTTGTGGTCAGCTTTTATTTGTTCTTTTTCGCCAGCATTAGTAGTTCAAAGAACTGACTTCTTAATTGACTTTAGTCTGACTTCAATACTTACCTGCACCTGGCTTTGCTTCAGCTATTGGTATTTTAGAAAGCACAAGTTGAATGTAGCTTTTTCAATATTGACTGGCTTGTTATTAGGTTGTACAGCGCTTGTTAGACCTACTGGAATTATTTTTCTGATTTTACCTATCATAATTACTTTATTTAAAGCTTTCTTTTCTTTCTTTAACCGAAATTTCATCCCCTTAATAAACTCTTTTATTGTATTTATTTCTTTTATATTTATATTCTCTCCTTGGTTTTCTATAAATTGGTTAACAATACTTACTAGTCTAAATCGAGCTAGACAATGGGGTATCTCTTACCAAGAAGGCTTAGAAGCCAATACTTTAGAAGGTTTACTTTTTTATCCATTACTTCTTCCGAAAATGATAGGTGTATGCTTCATTACATCTATTATTATTTTACTAATATTTTCATTTAAGAGGAGATCTAATAATGTTATCTTTAATAAATTCTCTTCTCAACATTCTATATGGTTTATAAGCTTTCCTCTGGGAGGCTTGCTGATATGTACCTTAATGACAACAAAGGACTATCGATTTATTCTTCCTCTTTTACCTCAGTTTGCAATAGCTTTAGGAATTATAATCTCATCAAACTATTCTAAAAGGGTTTTTAATAAGTTTTCAAAAGTATTTTTAGTTTTAATATTATTTTTTACAATAATATGGAATCAATTTGGTTTCGGGTTTAATCTATCTGCTTTCCCAGTAAATAAGCCCAACTCTCAGGATAAATGGCCTATAGAAGATATTATTAAAACTATAGTAACTGAAAGTCCAAATGTGTCTTCTACATTAGCAGTACTTCCTGATTCAAAATACCTCAATGCATTTAATTTAGAAGCGGAAGGCCAGCGACAATTGGGACAAGTTTCTGCAAGACAAATTGTTAGTAATTTGGAAAATGTAGACGATGATTTATATAATTATGATTGGTTTTTAATTAAAACAGGTGAACAAGGTGTGATGAGTAATAATAGACAAGCTAAATTAACTAACTTACTTTTAGATTCCTCTGCATTTGTAGTTATTCGAACTTGGACACTACCAGATAAAAGTGAAGCATTCTTATTGCATAGACAGCCTTTAAGCTTGACTGTATCACCAATAAATTGTTCAGACACTTTTCCAAAGGCAATTATCAAACCTTTACCTTCAGGTTTAGATATTAGTATTCTAGGTAAAATTAGTAATATTCAGGACAAAAGACTACTTATAGATTTAGTAACTTCCTCAGAAAAAATTACTTATGACCATATGATAGGTCAAGGAATGTTATATTTAAGAACAGTAGATCCAGAAGCTTGCATCAATGTATCTGAAAGATATAGGCTACAAGCACCACAATCTCTTTTAAATTTACCTGTAAAAACTAATATTCGGCTTATCTCATCTGATGGTCATATTGATAATATCAATACCGATAATACATTCTATTTTAATAATAAACTAGACAAAGTATTACTTAATAATCGCGTTAACTTGCTTTTAGAGATGGGACAAATGCTACGAAATGGTAGTTTAGACGATTTATTTGATAAGGTTGGACAAGTCAATCAAAGTGATCCTAACCAATTATATCTTAGTAATTCTGAGGCTATTTTAATTCAGCGATTTGAGGAAAATCCTAATAACATTGATTATCTTTATTCTTTAGCATTAGCTCAGGCTTTGAAGAAGAAAGCTACTGATGCATATCAAACATTAGATTATTTAACTAATATTGATTCAGAAAATGAGTATGCATTCTTAGCAAGAGCTGTAGTTGAACTCTATATATTTAATCCTCGAAAAGCATTAGAATCAATAGAGCAAGTTAATCAATTAACAGCAAATAAATCTTTGCTAGAAATTAACCATACTCTTAAAATAATTTCTCATATTATGCTTTTAGACTTCTTTAAATTATTTAGTTTTATAGAATAAATGTGTCTTTGATATAAGAAAACATTGTAGTGCTATGCTTTTATGGAATGATCTAAATAGATTTAGATTGGTTAAGTATCTTTTGTATGGCTGAGAAGAAAAAGACAGCACTGATAACAGGTATAACTGGTCAGGATGGAAGTTATTTGGCTGAACTTCTATTAGAGAAGGGTTATGTAGTTCATGGAATTAAACGCCGAGCAAGTACCTTCAATACTAGTCGCATTGACCATCTCTATCAAGATCCACATGTTTCAGATCAAAGTTTAATTCTCCATTATGGAGACCTGACTGATAGTACAAATCTTATTCGTATTATTCAACAAGTTGAGCCAGATGAGATATATAATCTTGGCGCGCAAAGTCATGTTGCTGTAAGTTTCGAAGCTGCAGAATATACCGCTAATTGCGATGGATTAGGGACTTTGAGAATTCTTGAGGCTGTTCGAATGCTAGGACTGTCCAAGAAAACAAGGATTTATCAGGCAAGTACTAGTGAACTCTATGGTTTAGTTCAACAAATACCCCAAACGGAAACTACTCCTTTTTATCCACGAAGCCCTTATGCAGTAGCCAAGTTATATGGCTATTGGATAACTGTTAATTATAGAGAAGCTTATGGAATGTATGCATGTAATGGAATTCTTTTTAATCATGAATCTCCCAGAAGAGGCGAAACTTTTGTCACCAGAAAAATAACTAGGGGATTGGCTCGTATTGATGCTGGTTTAGATGAATGTCTTTATATGGGCAATTTGGATTCGCTTCGAGATTGGGGACATGCAAGAGATTATGTAGAAATGCAGTGGTTAATGCTTCAAAATGAAACTCCTGAAGATTTCGTTATTGCAACAGGTCGTCAAGAAAGCGTTAGGCGTTTCATTGAATTAACAGCGCTGGAGTTGGGTTGGGGCTCTATTGAATGGGAAGGTAAAAGTATTAATGAGATAGGAAGACGAGGAGATAATGGTCAAGTCGTGATACGAATTGATTCACGTTATTTTCGCCCTGCAGAAGTTACTACTCTTTTAGGTGAAGCATCTAAGGCTCATCAGAAATTAGGTTGGAAACCTTTGACTAGTCTTGAGCAAATAGTTGCAGAAATGGTTGCTGTAGATAAGGAAGAAGCTGCTAAAGAAGCATTGTTAAGTAGTAAAGGTTTTTCGGTTATGAGCCCTATGGAGTCTCCTCCTTCTAATTCTCTTAATAAGTAATTTATTTGCGAAATATGATTAAAAAAAGTTTACTAAAGAAAGAAGATAAGATTTTTGTTGCTGGTCACAAAGGGATGGCTGGATCAGCGATTTGCCGTTCCCTTTTGCATAAAGGCTTTGAAAACATTTTAACTGTAGATCGTAATGATTTGGATTTAACGGATAATCATAATGTTAGGAATTGGTTTGATACTTATCAGCCCTCCATTGTTGTTCTTGCAGCAGCAAAAGTAGGTGGTATTCAAGCCAATAGAATTTATCCAGCAGATTTCTTATTAGAAAATCTAAAAATACAAAATAATGTTATTGAAACTGCTTGGAATAAAGGTGTAAAAAGATTTCTATTTCTTGGTAGTAGTTGTATATATCCAAGATGTACTCCCCAACCTATAAGAGAAGAAAGCTTACTTACCAGTTCTTTGGAATCAACAAATGAATGGTATGCTCTAGCAAAAATTTCTGGTTTGAAATTATGTGAAGCATTAAGAACTCAACATGGTTTTGATGCAATTACTTTAATGCCTACCAATTTGTATGGACCAGGAGATAATTATCATCCTGAAAATTCTCATGTTCTGCCTGCAATGATTCGTCGTTTTCATGAAGCAAATGAACAAGGAGTTTCATCTATAAAATGCTGGGGAACAGGTGATCCATATAGAGAATTTTTGCATGTAGATGATCTTGGTGATGCATGTGTTTTTGCTCTAGAAAATTGGGACCCTTCTTCTTCTCAAGCACCTTCTGATTCATATGGTAATCCTTTATATTTTTTAAATGTAGGAACAGGAATAGATATTAAAATACGTGATTTAGCTAGCACGATAGCTAAAATAGTAGGATATAAAGGAGAGATTATTTGGGATAAAAGTAAACCAGATGGAACACCTAAAAAACAATTAGATGTTAGTAGATTATTACAATTAGGTTGGAAATCTACTATTTCTTTTGAAGATGGCTTGAAAAATACCATTCAACATTTTAGAGATGAATTAAAACAAAATAAAGTTAGAATTTAAACAACTATAATTTCACTTACCATCGTGAAGATTATGAAAAGGGCTCTTCCAAGCCCAATGGATCATTTGGTTGATAAGGCTGATCTAACCCCATCTCCTTTATAAGGTCAAGCAGCAACAGGTGCTGTTTGACGGGAGAAACTAACGATTTTGTTAGCAGTTATGGTTTTGCTCTAACCGAGCAGGTTTCAGTCAAACTCCTAGAACCCCGTCGAAGCCATTGCAGCCCCAGAATAGATGGAGCTGAGCGGAATCGAACCGCTGTCCGAGATAATGGTGTGAATCACCTAGTCCATTCAAAATGGACATATATATTCTGACAGATTTTGAAAATTCTTTCCATTTCAATAACAAACTATTTTTAGAATCGTTTTGTTTAACAACCTAAATCAAGAAATTAATCTTGTTGCCTTCCTTCCGGAGGGCTTAGAGGAAGCAGGAGCAATTGAGCTAAAAAGTTTAGGTGCATATTCGCTTAAATCTTTTAAATGTACTCTTACATGCAAGGCGGATTTAGCATGTTTTTATCGTTTAAATCTTCAAGCTCGCTTACCTTTTCGTTTTCTTAGAGAAATTAGTCAATTTCTTTGCAAAGGTAAAGAATCACTTTATTGTGAAATTCAAAATGCATGTGCTTGGCACGAATGGCTAGACCCTTCTAAAAGTTTTCGTGTAAATGTATCAGGAGTTAATAATCAATTACGACATAGTCATTTCACAGCATTGCAAGTAAAGAATGCTATTGTTGATTTACAAAGAGAGATTTGGGGCAAACGTTCTAGTATAAGTATTGATTCACCTGATGTATGTATTCATTTACATCTTCATGGCCCTCATGCAACTTTAAGTCTTGATAGTTCAGCTACTAGTTTACATAAACGAGGATATAGATCTGCAATGGGTCTTGCTCCATTAAAGGAAAATATTGCAGCAGGTTTATTAAAACTCTCTAAATGGAATGATTCCATAAATTTGGTCGATCCTTTATGCGGATCTGCAACATTTTTGTTAGAAGCTGCAAATATTGCAAGGGGTATAGCTCCAGGACTTAATAAAAGATTTCTCTTTAAAAGTTGGCCAGATTTTGATATAGAAATATGGAAATCAGAGAAAAGCTCTGCCAATAGTCTTTTTTCACCTAATAAAAAATTACCTAAATTAATAGGATGTGAGGAGGATAATCATATTGCGAATGATGCAATATCTAATATAACTAATGCTGGATTTCTGAAAGAAATTGATATAAGAAAAGGACATTTTAGGGATTTTGAATTTCCTAAATCTCCTGGTTTAATTGTTTGTAATCCACCTTATGGTAAAAGAATTGGCAACGAAAAACAATTAGAATCTCTATATATAGAATTAGGTCATTTTTTCAAGAAAAAAGCATCTGGTTGGGACTTGTGGTTATTAAGTGGAAACCCTAGATTAACTAATTTCTTAGGGATGAAGTGTACTAGGCGTTTCCCTATCAGTAATGGTGGTATTGATTGTAGATGGCTACATTATGAGATTTATTAAAGCTTTCCAAAGACTGCTTTTGTGCTTTTAGACAACCCTTCTAATGTTTCTGGCAAGTAAGGACCTTTAGTTAAATACCCGCCTAACCTAAGACTTAAGCCAGCCAAAGTAATATCAATTAATGCAATAATTAATAAGGAAGTTTCTATATTCCAATTGAAAGCATTTTGCATCCATAAAATGATTATTATTTGAATAGCTAGTAAAGTAAATAACATAAGTATTCCACCTATTGCAAGAAAAATACCACCACTTATTAATCTTCTTTTTTCACGATCAACCTCTTTTAGAGCAATTCGAACATGAAGATCCATAATTGAGCTTGCCAGAGCAGTAACTCTTGCTGCTGCTCCTAATCCTTTAGAACGTTGCGAATCTTCCATTTATGACCTCCTCCCTCCTGACATAAGTATCCCTAATAGAACACCAAGGCCTGTTGCTATGCCAATTGCAAGTAAAGGTCTTTGACGTACTGGGGTTTCAATTTTTGGCCGTAGAGTGCAATTTAGTTCATCTAAAAGATCTTCTAATTGTTTTTCTAATGGTTCCAGACTTTCAGCGAGATCTTTCGTTCTATCACTTGCTGAATTCAATAAATCCTCTAATTGTTCAATTACACCTATAGAAGTTTTGCCAGAGTGTGAAGCTAAGACCTTTACTAAATCATCCAAGCTTCCTCGAGTTGCTTCTATTGTTTGTTTTGCTAGATCAGGCCATTGCTCTTGAATTTTTGGCAGTAAGTCATCAAACTGATCGCTAAACCATTGGTTTGAAATACTCTGGTCTTCAGAGGAAGGAATCTCCACTGATGCCTGGGTATCGCAAGTAGCGGAATTCTCTGATTCCATAATTTTCCAGACTGTTTTTTAAAGCCTAGTGAGCTCTTGGATTCTAGGAAACCCTTTTATTGATTTCATTCTTTCCAATAATAAACAGTAAGCAACCTAACAAATGCGTGTAAACAAAGTCACATTCTGCCATCTTTCGCTTTTTCCTTCTGATTTAATAACATTCAGACGTCGCCTTTGATTACATTTATTGCTATATGAAGCCTTCTAGTGCTAAAAATCTCCTGTATTTAATTTAGTGATCATGGACGTCGGGTTGTCAGCAATGTTTTTTGCGTCCAATACTATCCCTACAGATTTTGGTTTAGTTCTTGCTGCCATGGCAGGTGCTGGGAGCTTGCTCTTAATTGCATTGAGATTTGTTCCAACTGATTAGAGGAGCACAATAAAATCATTCTTCATAGGCAGATCTAAGCCTAGGTAGATTTTTAGTGTTTATTTTGTTAGCCTATATATCTTTTTCGAAGTATGTTCATTAATTTATATTATAGTCTTTATTTATTATTAGTGATTTATCTAAATGAATGAATCTATAGAGTTAAGTCTGCAATATCAATTTCAAGCAGAAAAATTGCGAAGAACTATACAAGAATGTAATGATATTGATTTGTTAAAAAGAATTTCTATACAACTTTTAGAATTAAATAAGAAAAAGACATCAATAGCCCAGATTGCATCTAAAATGGCATTTGAAGCTGAGCAAAGGAATTTAAATGATTCTAAATAAATAATTTTTATATTTTTTCTTGAAGAATCTTTTTTATCAGAAAAACTTTATTGCCTTATGAGTCAAAGATGGGTCATACTTCAACATACACTCAGTCAAGAGTCTCTAGAAGGTATGCATTTTGATTTGTTGTTGGAAGACAATGGATCTTGTCGCACTTGGCGCCTTCCTTGTATCCCTGATATAGATGGGCCCTCGGTTTCAGCTACCCCTCTTTTGCCTCATAAGCTTCATTGGTTGGAAAGAGAAGCTGGTGCTGTGTCAGGAGGAAGAGGATGGGCCAAACGCATAGTTGGTGGCAAATTTTATGGATCTTTACCTTTCGAAAAAGATGGTGATATATCTATAAATATTAATAGCAGCAACCTTACTGGCAGATTGTTCCTGAGTAATAATCTTTGTCAAATCACTTGTTTTTCCAATTTCGATGTCATTTAAACATTTAATACTTGAGCTTCTCTGAGGTTTCGCTAATCTTTGTTTTCAAGATTCTAACTCCTGTTGGTTTACATCAATCAGGTAGGACTAACTAATTTCAAGTCCTTTGGGGGTGCTATGACTATTCCCCTTGAGGAGGGGTTTACTGTCGTTACAGGTCCCAATGGTTCAGGGAAAAGCAATATCCTTGACGGAGTTTTATTTTGCCTTGGCTTAGCGACTAGTAGAGGAATGAGGGCAGAACGTCTTCCTGATTTAGTAAATAGTGCTGTTTTACGAGCAGGTAAATCTGCTGAGACTGTTGTCAGTGTGAAGTTTGATCTTTCAGATTGGCATCCTGATGCTGCTGAGGAGGGCTTAGAAATCCCTGAAGAAGGACCTTGGATTAAACCTGGCCAGAAGGAATGGACAGTTACAAGACGACTTCGAGTGATGCCAGGAGGATCTTATAGTTCTTTTTATAGTGCAGATGGCGAGAGCTGTAATTTGCAGCAGCTTCAGACTCAATTAAGACGTTTGAGGATAGACCCTGAAGGTAGCAATGTAGTCATGCAGGGCGATGTTACTCGCGTTGTATCCATGAGCAATAAAGACCGAAGGGGTTTGATAGATGAACTTGCTGGAGTTGCATTATTTGATAACAGAATTGAGCAAGCACGCCTGAAACTAGATGATGTATTTGAACGTCAAGAACGTTGCAGAATTGTGGAGCAGGAGCTGCTTTCTTCAAAGCTACGCTTAGAGAAAGATTGTGAAAAGGCTCGTTTATATAAACAACTTAAAGAGCAGATGCAGTTAGGTAGAAAACAAGAATCAGTTTTAGTTTTTGAATTAGCTAAGAAAGATTTAGAAAATTTACTTTTACGTCAAAAGGATTTAATTGAGAAGGAAGCTCGAGACCAGGATTTTGTTATCAAATTCAAAGAAAAAGTAAATGAATCAGATAAGAAATTACAAACACTTCAAGCAGAGGTTAAAGCTTTAGGTGAAGATAAATTGATAGCAATTCAAGGAGAAATTGCGGGGTTAGATAGTCAGGCACGTGAATTAGAACGCCAAGCTATTCAACATAAAGAAGAAGGTGAGAAACTAAAACTCAAAAGACAAGATATCAAAATTCTTCAAAATGAAGTTAGACAAGATAGTTTAAAAAAGACTAAGGAATTTCCTCAAAGTACAATTGATTCTGCAGAGAAAAGGGTCAAGGATGCACAATCTGCGGTTGAAGTCTCACGCAGAAGACTGACAGATATTGCAGGTCGATCTGGCGTTTGGCTAGAAGAATACAAGGAGAGAACTGATATTAGACAAAAACTTCAATCTAAATTAAAACCATTACAAGAAGAACAGCAGAAATTACAGGAGAGATTGGTCCAAATTAATGAACGTTTGGAAGAGCTTAGAATTGATCAGGATAGAGATATAATAGAAAATCAAAAATTAAATAAGGAATTAGAGGTTCTAGATGACGAGTGGCAATCACTTTTAAAATTGATAGTTATTCAACAGGAAGAAATTGATAAGTTTGTGGATGAACTATCAATTCAGCAAAGAACTCGCTTGCGTTTAGAAAATGAACAAACAAAAGTGGAAAAAGATATCGCTCGATTAGAAAGTAGAAAAGAAACATTACATGAAAGTAGAGGAACAGGTGCTTTAAGACTTTTACTTGAAGCTGGCCTAGAAGGAATCCATGGTCCTGTTGCTCATTTAGGAGAAGTCAAAAATGAATATCGACTTGCTCTTGAGGTTGCAGCAGGAGCAAGAATAGGTCAAATTGTTGTTGACGATGATTTAATTGCTGCTAAGTCAATTGAATTACTTAAAAGACGTAAAGCAGGGAGATTAACTTTTCTTCCATTAAATAAAATCAAAAATAGTTCGGGCAGTAATAAAAATGTTTTTAAGAGACCAAGTATTGATGAAAATTCCAATTGCAATAATGGCTTTATCGCTAAAGCAATTGATTTAATTGAATTTGATACTATTTATAAAGATGTTTTTAGATATGTATTTGGAGAAACCTTTGTCTTCAATGATTTACATTCTGCTCGTACTCAATTAGGAGTCTCTAGATCCGTCACGCTTGCTGGAGAATTAATTGAGAAAAGTGGAGCAATGACAGGAGGTAGTTTTTTAGGTAGGAGTAGTGCATTAAGTTTTGGAAGTAGTGACGAAAAAGATGATATCGAGCCTTTACGTCAAAAGTTGCTCGAGATCGGCGAGACCCTAGTGCAATCTAAAAAGGAAGAATCTCGCTTAATTAGCTGCTTAGATCAAGCTAGGCCAAAATTGAAATCACTCGAGAAAAAACAGACTTCTTTAGATGCTCAGCGTTCTGCTTTTAAGAGATCTAATGGACCTTTCTTAACTAGACATAATGAACAAAAGGAACGTTTAATTTCTCTTAATAAGGCTAAGGAAGAGCATCAAAATCGTTTAGATCTAATTGCAGAATCAATTAAACCATTTGTAAATGATCTTGAGATAATAGATGCTAAAGAAAAAGTTCCTCAAGCAGATAATTCCAATAGCAATATTAAGGAATTACAGGAAGATCTAAATAGTTCTGAAGAAGTTTTAGAAAGAGCAAAAGAGGAGCGTGATGATTTACTTAATCAGAAACGTCATGAAGAATTAGCTTTAGAAAGGCTTGAAGGCCAACAAAAATCTCTTTCAGAAGAAGAAGAAAGATTGCAAGAAGCGATTGATTTACTTACTAAACAGCATAAAAAATGGAAAGAAGAAAATCAGAATTTGCAAACTCATAGAGAAAAATTAGATATTTTGAAAAAAACTTTAGAAACATCTTTTGGTGAAAAACGCCGAGCTAGAGATGCTGCTGAGCTTCAGTTAGCTAATTTCAGGCAAAAGTTTCAAGATTTGACATGGAAACTTGAGAGATTGCAAGATGATATTAAGGCTATTCATGAAGAGCTTCGTAGTGGAAATATACGTATTCAAGAATTAGAAAAACTTCTTCCTGATCCATTGCCAGAAATCCCATCATTAGTTAGAGAGCAAGGTTTAGAACATCTTCAAAATCAATTGCAAAATCTTCAAGACCGTATTGAGTCATTGGAGCCAGTAAATATGTTGGCTTTGGAGGAACTTGAGAAATTGGATATTCGTCTAAAAGATCTTGTTGAGAGATTAGAAGTTTTGACCGAAGAACGTTCTGAATTATTGCTGCGAGTAGAAACTGTAGCAACTTTGCGTCAAGAAGCCTTTATGGAAGCTTTTGAAGCCGTTGATGTTCATTTTCGTGAGATTTTTGCAAGCCTTTCAGATGGAGATGGACACCTTCAATTGGAAAATATTGAGAATCCTTTAGAGGGCGGATTAACATTAGTAGCGCACCCTAAGGGGAAAGCTGTAAGGCGTTTAGCAGCAATGTCTGGAGGAGAAAAATCTTTAACCGCACTTAGTTTCCTTTTTGCGTTGCAACGTTTTAGACCTTCCCCTTTTTATGCTTTAGACGAAGTAGATAGTTTTCTAGATGGAGTTAATGTAGAAAGGCTTTCTGCTTTGATTGCTAGACAATCTGAAAGTGCTCAATTTATGGTTGTGAGTCATAGACGCCCCATGATAGGAGCTGCAACACGTACTATAGGTGTTACGCAGGCTAGGGGCGCTAACACACAAGTCGTTGGATTGCCTTTGGCTGCTTGAGATGTATCTACTAATCAAGTTATGCGCCAAAATGATTCGAATAGTTCAAATCTAAATCTCTAGCTTGACCAACTCGCAATTTCCAAACGATTTAGGTGAAACGGTGCCCAGTGAAAGACTCTGGCTTCGTTCAGAGTTAATGGGCACCCAAGTCATTACTCGTGATACAGGGCGCCGCTTAGGTGTCGTAGGTGAGGTAGTTGTCGATATTGATAGGAGAGAAGTTATTGCATTGGGACTTCGTGATAACCCTTTAACTAGATTTTTACCTGGGTTGCCAAAATGGATGCTTTTGGAACGAATTCGCCAAGTTGGTGATGTAATTTTGGTTGATTCGATTGATTCTTTGAGTGAAGAATTTACTCCTGATAGATATAGCAAAGTTATTAATTGCCAAGTAATTACTGAATCTGGTGAGCAATTAGGAAGAGTCTTAGGATTTTCGTTTGATATTGAAACAGGGGAACTTATTAGTTTAGTTATGGGTGCGCTTGGTGTTCCTCTTTTAGGTGAAGGAGTCCTCAGTACTTGGGAGATACCTGTTAATGAAATAGTCAGTAGCGGGGCGGATCGAATTATCGTTTATGAAGGTGCTGAAGAAAAATTAAAACAGTTAAATAGTGGATTGTTGGAAAAAATTGGTGTAGGTGGTGGAGCTTGGGATGAGAGAGAAAGAGAACGTTACCGAGTCAATTTGGTTCCAGTTGAGAATCAATTGACTTCAGGAGAAGAAATTGAACAATTCCAAAAGACACTTGAACCTTCTTCTGATGTAGCTTTTAATGAGGAAGAAGAAGAATTGGAATATGTTGAAGTAGAAGAGAGAAATCAATTTGATGATAGTCAATCTCGTTATCTTGAAGATATTCCATTGTCAAGACCGTCTAATCTTGGAGAGCCACTAAAAGAAGAATATGATGAGCAATTATCTAATGAAGAAAATTATATTCCTCAGCAAACTCTAGAATCAAAATCTGAAAATAATAGACGAAATCGTTCTGTCAATCGAAAAGCTATTTCTAACTTAGATGATCCATTAGATGTTGAGCCAATCAAGATTGATAGACCTATTAATGATCATTTAGAAGATAAGAATGATGAAAAAATGCAATCTTCAGAGATTGAAGATCCATGGTGAAAAAAAACTTAATTAGTTCTTCTTTAAAAATTAAATATTTGATTTATATAATAAATTAATAATTTCTTTTGCCATTGAATCTATTGCTCCAGGATTCCCACGAAGTGAGCGTAAGTCTTCTTTTTGGCCCTGCAGCCTTTCTGGTGAACTTATCCAATCATTAGATTCTTTAGCTATTTCGCTTGGAAGAATTTTACCAATTCTTTCAGGAACAATCATCTTCTTTGCTGTAATATTAGGCCAAGCCATATATCTATTACTTCTCATTCTCCATATGCTAAGTAATATTCCAAAGCACCATTTGAAGATAGGTAGTCGTGCAATTATCCCCAGGAAACCATCCCAGGCTTGCATTACATGTATATGTTGAGTTGGGACAACGACTATCATAGGTATTGTTAATGCTCCTAATTCTGCAGTATTAGCTCCTATAGTTGTTAAGGCTAGATTGCATTGACTAACAAAACCATGAGCAGGGTAATCTTCAATTAAATGGATCTCATTCCCTGCCTTTGTTTTGAGCCTTTTCCAAGAAAATTGTTCATTAGGAAGTTCAATACTTTGTATTTTAGACTTGTATTCCTTAGTAATTGGATTTTTAGAACTGTTGAAATTGATGATTTCTTGTAGATTTGTTGTTGGTGCTATTGGCATTAAGAAGTTGCATTCTGGAGATAGTGCAGATAATTCATCTACAACTTGAAGGAAAAAGGGTATTCCTACGCAAAGTTTTGCCTTTTTAGAACCTGGAAATATTGCTATCCATTTCCCTTTAGGTAGAAGTGTTTCATGTGTCCTTTGCTTTTGAAGATCTGCCATTAAATCTCCTACAACAACACAACGCTTTTGTAATTTCTTAGGCAAATTTTCTTTTACTTTTGGAGACATTGCGGCAATCCGATCATTCCAAAAAGGCCATCTTGCAACCCATTCCGCATAGGTAATATTTTTATATTTGAGCCTTGCTGCAAGTAGAACACTCCAAAATTGATCTCCGCCTAAAAATACAACAACTCCTTTTGATGGCCAAAATCCATATTTCTGAGGATTGATTAAGAGGCTCCAGAAATTGTTTGCCTTTGAAACTGTTTCAAAAATTCCCCACTTTTCAGCAACTTCTTTTTCTTTTCCTGTTGCATTTGGGCATGGAACTAAAACAAGCCTGAGACTGACTAGTGAATAGGGTTTAGATGGGTGAAGTGAAAAAGATGAATGTAATTTTTCAGCCAGGGGTTTTACCCATGTAGTTAATTCCCCTGGTCCATTAGAAACCATTACTACTACTAGATTAGGTTTTTTAGTTGCAGCAGTTGTTATGGAAGTCAATGTTCTTGATTATGCGGATGGCGAGACTTGAACTCGCAAGGCCGAAGCCACACGCTCCTTAGACGTGCGTGTCTACCAATTCCACCACATCCGCAGTTGAAACAAAGTTGTGAACTAAGTCAAAGATGATCATATACGGTATACGTTTGAGAATGATGGGTCTAAGCACTGATACGATTCATTTATATCATTCAATATCTTGAGTGTCTTTAGGCAAAGTTTTAATAGCGAACCGAGGCGAAATCGCTTTAAGAATTCTCCGTAGTTGTAGGGAGTTAGGTATTGCAACGGTTGCTGTGTATAGCACTACTGATAGAGAGGCTTTACATGTCCAACTTGCCGATGAAGCAGTTTGTGTTGGAGATTCGCCTAGTAGCAAAAGTTACCTAAATGTTCCAAATATTATTGCTGCTGCAACATCTAGAGGAGTCGATGCTATTCATCCTGGTTATGGTTTTCTGGCTGAAAATGATCGCTTTGCTGAGATTTGCAAAGACCATGGCATTGTCTTTATAGGTCCCTCGCCAGATTCCATTAGATCTATGGGCGATAAATCTACTGCCAAATCAACAATGATGGGAGTAGGAGTGCCTACTGTGCCTGGGAGCAAAGGATTATTGGCTAATTGGGAAGAGGCTTCATTGCTTGCGAAAGATATGGGCTATCCAGTAATGATTAAAGCTACTGCTGGGGGAGGAGGAAGAGGGATGCGATTAGTTAATGATCAAGAATCTATTGAAGAGCTTTTTAAGGCAGCTCAGGGTGAATCAGAAGCTGCATTTGGGAATGCTGGTCTATATATGGAGAAATTTATAGATAAACCTAGACATGTAGAAGTTCAAATTTTGGCAGATAGTCTTGGAAATGTTGTTCATTTAGGAGAAAGAGATTGTTCTATTCAAAGAAGGCATCAGAAATTATTAGAAGAATCCCCTAGTCCTGCTTTAGATGAGCAATTAAGAATGCGAATGGGGGAAGCAGCAGTTTCAGCAGCGAAAAGTATCAATTATGAGGGTGCTGGCACTGTTGAATTTCTTTTGGATAGATCAGGTAATTTTTATTTTATGGAAATGAATACGCGAATTCAGGTTGAGCATCCAGTCACTGAGATGGTTACAGGTATTGATTTAGTGGCCGAACAATTGCGGATAGCAGGAGGTGAGCCAATTTCTCTTACGCAAGATCAAATAGAGCTGCGAGGTCACTCTATTGAATGCAGAATTAATGCTGAGGATGCATCTCACAACTTCCGTCCTTCTCCAGGGAGAATTACAGGGTGGCTGCCTCCAGGGGGCCCCGGTGTAAGAGTTGATAGTCATGTTTATACCGGTTATGACATACCGCCTTTCTATGATTCTTTAATAGGTAAATTGATTGTTTGGGGTAATGATAGAGAGTCAGCATTGAAACGTATGAAAAGAGCTTTAAATGAATGTGCTGTTACAGGTATTCCAACAACAATTGACTTTCATTTGAAATTGCTTGAACGTGATGAATTTCTTAAAGGCGACGTGCATACAAAATTTGTTGAGCAGGAAATGCTCAACAAATAATTGAATTGCTTTTTAACCTTGCATAGCTTGTTTGAGTAACATCTGGGAGATTATTCCTTGCGGTCCAACTAATAATTCTCTACTAAGGCTAATTAAGCCAAACCATATAACAGGTGTAATATCAACCCCACCAATTGGCCCAACAATTTTTTTTGTAATTGTCAAGAAAATCTCAGTAGGAAGATAAAACAAAAGCCAAAAGCCATTTTTCAGATTTATTTGCGGATACCAAGTGAGAATAATTCTCATTAGGAATGCCAATGACCAAGCTCCTAAAAGAAAACTTGTTGAAAAATGGATGATTGGAAGTATTTTTATTAGGTTTGGCGTCACAAAGCTGTAAGTATCTGTACATCTATCGTATAAATTTCCATTTAATCCGTAAGATAATTGAGCTTTTGCTTTTATAAAGAGCTGTAATGGCTTTTACTTTGCTATTTGGTGCAGGTGTCTCAGGCGACGTTGCTACTGCTTCAGCTGTAGGCATGATCGGTAGTTTTCTTGCCGCTGCCGCTTTAATCGTTGTTCCTGCCGCATCTTTTTTACTTTGGGTTTCCCAGAAAGATGCTCTTGAACGAGGACGATAGGACTAGGCAATTCCTGCTTATTTCTTAGACTATGTTAAACGAGTTGGATTACTTCTCGTTTACGGGTCATTTCGTGGAGCTTTATTTTGGTCAATGCCAGTCTTAATTGGGCGAGCATTGTAGGAATTGCCTTGGCCATATGTGGTGGAGGCCTTTATTTCTTGCGGTCTTTTAAGCCAGCGCTTGCTAGAGATTACGATGTATTTTTTGCTGCAATAGGCCTGCTTTGTGGAGGAATCCTGTTTTTCCAAGGTTGGCGTTTAGATCCAATTCTTCAATTTGGACAGTTTTTGCTTGCAGGAACTACGGTATTTTTTGCATATGAAAGTGTTCGACTACGAGGTATAGCGACTGACCAAGCTAGAAGATCCTCATATTTTGATGAAGAATTTGAATCACCTTCACGTCCAAACTCTGGTTTTAGATCTAGAGATGAAGGGAGATTTGATCAGTTTCAAGAATTAGAACCTATTAGTCGGCGTTTTGGAAGTAGAGATTCTGCAGGATATGAAACAGATGAGGACGAATTATATAGATCTAGTAGAGCGTCAAGACCAGCAATACCTGAGCAAGCTGCAAGTAGGAGAAGTCGCCCTCAGCGTGATTCATTTAAAAGTGAGTCAAGAGAATCTCGAAGGATGGCAAGATTTTCCAATGATAATCCTGATGATGAAATCGTAGGAAGATCTTCATTTGGCGATCGTAGAACTTATAGACAAGAAGACAAACGAGGAAGTAGACCTAGGGCTAATTCTCAAGCTTCAAGAGGAATCAGTGATAGTAGACAAGGGCGATCAACTATGAGTAGAGATCAAAGTAAGTTTCAATCCCAATCCAATAGATACTCTGCTCCTAAAGGTACGCCTATTTCTGATAAGGCAGAGGATGCGGCTTTTGCTTCTCCTGAGTCGCAATCAGTTCGCAGACGATCAACACAATCAGGACCTTCTGACAGAAGAAGATCAGTTGGGACACCAGAGAGGTCTTCAACTTCTCGAAGACCTAATTCAAACAATTCAATGCCAAGAGATAATTCATCCAGAAGACCTAATTCAAACAATTCAATGCCAAGAAATAATTCATCCAGAAGACCTAATTCAAACAATTCAATGCCAAGAGATAATTCATCTAGATTTGACGACTAACTATCTATTTTAATTTTTTCTTTTTGAAAGTCATTTCTTATGGGACTAAGCCAGCCCAGTGAAGAAAACCTGATTTACTAATAGTTTCTATGAGCAATATTGCTATAAAACCAATCATGGCGAATCGCCCATTAACTCTCTCAGCATATCCACTCCATCCAAAGGAAGGGATATCAGGAGTTGTGGCACTAGGAGTCATTTGGACATCATTTGTTTCATCATTGTTTTCTTGAGATTCGCTTTTGGAAGATTCCACTTTGGATAATTCTGGATTGTTTGAAGTCATAAATAAAATCAGAGTCTGTCAAATTCATAGTTTGAGGAAGGTTGAAGATGCCATGAGCCATCTCCATTGAGCTCCAGAACCGAATCATGAAAGTCGATAAGGGTTGGCCTATGACCAACACTAATGACTGCTAGATCTCTTTTTCTTAAAAGACTATATAAGTGCTGCTCTGTATTTATATCCAAAGCGCTGGTTGCTTCATCTAATACTGCAAATCTTGGTGAATTTAAAAGCAACCTACCAAAAGCAAGTCTTTGCTGTTCTCCTAATGAAAGTATTCTGGGCCAATCTTGTTTGATTGTTAAGTCGGGATAACGATCTATAAATGAAGTGAGGTTTACTTCATTAAGTACAGCTCTAAGATGCTCATCACTAAATTTATTTTGATCAGTTGGATAGCACAGTTGTTCTCGTAGAGAGCCTAAAATCATATATGGTTTTTGAGGAATAAATAAGAGATCACCTTTTTTTGGTGCATCAATTTGCCCTTGACTAGGTTTCCATAAACCACTAAGCATTCTTAATAATGATGTTTTTCCACAGCCTGAAGGACCTACTACTAACAAACTATCATCTGGATTAATACTAATATTTAGACCTGCAATGATTTTCTTATTGCTATTTGGAGGATAAAGGTCTGCATTTTTTATTATTATAGAATTATTCCACGAATCTATATTTTCTTGAGAAGAATCTTTTTGCCTACTAACTTTCTCTACTTTTGATTGAAAACCTTCAAGTCGACTAATGCCAGCAGTAAACTTTGCTAATTCTTCGATTTGATTGACTATAAAAAATAATGATCCTTCTACCATTCCAAAAGCAAAACTTGCTTGAATAAATCTTCCATAATCAATCTCGCCAGCAAAATATGGAACTGCCATTATTAGGTAAGGGAAGAAATTTCCTGCATAATTAATTGAACGTCGCATTACATCGATAATTACTCTCCAAATTATTAGAAGATTAAAATTATTGACTACTTCTAACAGTCTTCTTTTTGTCTCTGCTTTTTCAGGTTCTTCGCCAGAATAAAAAGCAATTGATTCTGCATTATCACGAATGTGTACTAAACCATATCTAAAATCAGCCTCATATCTAAGCTGATCAAAATCAATCCTTACTAAATTTTTTCCTGCTATAATTAAGATACTTGTTGCAAAGGCTGCATAAGCAAATAGAGATAACGTTAAAGTCGTACTTATAGTCCAAAGAATAATAATATTTAGAGAGAAAGTTAAAAACGCATCAAATATTCCTAAGGTAAAAGATAAACTTTGGCCAGTAAATGCTCTTGTATCATCTGTAATTCGTTGGTCTGGGTTGTCTACATCCGTTTGTTCTTCATCATTTGGATTGAGAATATAATAAGCTTTATTCTTCATATAATCAGATATTAAGCTTTTTGAAAGCCATTCTCTCCATATAATCCCTAATTTATAAGTAACGAATATTTGAGATACACGTATAGGTAATGCAACTATAAAGCAGCATGCATAAATACCTAAAATCTTGTAAAAACCTGCTTCTTGTTTTTGTACTAGTGCATTTGTCAAATCTCTTGCAATAAAACCAATTCCTGCATTGATTCCGTTAACTGCCAAAAGCATTAGGACAATAATACCTAGTAAAGACCAATGCACCCATCTTTTATTTCTCAGTTGATGCCTATAATTAAAAAAAGTTAAACTTCCAATAGCAAATACTCCTGAAAAGAAAAACCCCCACCAACTAGACCATATTGAAGTTACTATTTCAACTACCCCATTAAAATATTTTTCTAATAAAATTGGCTGTATTTTTTCAAAGAATTCTATTAAGCCAGTTAATAATATTAGAACGATTCCCCCTACACAAAATAATAGCGAAATCAGTAGCCATATAAAACTCCACCCACTATTTTGTTCAAGTGGCAAAAAGAAAGGCTGCGCTAATTTTCTTAAGCTACTGAGTTGATCCCTTAAGCGTTTATTATTAGAGATGGTTTGTTCTGTCATAGCAATATCATAAGCTTCTAGTCATCTCGGAACTTATGCAATCTAATTGTATTCTTAACGCTCATAAAAAGTTAAGAAAAAGCTGCAAACTCTCATCAAATTAGTTGATTTTCTACAATTTATGAGGCTCTAAGAGTCTGATTAAGAAAAAAGTATCTACAAATCAGGGATTCTCAATAGTTATATTTTTAATTTTCTTTTCTAATTTAGCCTGGAGGCCAGTTTAATTTTCTACCACCAATTACATGAATATGAAGATGAAAAACTGTTTGACCAGCCTCACTACCGCTATTGATAACTGTTCTCCAGTGGTTTAAACCTTCTAACTTCGCTATTTTCGCTGAGACTAGTAATAAATGACCTAATAAGCTTTCATCTTGAATTTCAGCCTCTCTAAGACTTGGTATGGCTTTTCGAGGAATTACCAGTATATGAACTGGAGCTTGAGGTTGAATATCACGAAAGGCTAGACACATTTCATCACTATAAATTTCATCACAATCAATTTCTCCTCTTAGAATACGACTAAATATTGTTTCTTCAGACATAAAATATTTCCTTATAATGGTTAATGATTTAGATGAATAAATTATATATGCTTTTATTGATATGAACTTAATAAGTTTACCATTTAAGTAGCAATATTAGTTTGTATTATTGAAAACATTGTTAATACCTGTAGGAATTAAAATTTTGAGCTTTGTAAGAAATTATTTTTTTTAAAATCTTTTTTAGATGGATTTCAATCACTACATAACCTTAAAACATCTTTTTTCTTAAAGCCATGCTCCTTTAACTCTTTATTTAAAGCTTCTTCATTAATTGCTCTGTCTACGAAAAGCACTCCATTCAAATGATCCATTTCATGCTGAATGCAGCGAGCAAGTAGGCCATCAGCGTTTATTTTTTTTGGTCTTCCCATTTCATCACGAAAATTTACTTTAATAGATGATGGTCTGATTACATCAAGGTATACCCCTGGGATGCTCAAGCATCCTTCTTCATATGTATCAATAGTGGCACTAAATTCTGTGATTTCGGGATTAATTAAAATAATTGGAGGAGTGGCTGAATTTTCAATGTCTAAATCAATAACTAAAAGTTGTTGTTGAGAGCCTATTTGCGGTGCTGCCAAGCCAATGCCTTTCGCTGCATACATGCTGTGAAGCATTTTCTTTACTAGATCTCTAATATTTTTGTCGACTTTGCTAATTCTTTTAGCTGATTGCCTTAATGCTGAATTGCCTAGTGTGTGAATTTCAAGTTCAGGCTGATCCGTTGGTTTTTTAGAAACCGCAAGAGAAGTTCTTTGCTTTTCTGCATTAATAGCAAGTTGCGAAAAACTGCGAGCCAAGGAGGTTAATGTTTAACTAATACTAATTTTACCTATTTTAGGGCTAATTAGATGGTTCCTCTGTGAAATTCAAAAATAGAGATTCTGAGCGCACTTCATTTTTAAATACTCCATTAGATGCAAAGACAGTTTGCGCTTCCTCTCCGAACATAAAAGAACCACGGTTAATCGATGATTGGGTTTTATGGCTAGAGCAAAGGCCAAATGAAGGAGGAAGGACAACAGCATTGGTGCGTCCATGGGGCAAAACTGATTGTTCCCCACAAGAATTAACTCATTTTAAATGGAATATAAAAAGTTCTATTCATGGATATGGTGGAGCGGCTTTAGCTGCTGTATGTTCTTGTGATCAAATTTTCTTAACTTGGGTAGATCATTCTGATGGTTGTCTTTGGTCACAATCGTGGCAAGGTCTGCAAACTTCTTTAGAAAAAAAGGAACCCCTATTAATTCAATTAACAGAACCGATTTGTTTGTCAAAGAAAGCAGATTTTTACTTGGGAGATGGCTTGATTGATTTAAAAAAAATGCGTTGGTTGGGAGTTATGGAGAAAGATGATAGAGACTATTTAGTTTCATTTTCTTTAAATGATGCATTGCAAGAACCTAAAGTTATTTATATAGCAAAAGATTTTCTTGGATATCTTAAGTTAAGCCCTAACAGCAATAAGTTGGCATGGGTTGAGTGGCAGAAACCTTCAATGCCTTGGGATCAAAGTGAACTGTGTCTGGCTTCAGTATCTGATGAAGGGGAATTATCATCTCATAAGATTTTTGTAAACCCTTTAATTAATTCCTCCAAGAAAGTATCAGTTTTCCAGCCAACTTGGTTAAACAATGATCAATTGGTATTCGCTGAGGATAGTAATGATTGGTGGAATTTAAAAAGAATAGATTTTAAAAATGATTTAATATCAAATTATAAGCATATATGTAATATACAGGCTGAATTTGCCATGCCGCAATGGATTGCTGGAATGTCTACAATTGCTATTTCTCAAGATCGAATACTAGCCTTAAGTTGTAAGAATACAACATGGAAATTGAATCTAATTAATCATAATCAAAAGACAATAAATATTGACCTACCTTTTGATAATTTATCTTATTTAGATGCTAATCAAGGTAGAGTAATTCTTATTGCAGGTAATTCGTTTAAAGAATCAAGTCTTTTAGAAGTTGATTTAGTTGAAAAGCCTTATACCTATAAATTAGAAGAAAAGAATTCTATATTAAATCAAGATGAAATAAGTGTTGCTGAGGATTTTTGGTTTAAAGGGTTTCATGGTCGTATAACCCATGCTTTATATTACGCACCAAATCCTAGGAGATTTAATGTAATACCTCTTTTAGTCAAGATACATAGTGGTCCAACTTCAATGGCTTCTAGAGGTTTGAACCTTTCGACTCAGTTTTGGACTTCTCGAGGATGGGCAGTAGTAGATGTTAATTATGGAGGTTCAACAGGATTTGGTAGAGACTATCGTGATCGCCTTCGAGAAGGATGGGGAACTGTCGATGTAGTTGATTGTTATTCAGCAGTAAAGGAACTTCTGAAATTAGGCAAGGCACATAATAACTATATTGCTATTGAAGGCTCTAGTGCTGGAGGATTTACTGCTTTAGCATCTTTATGCTATTCAAAGATTTTTAATGCTGCTGCTTGTAAGTATCCAGTGACTGATTTGATTGATATGTCTGAAACGACTCATCGTTTTGAGAGCAATTATTTAGATTATCTAGTAGGCCCTTTGTCTAAAAATAAAGAAAAATATTATGATAAATCACCCATTAATCATATCAAAAAAATAACTTCACCCGTTATATTTTTTCATGGGATGAAAGATAAGGTTGTTAAATTAGAGCAAGTAAACAAAATCTTTTTTGGACTTAAAAAGAATCAAATTCCTGTAGAACTATATACATTTAGAGATCAAGGCCATGGTTTTCGAGATGCACTTGTAAATATTGAGGTATTAGAGTTAACTGAAAGGTTTTTTAATGTACATTTAGGGCTTTAGGAATGTTCCTTAATAAAATTAATACTGGACATCAGTTCTTGAGTAAAAAAATCTATTTCTTTTTTTGTTGATGTAAAGCTAAGACTTGCACGCGCAGTTGAGCTTATTCCATAGTATTCATGAATTGGTTGGCAGCAATGATGGCCACTTCTGATACAAATATTTTTTGAATCTAATAATTCTGCTATATCATTAGAGTGTATATTTTCTATATAGAAGGTTGCTAAAGGTGCACGATTGGGCTGTTGTTCAGGAGTGGGACCTAAAATTCTAATTCCTTCTATAGTTTCTAGATTTTTAAACAAGTATTGTGTCAGTTCTTTCTCATATAAACCTATATTCTCTAAACCAATAGACTGAAGATAAGAAATTGCTGCTCCCATACCAATAGCTTCTCCTATTGCAGGAGTTCCAGCTTCAAATTTGTGTGGTAAATCGGACCAGTTACTTTTTTGAAGAGAAACATCTTGTATCATTTCACCTCCAGCTAAGAAAGGAGGCATTATTTCTAATATTTCTTCTTTAGCCCATAAAAAGCCACAACCTGTTGGTCCACATAATTTATGAGATGAACCAGCTAGAAAATCTATATCTAATGCTTCAACATTTATTTTTTTGTGGGCAAGGCTTTGGCAAGCATCTATGAGTATTAAAGCTCCAGCACTATGAGCAATTTCTGAGATTTTTTTAATAGGGTTGCAGGTTCCTAATGTATTACTGACATGAAGAAGGCATACTAATTTAGTTTTTTCATTTACTTTATTCTTTAGATCATTGAGATCTAATTCTCCTGTTTTTGTTATACCAATATAACGCAGCTTACAACCTTTTCTTTTTGCTAGTAGTTGCCATGGAACAAGATTACTATGATGTTCCATTAAAGTAATCAATATCTCGTCTCCTTCTTTTAATTGAGAATCTCCCCATGAATATGCGACTAAATTAATTGCTTCAGTTGCATTGCGAGTAAAAACAATTTCTCTATTTGACTTTGCTTGAACAAATTGTGATGTTATTTCTCTGGCATCTTCAAATGCCTGAGTTGCTTTGGCACTTAACTGATGAGCACCTCTGTGAACATTTGCATTTTCATATTTGTAATAATGAACCATTCTCTCAATCACAAATTTTGGCTTTTGACTAGTTGCTGCATGATCTAAATAAATTAAATCATTATTTTCTTGAGAGCCTAAAGAAAAGAGTTCAAAATCCTTTCTTGTTATTTCAGCTAGATTCTTTTTACTTTTCATGTAATTCTTTATAGATATTTTGAGAGAGAGGACCATTTAGTTATTTCTAATGGCATGCCATTCAAAATTTCATTGCAAAATCCATTGATTATTAGAGAGTTCGCGAGATTCTGATCAATTCCCCTACTTTGTAAATAGAAAAGTTCTTCTTTTTCTAATTGACTAATTGTTGCACCATGATTACATTGAACATCATCAGCAATAATATTTAGTTTCGGACTAGTATCTATTTTTGCGTTAGAAGACAAAAGCAGATTCTTACTTATTTGACTTGCTTTAGTTTGTTGCGCTACTTGAGGCACATCAATTAATCCATTAAATATAGAATGAGACTCATTGGCTGCAATTGCTTTATGGATTTGTTCGAGGGACCCATTAGGACCACCAAATTTAACTATAGAATGAGTTTCAATATTTTCACTGTTAGATGTTATTTGCAGTCCTTTTATATTTGTACTAGCGTTTCCATCTAATTGAAATATATGTTGCTCTATTCTGCTGAAATACCAGTCTTCCAACATTGAGCAAAAAGAATATACACTTTCTTTTTCTTGTATGATAGATATATGGCTCAATAGCTTTGAATATTGTTTACCTATCGCGATACAGCCATGATTGACTATTGCTTGATTTTCAATATAAATTTCAATTAAGTTACTATGAGCACAGAAATCTTCGCTATTTAAGATTTCTAGTATGTCTAATTTAGCACCCTTTTCTACGATTAGCATAACCCTATAGGGACTTAATCCATTTTTACTTTTTGGCAAAATAATTTCTAATGAAGCATTACTATCTTTTTTTATTTTTAGTGCAATTAATTGACTATTTATTGCTTCATTGAATTTTTTTAGGAATATATCATCTCTATTTTGCTTAAAGGAAAACTTAGAAAAATATTTCTTTAATTCATTTTCACTAATTTGTTCAATATAATTTGGTAGACTTTGACATTCAATCGGAGAATCTGTATCTAAACTAATTTGTGTTGATTTTTTGTTAGCTTTATTATTAACTTCAACAGAAATCTTGTTTTTTTTCTGATTAACTGGAAGTGTAAAAAATTCATTCATACGTGTTAGGTCTGTAAGACGCCATTTCTCATTAGATTTCTTTGGAATTCCATATTCTTGAAGAAATTTTCTACCTTCTTTTTGATTGTTTGCTAATACTCCTTTAGTGTGAGGGAGTGAGTTTATCCATTCACAGTAAATCTTAGGATCCATTAATTTATTAAGTTTCCACCTGCTCTAGTCCTTCATAGCCAGACTTTTCTAAGGCTATTGCGAGTTCTTTGGTACCTGTTTTAATAATTTTTCCGTCTTTCATTACATGAACATAATCAGGTTTGATTTCGTTTAATAGGCGCTGATAATGTGTAATTAGTATTGTTGCTTTATTCTTTGAATGAATTTTATTTATTCCATTTGAAATAATTCTTAGAGCATCTATATCTAAACCAGAATCTGTTTCATCTAAAATAGAAACTATAGGCTTAAGCAAAGCCATTTGTAGTATTTCATTTCTTTTCTTTTCTCCCCCTGAAAAGCCTTGATTTACGCCTCTTTCTAGAAAATCCTTATTCATTTGCACTATTCCTAGAGTATTATTTACGATTTCATCAAATTCAAATGTATCTAGCTCGCTTTCTTTTAACTCTTTACGCCTTGCATTGACTGCTGCTCGTAAAAAGTCAATATTTTTTACACCAGCAACTTCTACAGGATATTGAAAACCTAGGAATAACCCTTTGTTAGATCTTTCTTCTGGTTCTAAGCTGGTTATACTTTCACTTTCTAATAATATTTCTCCCTCAGATATTTCATAAGATGAATGCCCAGCAATTATTTTGGCTAGTGTACTTTTCCCACTACCATTCCTTCCCATGATCGCATGTATTTCACCTTCATATATTGTTAAGTTAACACCTTTAAGGATACTATTACCATCAATTCCTGCATGTAGATTTTTAACTTCTAGAAGTATTCTTTTTGGCTCCATTCTTTTATCTAATTGCTTAGTCATCCTATAGTTCCTTCCAGTTTAAGCCCCAATAGACTATCAGCTTCTGATGCAAATTCCATTGGTAATTTATTGAATACATCCTGACAAAATCCACTTACCATCATTGACACAGCCTCCTCAGAATTAATACCTCGACTTTTCAGGTAGAATAATTGATCTTCAGATATTTTAGAAGTACTTGCTTCATGCTCAATACTAGAATTCATTTGTTTTGAATGTATATAGGGATATGTATTAGCAGAAGCTTGATCTCCAATTAATAATGAATCACATTGGCTATAATTTTTGGCGCCAAATGCTTTGCTTCCCATATGAACTAATCCTCTATAACTATTTTTTGATTTTCCAGCACTTATACCTTTGCTGATAATAGTTGATTTTGTGTTTTTTCCAATATGAATCATTTTTGTCCCTGTATCTGCTATTTGCTTATTATTAGTTAGTGCTACAGAGTAAAATTCACCAACTGCACCATCTCCTTCTAGAATACAACTTGGATATTTCCATGTTATAGAAGAGCCAGTTTCAACTTGAGACCAACTAATCTTGCTTCTTTTCCCTTTGCATCTTCCTCGTTTGGTGACAAAATTATAAATACCTCCAATCCCATTTTTATCTCCTGCATACCAATTCTGAACGGTTGAATATTTGATTGATGCGTCATCTAAAGCAATTAATTCTACAACAGCTGCATGAAGAGTGTTGGTATCAAACATTGGCGCTGTGCATCCCTCCAAGTAACTTACTGATGATTTTTCTTCGGCGATAATTAATGTTCTTTCAAATTGCCCAGTATCTCCAGAATTGATTCTAAAATATGAGGATAGCTCCATAGGACAATTAACACCTTTGGGTATATATACAAAGGATCCATCACTAAATATAGCTGAATTTAAGGCTGCGAAAAAATTATCGCTCATTGGAACTATTGTGCCTAAATATTTATCTACAAGTTCAGGGTATTTTTGAATTGCTTCACTAATTGAACAAAAAATAACTCCATCTTCCGCTAATTTCTCTTTAAAAGTAGTTGCAATTGAGACACTATCAAATACAGCATCTACAGCTACATTAGTAAGTCTTTTTTGCTCATTAAGGGGAATTCCAAGTTTATCAAAAGTAGCTAATATTTCTGGATCAACATCATCAAGACTAGTTTTCTTTTCTATATCTTTTGGTGCAGAATAATAAACTAAATCTTGATAATTAATGGGGGGATAGTTTAAATCTGCCCATTTTGGTTCTTCCATCTTTTCCCACTTCCTAAAAGCTTTCAAACGAAATTCCAACAGAAAGTCTGGCTCACTTTTTTTTTCTGAAATCAAACGAATAATACTTTCGTTAATTCCCTTGGGAATTTTTTCAGACTCCACATCTGTGAGAAAACCATACTCATATGATTTCTCGAGAACTTGCGATACCGTTTTGTTTTTAGTCATGGCTCTTGAAAGCACTACCCACTTGGGGTAAAAATGACATGGTTAGCATAGGTTACATCCTATACAACCCTTAAATTATTTTATGTATGAACAGTCAGACGAACACAACAAGAATACTTACCTGACTTTAGAAGATTTACGACGTATTGAAGAAACGGATTTATCTAGCTTGGATAAGCATTACGTTCGATTGTTAGCCCATTGCTTGGCTTCTTTTAAGTCAATGGTTAAAGATCAAGCCATTGGTGAGATTCCAGATGTGAAGACTCGCTCGCAATGGTTATTAACTCAATATTCTCCAGAAACAGATGAAGCTTTTCTCTATACCTTGTTGGAACAATTGGGATCAGCAGCTATTCAATTGGAACATTTGGCCATTTATTATCAACTATCTCCATTGGAATTGACTCTTGAGCATTTAATTAGTTCTATTCAAGGACGGTTGGGAAATGATCAATAACTTTCTTTAGTCAATGCATGAGAAATTGGAAAATTTATTGATCCCAAAGAAATGCTGTTTAAAATTCCGGACTAAGATAGCTCTCAATAAACTTAGATCACTCCTCAAAACGAACTATTTTTTTAAATAACCTTTTTAATAAGTACCCTTTTATACCAAGCTTTTTGGACATGACTTCGGCTTTTGAATCCTTTCGTTGCAGTCAGTAGATCCTGACTACAGCCCCGAAAAAGTTCCAATCATACGACAATCAGAAGATACTATTGATCCCGAACAAAAACGGAGGTTCTAAAAGCGTGGCCCAGGATAAAGAATCATTGTCACGTTTAACACTTCGTCAGTTGCGCATACAAGCAAGTGAATTAAGAATTCCGCTTTATAGCCGTAAATCCAAAGCTTCTTTAATCAAAGAAATCTCTTTATTTAAAGAAAGGGAGCAAACTGATAGGAAATTAATATCATTTTCTGGATTAAATCCTTTAAAAAGAAAGAAAGATAGCTTTGACTCTGCTTCAACTGAACAAACAAGAGTTGTTTTTCTTCCCAGGGATCCTGACTGGGCCTACGTTTTTTGGACTATTTCTGAAGCAGATCGTCAACGTGCTCAATCTCAAGGAGCAAGCAGACTTTGTTTACGTTTGTCAGATGTTACGGGCATACAAAATGGAGGACAATATGCAGGAACTTTAAGAGAGGTCATTGTTGATAGCCATAGTACTGAGTGGTATTTACCTATTCCCGTTGGAGATCGTGATTATAAAGTAGAACTTGGTTATCGCTTTGGGGCTCAATGGATTTCCTTGTCATTCTCTTCAGTTGCAAGAGTTCCTTCTTTGCGTCCAAGTGAGCAGGTATTGGATCAGTTTGTTCCTTTTAGCTTGGATGCACCGTCAAGTAATGATGTTGTTGAGGAAGAAAAGAATTTATTGACTGACCAACGGGAGAGTGATTTGCATGAACGCTTATATCAAACAGCCACCACACATTTCCGTAAGTCACGAATTGGCTCCGAAGAATTTCAAGAAAGAACAGGCCATGATGAAGTGATTAATGAATCAGGTTCTGGTTTATGGGCCAGTGGTAGAAATGAATCTGGTTTGGGTGGTATTGAACAGCGCGAGCGTTCTTTTTGGCTAATTGCCGATGCTGAATTAATTGTTTATGGCTCTACTGACCCTTCAGCAAAACTATCTATAGGTGGTGAGGAGGTTCCTTTGGCGTCTGATGGAACATTTAGATTACAGGTTCCTTTTAGAGATGGAGTGCAGAATTACTTAATAGAAGCAACAGATGTTATGGGTGAACAGAAACGTAATATAAACATGAAATTTGAACGTGTTACTCCTCAAGACAATACAAACCCAATAGATAAAGCAAAATCTGAATGGTTTTAATATATTTACCAACTGACTAAAATGGCGCGTTGGTTAGTAGCAATTACCCCGATTGCAGGTGCAATACTTTTTCCTTTAATAGTGCCAATTACTATTAGTAGACTTGGCATAAGTTATGGCGTTGTTGTTGCATTGGTTCTAAGTAGCTTATGGTTTGTTGCAATGTTACGTACCTCAGAGATGCCTCACTGAAATCGGATTTAGTGAAAGCTCTTCTGATGGTTTATTTCTTCAGATGTTTTTTGTCAAATGTCTCTTAAAAATCTTTCAGCAGATAGCCAATTTAAGGTCGTATTGGAGGCACCTTTTACTGATCAAAAGCCTGGGACTTCTGGCCTTCGTAAAAGTACAAAACACTTTCAGCAACCTCATTATTTAGAGTCTTTTGTGGAGGCAATATTTCAAACTTTGCATGGTTTAGAAGATGGAGTTTTAGTACTGGGTGGAGATGGTCGTTTTGGAAATAGAAATGGAATTGATGTCATCATTCGTATGGCTGCTGCCCATGGAGTCCGAAAAGTAATTACTACAGTGGATGGAATTCTTTCTACGCCTGCTGCATCTCATTTAATTAGGACTAAGAAAGCTGTTGGAGGAATTATCCTTTCTGCAAGTCATAACTCTGGAGGTCCTGATGGTGATTTTGGGGTCAAAGTTAATGGCCCAAATGGTGGTCCAGCCTCTGAATCCCTAACAGATGCTATTTATGCCAAAACACAAATACTTGATAGTTATCAAATAATCAACCATGACTCTATATCTTTAGAATTACCAGCTAAATATGAAGTGGGGGGAATGATTGTAGAGGTTATTGATGGCATAGAAGATTACATAGCTTTAATGCAGAAGATTTTTGATTTTGACAGAATCAAATCTTTTCTCAAAGATGATTTCTTGATTGCATTTGATGCTCTTAATGCAGTTACAGGACCATATGCAAAAAGATTGCTAGAAGATTTTTTTGGTGCTCCTACCGGGACAGTCAGAAATGGCATACCTTTGGAAGATTTTGGCGGTTGTCACCCTGACCCTAATTTGACTTATGCCAAGGACTTGGCTGATTTGTTGCTTAATGGGTCGGAATATTCTTTTGGAGCTGCTTGTGACGGCGACGGCGATCGCAATATGATTTTGGGCCGTAATTGTTTTGTTAATCCAAGCGATAGTCTTGCGGTATTGACCGCAAATGCCAATTGTGTTCCCGCTTATTCCGGGGGATTATTAGGCGTTGCACGTTCAATGCCAACTAGTTCAGCAGTTGATGTTGTAGCTAAAGATTTGGATATAAGTTGTTTTGAGACACCTACAGGTTGGAAATTCTTTGGGAATCTTTTGGATTCAGGTCAAATTACTCTTTGTGGCGAGGAAAGCTTTGGTACTGGCAGTAATCATGTTAGAGAAAAAGATGGATTATGGGCAGTTCTTTTTTGGTTGCAGATTCTTGCACATAAGAAGTGTTCTGTAGAGGAGTTAATGCATAAACATTGGGATCATTTTGGCCGACATTATTATTCTCGACATGACTATGAGTCTATTGCAAGTGATATAGCACAGAATTTATATGAGACAGTTGAATTAAGGTTGCCTTCATTAATTGGTAATTCTTTTGCAGGAAGACAAGTTACCACTGCTGATAACTTTACATATACAGATCCTGTTGATCATTCAATTACGGCTCGTCAAGGGTTGAGAATTCTTTTGGATGATGGTAGCAGAGTAATTCTACGCTTATCGGGGACAGGTACAAAGGGTGCAACTTTAAGAGTCTATTTAGAAAGTTATGTCTCTTCTCAGGGAGACTTAACTCAAAATCCACAAAACGCGCTTTCTCAACTAATTACTTCTATAGATTCTTTTGCGGAAATTAGCAACAGAACGGGTATGAGTAGACCTACTGTAATTACCTGAATCTTTTGATGAAAAACTGTTTCCCTAATTATTTTGAGTAAGGATCTATTCACTTTTAATAGTGATGAGCAAATTCAGAGGAATGCACCTCTTGCTGATAGATTGCGCCCTACAAAAATTGATGAATTTGTTGGCCAAGATGCAATTCTTGCTGAAGGTAGACTATTAAGAAGAGCGATAGAGGCAGATCGAGTTGGGAATCTTATTTTTCATGGCCCACCTGGAGTTGGTAAGACTACTTTGGCAAAGATTATTGCTGCAAACACTCGTTCATATTTTAGTGTTCTTAATGCCGTATTAGTTGGTGTCAAAGAGATTCGAAAGGAAGTTGAAGATGCACGTGAAAGGTTGGGCCGATATGGGCTAAAAACCATTCTTTTTCTTGATGAGGTGCATCGTTTTAATAGTGCTCAGCAAGATGCATTATTGCCATGGGTTGAAAACGGTACTTTTATTCTTATAGGAGCTACAACAGAGAACCCTTACTTCGAAGTCAATAAAGCATTAGTAAGTCGATCTAGAATCTTTCGCCTAACTCCAATAGAGCCGCATCATTTACATAAACTACTAGTTAGAGCTTTATCAGATTCTGAGAAAGGTTTTGGTAAAAAACAGGTCAAGCTAAGTAGCGATGCAGCTAATCATTTGGTAGATGTGGCGAATGGAGACGCTCGATCTTTACTTAATGCTCTTGAATTAGCTGTTGAAACTACTGCTATTGATGCAAAAGGCGTCATTAATATTGATCTGCAAATAGCTGAGGAATCTATTCAACAGAGAGCTGTTCTCTATGACAAAGAAGGGGATGCACATTTTGATACCATTAGTGCTTTTATCAAATCGATGCGAGGATCAGATCCGGATGCATCTTTATTTTGGATGGCCCGTATGCTGGAAGCAGGAGAAAATCCGAGATATATCTTTCGACGTATGCTTATTGCTGCATCAGAAGATATTGGTTTGGCTGATCCACAGGCAATTGTTGTTATTGAATCTTGTGCTTCAGCTTTTGATCGTGTTGGTTTACCAGAAGGCATTTATTTCCTTTCGGAGGCTGCACTTTATTTAGCATGTGCTGAAAAAAGTAATAGTATTTTGGGAATACTTTCAGCTCAGCGCGCTGTTAGGACTACTCAAAAACAAGATGTTCCTAGACATCTTCGTGATTCTCATCGAGATGGTGTTCATTCTGGAGATGGCGATGGTTATTTATATCCACACAACTTTGCGGATAACTGGGTGTCTCAAAATTACTTACCCCATGAACTTACGAAAGAAAAATTTTGGGAGCCAACTTCTAATGGTTGGGAGGGGAAGAGAAAAGAAATATTACGTGAATGGAAAACTAAACAAATAGATGATCAAATTGAATAATTTTATAATTAAAGAATTTTTTGTAAACTAAATATTAAAAGCTAGTATCTGAAATTACGATTGCTTTAATTAGCACAAATCATTAAATCACCTTTTCCCTGATTGTCATTAGATGCAATAGCAATTATCCATGATCTATAAATTGTTGTTTGAATTTTTACTTCATGATTTAGTGTTTGATGAATAGCAACATTTGATTTGTTCTTAATATGCCAATTTTTTAAATCTTTGGATAAAGTTCCTCTTTGCCATTTAATAGCAGCTTCCTTAATTACCCACTGCTCTAAAACTTTTTTTCGAAAGTCCTCATTATTTAAGCTTTTTAAATTATTTTGGTCATATTTATGAAAAAAACGTTCAGATATTCCTTCTGCTGATAAGGCTCTATCGCTTCTTTCTATATCCACTCCTAATTTAGTTGGGGACCATCCAATTAATAGAGCATCATTACAATGACTAAAACTTACATGTCCAAGATTATTCCCTAATAAAGGTGCTTTGCCAATAGAGGCTTTTAATGGTATCTCTAGTGGATTAAGCTTAAAAAATTGAGATAATGCAAAGCGAACATAACTTCTAGCATGTTTATATTCTTTAGCTCTCCTTGGATGAAGAGAATTAGCTATTTTCTCTTCGCTAATAGAAATTTCTTTTAATGGTGAATCCATTGGAAATATCCAAAGAGGCAGTACTCTTGGTTTCTGAATGTCAGTCAATCGCATGTCTCTTCAAATTGGCGAAAAAGCACCAGATTTCACTCTTCCAGATCAAGATGGGAAATTAATAAAACTTTCATCTTTTAAGGGCGAGAGAGTTGTGATCTATTTTTATCCCAAAGATGACACTCCTGGATGCACAAAGGAAGCTTGTAATTTTCGTGATCGCTGGGACATTTTGCAAAATCATAAAATAAACGTAATTGGAATTAGTAAAGATCCAGCGAACAAGCATTCAAAGTTTATTAATAAATATCAGTTGCCTTTTATTCTTCTTACTGATTTAGAGCCTTGTCCAGTAGCTACTTCTTATGAAAGTTATGGATTGAAAAAGTTTATGGGCAAGGAGTATATGGGAATGAAGAGACAAACTTTTGTAATTGACTCTGAAGGAAAATTGGAAGTCATTTATTTGAAAGTCAAGGCTGCCAGTATGGCTGATCAGATTGTTCAGGATTTGGCTTTGGAATAGAAGGTAGATCAATGTCGATCATTCCTTCTAAAACCAGATTAGGTCGATGATATACATCAATTTGTCTATTTATTAAATGGTTAAATAAGATTTCTGAATCACCTCCACATATCCAAAGAGGCAGATTACTGTCTTTTTGTGCTTCGATTATGCTTCCTAGTAAAGCTTGAAAACTACCTTTTAGCATCGCTGCTTCTGTAGAAATAGGAAATTGATTGGCTGGTAAATTGTCGGTGCATACCGGCTTAAGTTTTTGAGCACCTTTTGCCATGGATGATCTTTGTAACTTAAGCCCAGCAATTAATTGCCCTCCTGCAAATTCTCCATTGGCTGTAATTCTTGTAAGACTTAACACTGTGCCTGCATCTGCTAAAAGGATTCCTTTGCTATGGAGGTTTTGAGATTTTGCTTGTTTAAAAGCGGCCCAACCTCCTAAAGCTCGATCAATACCTATCCAATCTGTCAGTTTCAATAGAGGAACATCTTTAATTCCAATGCATCTTTTAGTTTCCAAGTTAATAGATGAGGGTATAGGGCCTACTGCCGCCCATTTCCACAAATGATTTTTGAGCTTTTTTAGTTGTTTTGGATTGGGATCGGTATGAGAAAAAGACCATTGTTCCTGTTTTTGAATTGCCCAATGCCAGCGACTGTTACCTATCAAAAGACAATATTTTTGGTGTTTCACTTTTACTTGTGTTCTTTATTACTGTCCTCAATATGAATTCCACATTCTTGTTGTAAGCCTCCAAATCGTGTTTTTCTTCCAGCTGCATCAGTAGTATCTGGGGAACTTGAATGCCAATCACCTATTGTTGAATACCCTTTTTCAAAAAGAGGGTGTTGAGGTAAATCATTGGTTTGCATGTAATAAAAAATGTCTTTTTGCGACCATTCCAATATTGGTCTAAGAGATAGACGGTTTCTAATACGATCTAATATGCTCATTGAGCTCCTATTGTCAGTTTGACTGCTTCTGACGCCACTTGCCCAGCAATAGATATCTAAATCTTCTAAAGCTTTTTCTAAAGGTTCGACTTTTCGAATGCGGTGATATTTTCCCATATCTTTTAGAGAGTTAGTATTCCAAAGTTCACCGTATAAGGCTTCCATTCTTGCTGGAGTTATTATGCTTTGTGCAACAGTGACATCTAGCTTAAGTCTGTCTGTAAGTGCAGCTGCATATTGATAAGTCTCTTTTGGTAAATACCCTGTATCAACCCATATTACTTTTATAGTATTGCCACTATTGAGCTGGTAAAGCATGTGAAGTAAAACCGATGATTGAATCCCGAAACTTGTCGTAATAGCAAGATGAGGACCAAATTGTTCATAAGCCCATGTCAAGCGTTTTTGTGGAGATAGTGGTTCAAGATGCTTACGAGCTTCTTTTAAGGGAATCTTTAAGAATGGAATTTTTTCCAATTTTCTAGAAGTCATGTGTTTATCATCCATTATTGCTTCTCATTAGGTTCCTTTAATCATCTCAGGCATAGTTCAGATGAAGTCTAATTTTTCCAAAAATGGCGCTGTTGTTGTAGTAGGAGGCGGCTTTGGAGGCCTCACGGCTGCACTTTCTTTAAGTAGATGTAAACAAAGGCCTCCTATTATTTTGATAGAACCCAGTTCTAGATTTAATTTTTTACCATTATTTTATGAATTGTTAAGCGGTGAACTTGAAGTATGGGAGGTTGCTCCTTTCTATAAAACTTTGCTTGCATCTAAGGGCATTGTCTTGATAGATCAATTTGTAGACAATATTGATTTAGATAAAGAGGTTGTATCTACATCAGCTGGACAAGTTATTAAGTATGGGCAGTTGGTTATTGCAACTGGTTCAAAGCTAAATAGTTTTGGGATTTCAGGTGTGAATGAACATTGTCTTAAGTTTAATAAATATCAGGATGTATTAACCCTTAAAAGAGTAATTAGGAGGCTGAATCATTCCAATGAAAATAGACAAAACTTAGTTATTGTTGGAGCAGGAGCAACTGGAGTAGAACTTGCTTGCAAAGTTGCGGATCTTGTAGATGCGCGAACGGAAATTCATTTAATTGAAGTTGGAGAGAATATTTTGCCTAAAGGGAGATCTTTTAATCAAGAACAAATTCAAGAAGCAATACGAAAAAGATCTATTAATTTGCATTTAAATACTAATGTTTTAAAGGTTTTAGAAAATAATGTGGAAATTCAGAGTTTGAGCAAACAACATTCTCAGCCGTTCAGTTTGAATCATTCTGGAATAATATGGACTGCCGGAGTAAAATCAGCTATCCCTTCTGGTTTGCCTGAAACTTTGATTAGGAATGGAAGAGTTGCGATTGATTCGAAACTACAAATCATTGGACGTAATAATGTTTTTTCTATTGGAGATATGGCTATAGATCAAGAAAACCCTTGCTTAGGAACTGCTCAAGTTGCAATGCAACAAGGAGAACATCTAGCAAAGAATGTAATTGCGGCTCGTCAAGGTAAAGACTTGACTCCCTTTGAGTTTGTTGATCGTGGTGAAATGCTTAGCATGGGAATTGGAGAGGCAACTATTACAGGTATGGGTTTGACCATTTCAGGTTCAATTGCTTTTAAAATGAGGCGAATGGCTTATTTATCAAAGTTCCCTAATTTATTTTTGAGTATTCGCTCTGCAGGCTCTTGGTTACTTAGTGATGGTAAGAAATTCATTTAATTGGGAGAATATATATCAAGAGGGAATACTTGTTTTGTCATGTGCCATGCTTTCGGATGATTTTACTTTTTCATCGATTATGAAAATACAAAAAGAAAAATATGAATGAATTAATAGTTGTTTTAGATAACCCTCAAGCACTTATTACTTTAGGTGTTTTGTTCATAGCGGTATTGCTTTTTATAAGTGGTTGGCTTGCACCTGAGCTTACGGGGCTTTTAAGTGTTGCGTTGTTAATGGCTACAGGTGTACTTGAGCCTCAAAAGGCGCTAGCTGGTTTTGGTAGCCCTGCTTTAATAACTTTGATGGGTTTATTTGCAGTTTCTGCAGCTTTGTTTAAAAGTGGAGCTTTGGATCGTTTAAGAGAGTTAATAGCATTTGAAAGCATAAAAACACCACGACGTTTAATTGGTGTTTTGGGGTTTGTTGTTGCTCCTATCTCTGGAATTGTTCCCAATACGCCAGTTGTTGCATCTCTTTTGCCTGTTATAGAAGCTTGGTGTGTTAAACGAAATATCTCTCCTTCAAGAGTTTTATTGCCTCTTTCTTTTGCAACTTTATTGGGAGGAACTCTCACTCTTTTGGGTAGTTCGGTAAATTTATTAGTTAGCGATATAAGTGCTCAGCTTGGGTATGGGCCTTTAGAACTTTTTAGTTTTACTGCTATTGGGATACCTATATGGTTTATTGGAACAATTTATTTGTTATTAGCTCCACAATCACTTTTACCAGACAGAGGTAGAGAGAAGAGTGACTTTGGAAGTAGGCCTGATCAAACTGGCTACTTCACAGAGGTAACTATTCCGATTGATTCAGAGTTGGTTGGCCAATCTTTGCGCAATAGCAGATTACAGCGTCGTTTTGATGTGGATGTTTTAGAGCTTCAAAGAGGAAAGGAAAGGCTGCTACCTCCTCTCGCAGATCGTACAATTGAGCCTGGGGACCGATTATTGCTAAGAGTTACTCGCTCTGATCTTTTAAGGCTGCAGCAAGAACATACTATTCAACTCGCAAAAAGAAATTTAAATGATTCAATTAATCCATTTGAACGGTTTGTTGTTGAAGGTCAAAAAACAGTAGAAGTTCTTTTGCCAGCAGGTTCAACTCTTGCTGGAGCAAGTTTAAGGGAATTAAGATTCAGACAACGTCATAATGCAACGGTATTAGCACTAAGGCGTGGTCAACAGACAGTTCAAGAACGCCTTGGACAAGCGATTTTGCATGAAGGTGATGTATTGCTTTTACAGGCCCCTATAGACTCAATTCGTGGTCTTCAAGCAAGTAATGACTTGCTTGTACTCGATCAGCTTGAAAATGATTTGCCTACAGTAAAGAGTAAGCCAATCGCTATTGCAATCGCTATTGCAATGATACTTTTGCCTTCTCTGACGAACTTGCCTTTAGTGGCATCAGTTCTTATTGCTGTTATTGCAATGGTTGTTGGTGGTTGCATTAGGCCTGCTGAAGTCCAACGTTCTATACGTCTAGATGTAATCCTGTTATTGGGATCATTGTCTAGTTTTAGCGTTGCAATGCAAACTACTGGCCTTGCAGATGCTTTTGCTGGGAGTCTTCAATATTTCTTGGAGGGATTACCTAGATATATTGCATTATTAGTAATTTTCTTATCTACAACTATCTTCACCCAGTTTATTAGTAATGCTGCTTCTGTTGCATTATTGGCACCAGTTGCAGTGCAACTGGCTCCTAGTTTGAATCTCCCCCCAACAGCTCTTTTAATGACAGTTTTATTTGGAGCGAGTCAATCATTCCTTACTCCTATGGGTTATCAGACAACTTTGATGGTATTTGGACCTGGTCGCTATCGTTTCTTAGATGTCACACGTTATGGAGCTGGTCTAACTTTACTTATGACTATTGTTGTTCCTGTATTAATTCTTTGGCAATACTCAGGTCTTTGAATTATACCAAGAATTATGAATACTCTTGCAACTTTTAAATAGCCACTAATTCAGTGCCTTTTTCAAAACAAGTCAATTTAAAACTAGCTTGGTATCGAAAATTAACGGTACCTCAATTTACTGTTTTAACAGGCTTGCTTCTTATTTTTTCTTGCACTGTTTTACTTGCAACTCCTTTATGCTCTTCTGCAGAAGTTGGTATTTGGGAATCTTTTTTTACGGCTACTTCTGCTGTCACGGTAACAGGTTTGACGATAATTGATATAGGTAAAGATTTAACGATCTATGGACAGATTTTGCTGGCATGCATGCTGCTTATTGGTGGCTTAGGTTTAATGGCTATTACAACTTTTTTACAAGGGTTTGTTGTAAGTGGAACAGAGTTGAGAACCCGCTTGGATCGAGGAAAAACTCTTGATGAATTTGGAGTAGGAGGAGTTGGTAGAACTTTTCGAGGTATTGCTCTTACCGCTTTTGTACTAATTGCGATTGGAGCATGTATTCTTTTTTATTTTGGTTTCACTGATATTAGTAATTTAGGAGAAAGAGCATGGGCGTCTATCTTTCATAGTATTTCTGCGTATAACAATGCAGGTTTTGGACTTTGGTCGAATAGTATGCAAAGTTATCGCAGCAATTGGGTAGTTAATGGTGTCGTTATTCTGCTCGTATTATTAGGTGGTTTGGGTTGGCGAGTGACAAGTGATATATGGACAAATCGTAAAAATTTGCATTTTCGACGTTTGAGCCTTCATACTCGCTTAGTCATTAGAACCTCAGTATTTTTAATATGTCTAGGAACTTTTGGATTATTTCTTACTGAGTCCATAGAGAAAGGTGCTTTTTTCTTCACTATCAATTGGCATGAACGTTTTTTAACTTCTTTATTTGCATCTATAAGTGCAAGGACTGCTGGCTTTACAAGTATGCCGATATCAATCGAGACTATTTCTGACTCAGGCCTGTTGCTCTTAATGACTTTAATGTTTATAGGTGCCAGTCCAGGAGGTACTGGTGGTGGAATTAAGACCACAACCATTGCTGCCCTTATGGCAGCAACACGATCAACGTTGAGAGGCCAAGATAATGTTGTTATTCGCCATAGACAGATTTCTGACAAAGTTGTTTTAAAAGCAGTAGGTATTACAGTCGGCTCTCTTTTGTTTGTTTTAATAATGGCGTTATTGATAAGTATGGCAAATGGTTTTGGAGGCCAAGATAACTTTTCTTTTTTAGAAATATTGTTTACATGTATTTCAGCCTTTGCAACAGTAGGATTTGATCTTGGAGTTACGCAGCATTTAAGTGGGATTGGTCAATTTATTTTGGTTCTAGGAATGTTTGTTGGAAGGCTTGGGATACTCTTATTGTTAAGTGCGATTTGGCAAGCTCTTAACAGAGGTGGGATTAAAGATCAGAATAGAATTGGCTATCCACATGAGGATCTCTATGTTTGAATTCTATTGTTGGAGGTAAGAAAATGAGTCAATGGTGGAGATGGTTACGAAATAAAGATGATGAATCCCTTGGATTTGCTGTCGTTGGGATTGGTCGTTTTGGAACAGCTGTGTGCCGTGAATTGATCCGCAATGGGGCAGAGGTACTTGCGGTTGATTCTTCTGAAAGAGCAATTGAAGATTTACGTCAATTGGAGCCTTCTATAGAGGCACGAGTTGTTGATTCAACAGATGAGGAATCTATGAGAGAAGCAGGAGTTTTGGAAATGGGCACAGTGGTTGTTGGGATTAGTGAACCAATAGAGGCAAGTATTACTACCACGCTCATTGCAAAAGATACTGAAGGCAGTCGAGTGCAACAGGTGATTGCTAGGGCTACAAGTGATTTACATGAACGGATGCTCACTAGAGTTGGCGCTGATAGAGTGGTTTTCCCTTCTAGAATGCAAGGAGAACGGTTGGGCTTAGAACTAGTACGACCTAATTTGATAGAGAGGTTAGAATTGGATGCTCAAACAGGAATTGATGAAATTAAGGTTCCTGAACTTTTTATAGGTAGTTCTTTAAGAGATCTGAATCTTCGTAAGAATTATCTAGTTAATGTTTTAGCAGCAGGGCCAGCAGAACGATTAACAGTTAATCCCCCAGCTAAATATATTTTAGAAAAAGATCATGTTTTGGTGGTAATGGGTTTGATGGAAGATCTTCAGAAATTACCTCAAGTCTGAATGTATGTTTTGGGTTTAATGAGTGGGACTAGCGCTGATGGTGTTGATGCTGTGTTAGTGGATTTTAGAGGTAATTTAAATAAACCTAGATGGAAATTACTTAATTCAGTCTCACTCAAATATTCGGTTGATTTGCAGAAAGCAATTATTGATGCTGGACAGGGTTCTAAGTTGAGTGGCTGTGATTGGCTGGAACTTTCTGAAGCGATTACAGAAGCCCATTTTTCAGCAGCAAGTAGATGTGACCCTGATGGAATTTCTACTGTTGTAGGTTGCCATGGACAAACTGTTTGTCATAGACCACCGAAACCCTCTTTTAGAGGAGCAAGCTGGCAGCTTATTCAAGCACCTTTATTAGCAACTCTTCTAGGGAAAAATGTCATTTATGATTTCAGATCTAAGGATCTTGCTTTAGGAGGACAAGGTGCTCCTTTAGCCCCATTTTTGGATTATGCATTAATAGGAAGAGGGAAGACTTGGAGAGGAGTTCTTAATCTTGGAGGTATTGCCAATCTTTCATTAATTCCGCCTCTTAAGGGTCCTCATCGCAAATGCCATTTATTGGGATGGGATTGTGGTCCTGCTAATACTCTTATAGACCTTGCCGTTCAGAAAATCACTAATGGGCAAATGAATTTTGATTGTGATGGATTGATGGCTTCAAAAGGAAAACCTGACTTGGATGCAATAAAAAAATGGCTTAAGGAAGATTTTTTTCAACAGCCTCCTCCAAAATCAACTGGTAGAGAATATTTTGGTTCTCTTGATTTAGCCAAAAGATTCTCTGAGATTAATTCAGCCAATGTAAATGATTTAGTTGCTACTATCACTTGCTTTACTGCTTGTGTTGTTGCCCAAGATTTAAATAATTTATTTAAAAAGTCTTGGATTAAGCCTGCTGAATTGTTTGTAGCAGGTGGAGGAAGTAGAAATATTTTCCTTATGAAAGAAATTACGAATAGATCCCCAGGAATACGAGTTTTGTCTACTGAAAAAATTGGAATCCCTTCGCAAAGTAGAGAAGCTATGGCATTTGCATTATTGGCATGGTGGAATATTAATCAAAAGCCTATTAACACTAACGTTACAGGGTTAAAAGAACCCTCTGTTCTTGGCATTGCAGTTAGACCATAAAAATAAGTTCATGGCTTGGTCAATTTGATTCTTCTTGGTGCACCTCTAAGCCGCCTTGATTGTTGGGTCTCTAAAGAAGACCTGAAACTTTCTGTATGGCTTGTGTTTGTACTTTCTTCGCTCTTGGATAGATATTCAGTTATTAAGCTATCAACTCCTTCTTGGATAAGAACTTTTGCCATATTGCTGACTGTTCTGGATTCTTTTTTGGCTAAAAAAGTTAGCTGAGCGCATAGCTCCTCTGGAAGCACAACTTGCACCCTGGGAGACTTTTGCTTCCCGCTTGATGAATTTTGCCGGGTAGCCATGACCCAAAAGATGTAACGGGTATTAATTAGTGTACACTTATAGTCAAGGATAGTATCCAGTACTATGCTTATTTTGAGATTAATCTTTGATCTCTTCAAATTCCAATCTTGCCTATTGGCCCAATTTCTAGATTTTCACAGCTACTCAAGCAAAAGTATTTTCAATGACTAAAAAACCCACCCTTCCATCTTCCCCTGCCTCAGCAAGAGTTCAGAACTCTTCTATGAATGAGAGCAATGAAAGGACAAAGGCATCGCGCAATAAGCGCAGAAGGGGAAAAGCAAATAGTGATGTTTTAGTTTCTGCAGTCATTAGCTCTTATCTACTTACTCATTTGCACCATGTTTTACAAAAAGCTGAATATTCGGCTACTAATGAAGGCCGCATGATTCAGGCAGATAATTTTGCACAATTAAGGAAAGTTTTATGCATGGATGCAAGAAGCATGAAGGATGCTTCTGCTTTAGGAATGAAAGAAGTTGATTCAGGAAAGTTTCATGATTCTAATTTTGGCCCAAAAGTGGCTTAAATTAATAGTCCAAACTAAGTTGAAAATTTTTAATGAGTAGTAACGCTGAAGCTCTTTATAAGCGTATTGAGGCTGACCCTGCCTATAGAAATCTCCTTTTTCGTCAAGCTCTTCAGAATCCGCAAGGAGCTTTGCAGAGGATCTGTGAAATAGGAGAAGAGCTGGGCCTTCCCGTTACTGTGGAAGAAGTTAAGGATTATATTTCTAAGCTAGATGATTTAGATACAAAGCAATGGTTGATAAAAGCTAGAGGGGGCCTTTGATTCCTCCTGTTTTATTTATAATTTGTTTTTCAATTAAAGGAACTTGTTTGATTTCTCTTTGTTCGTACCCTCCTCCCCCAGCCAACGTCCAAAAGAACCAATAGCTAGGTATAGCTAAACCTGCAGCCAGAATCAAAGCAGTAATTTGTTCGAGTCTGACCATTATTTAAGATCCGGAAACCTGAAAGTTTAGTATTGCAAGTTTGCATCCAATATTAGTTTAAATATATTGACTATTGAAAAAGGATTTCCTTTAGTGATCAGACTTGAGAAAGTTAGTAAAATTTACCCTACAGCTGAAGTTCTCAAAGAAATTACGTGGGAAATAAAACCTAGTCAGCGCATAGGTCTTGTTGGTGTCAACGGTGCTGGGAAGTCAACGCAATTAAGAATTATTGCAGGCTTAGAGGAAGTCAGTTCAGGTGAGGTCTTATATGAGGGACAACCGCGTATTGCATATTTGCAACAAGAATTTGATGTTGATGTAAATAGGACCTTGAGAGAAGAATTGTTTCAAGCATTTGCTGATGCTGCAGAAGTTTTAATTGAAATCAACAAGATAGAGCAACAGATGAATTCAGAAAAAGCTAAATCAGATGATCAATTTTTAAATTCTTTGATTAAACAATTAGGTACTCTTCAAATGCGTTTTGAAGCGTTGCATGGTTATGAGTTGGAGGCACAAATTGAGAAGCTTTTGCCTCAAATAGGCTTTTTTTCAGATGACGCAGAACGATTGGTTGGCGATTTTTCAGGTGGTTGGCAAATGAGGGTTGCATTAGGGAAGATTTTGTTACAAGAACCTGACTTATTGTTATTAGATGAACCAACTAATCATTTAGATCTAGAAACAATTGAATGGCTCGAGAAGTATTTATTAAAGCAAACAGCTGCGATGGTAATTATTAGCCACGACAGAAGTTTTTTAGACAGAATATGCACTAATATTGTAAGTACAGAAAGAGGAATTTCCAGGACATATAATGGCAATTATTCTGATTATTTAAACCAGAAAGAATTAGAATCTGAATCAATTAAGGCAGCTTTTGATCGTCAACAAAAAGAATTAACAGCTCAACAAGATTATATTGAAAGATTTAGAGCTAGTGCAACTAGAAGTACCCAAGCCAAAAGCAGAGAGAAGTTGTTAAATAAACTAGATAAAATAGAAGCACCTATTTCCGAATTAAAAAAACCTAATTTTTCATTTCCTAAAGCTCCAAGATCGGGGAAAAGTGTTGTTAGAGTGGATGATTTGACACATACTTATAACGATAAAATTATTTTTCTAGGAGCTAAGTTGCATATAGAGACCGGAGATCATATCGCAATATTAGGCCCTAATGGAGCAGGCAAATCTACATTATTGCGCTTAATAATTGGTAAGGAAAAAGCAGAAGATGGTTTAGTTGAATTAGGTAGGCATAATGTTATCCCTAGTTATTTTGAACAAAATCAATCTGAAGCGCTTGAACTTAGCAAGACAGTATTAGACACCTTATTTGATGTTGTTCCTGATTGGAGCAATACAAAAGTAAGATCATTATTAGGAAGCCTTGGTTTTAGTAATGATGACGTTTTTAAAAAAGTTGCTGATTTAAGTGGAGGCGAAAAAGCCCGTGTTGCATTGGCTTTGATCATAGTCAAGCCTTGTAACTTGCTTCTCCTTGATGAACCTACTAATCATTTAGATATACCAGCTAAAGAAATGCTTGAAGAAGCAATTAAAAATTATGAAGGTTCTTTGGTAGTTGTTTCCCATGATCGTTACTTCATCTCAAAAGTTGCAAATCGAATTGTAGAAATTAGAGATGGTCAGCTAATTTTTTACTCTGGTAATTATGATTATTATAAGGATAAAAAAAGGCAGCAAATAGAAAAAGAAAAAGCATTACTTGATGAAGCAAAAAAAGAAGCTAAAAGAATTGCTAAGAGAAAACTTCAGCGAAAGAGTAAAAAGAAATAGATATCAGTTCATTATGAATTAAATAGAAATTAAATTGTAGCTATAGACTTCTGAACCCTCTTATATCTATAGGCTTAATATCAATTTTGATTGTAATATTATTTCTTAAAATTAAAAATTTCATTTTCTTACTTATTCCATTACTATTTATAGTATTAACGACATCTTGAGGGTTTTTAACATCTTTGTTGTTGATGGAAATGATAACATCATTTACTTTTAGACCCCTTTTTTCTGCAGGTCCACCTGGTAAAACATATATAATTAAAGCTCCTTTTCCATTTGTAGGAGATAAATTAACTCCTATCATTGGATGAATAGCTCTACCTCGTGATGCTAATTGATTTGCAATTTCTATTGCTTTATTGATTGGAATAGCAAATCCTAAACCTGCTCCAGGACCAGAACGAACCAGTGTATTGATTCCAATTACTTCACCTTGAGAATTAAGTAATGGGCCGCCAGAATTACCAGGATTAATTGCAGCATCAGTTTGAATTAAATTTAATCGCTTATCAGATATACCTAGTTGAGATACATTGCGATTTAGATTGCTAATAATACCTAAGGTTACTGTTTTTTCTAATCCATACGGGTTCCCAACTGCTATTGCCCAATCGCCAACTTCAATTTCCTCAGAATTACCTAAATAAGCCTTTGGCCAAGGTCCTAAGCCTTTAAGTCTTACCACCGCTAGATCCGTCAGGTAGTCTTGTCCCACTACCCGACCTGGAATTCTTCTTCCATCAGAGAGCCCGACCATAAGCTCTTCGCTGTTTTCTACTACATGTGCATTAGTAAGAACAAGTCCTTCCGAAGCAAAAATAACGCCACTTCCTTGCCCTCGTTCAATTCTTGGTCTTTGATATTGTCGATTTGGATTAGCAAAGAATCTTTCAAAATTTGGGTCAATCAATAAATTTGGAGGGAATATATTTCTGTTATTAGTAAATACTTTCCGTTGAGTTTCTATAGTAACTACAGCAGGGCCACTTTTTTTTAATGCTTCAGATACAAACGATTTGTTTGCAATTAGTTGAAATTGTTTGCGTTCAATTTGACTAGTTAAAGGAACTATAAATGCTGTTCTTGCTGAGGTATTTGTCCCTAGAATTAATAGACTTAAGGCATAACCATATATAGGTTTGTATTTCTTCATCAACTCAGAAATAGTTTTTGAGGTTAATTTAATGGTCATTTTATTTTTTGTATTCATTGATTTTTTGGGGGCGTTTCCAAAGTGTTTTTCATGCTTGAATTTTCTGAATGCCTATTGCTTGAATTGAGTATAGGAAGTTTTCCTTATAAGCTAGTTCAAAATGATATTGGCTTTTTCACTTCTTTAATAATTGCCTGTTTTATGTTTTTCTCTAATTTTTTAAGTATTTTTCTTTTTTTAATGCAAGTTTTTGCTTAGTCTTTAATTGAGGGAAAGTGAAATGACTTTTTGATGCCTAGAAAATTATGATGAGCTCTATTTTCCCCTTTGTATATGCTTTGATAGTAATTGTGTTGCTATGGCAGGCATTGCGAGTGATGTCTAGAGGTTTGTTTGCTGCGAATGCTCTTGAGAAAGCAGATAACCCCTTGAAAAAAGATCGTACAGGGCAATTTACTATTCATCCTGAATTACTCAATAAAGATGGGAAGATTACTGATGAGGATCTTCTTACTGTACGCTTCTCAAATGATTTGGATCCTCCAAAGCAAACAGAATCTTCGTCTGAATAAAAGATGTGAGATTCTTAAGTCATACAAGCATTCATCGAATTTAAAAGGGAGTTAATTGTGGATCAAAGAACACGTGTAGTTGCAGCAGTTATTAAATCTTTGAGGTTGCCCCCAAGATTCAGATTACGCCTATTAAAGGAAGATCCGGTTCGTCTAGAATTAAGTCTGACTCCTGCTTATGGTAAAGAACCCATACAAGTGGGTTTGGTTGAATCTCTTGATTTGGTAGCGCGTCGTGATCGAGAAGGAAGAATTCCTAGAGATTTGCAAGGTACGTGGGATTGGACTGTTCGTCATGGCAAGGTAAGTACTGGTGGATGGAATCCTTTTTTGAAAGAAGCGTTGCAAACAATGTTTGAAACTGGACTACCTGCAATTATTTATGAAGAGCTAACAGGTGAGGATTATCATCCTGTTGATGGTGCAAGACATGTTCGATAAAAGGTCTATATGAGTATTTTGAGGTCTTCAACGCTTTTTTGTTCTTAACTAGATAGAATTTGTTTAATCTCCTAAAAGACTATGTCACCTGAAGACATTGAGCCTCGTTATGGATTTGTAAATTATGCTGAAATCTGGAACGGTAGATTAGCAATGCTTGGAATTGTTATTGGGTTGAGTACAGAACTATTAACTGGTCAAGGTATTCTTGGTCAAATTGGATTCGGTTAATTGCTAGAAACTTTTGTTGAAGTTTGAGAATGAAAAGTTGAATAAAGATACAGTCCCACATTTTTCTGTTGGTGAGCTTAATCAAGCTATAGGGAATCTTCTTTCAAGAGGATTTGCTCCTACTTTTTTACTTCATGCCACCGTATCAAAAGCCCAATTAAAGAATGGTCATCTATGGTTAACACTAACTGATGGGAAGGCAAGTATTTCTGCTGTCATATGGTCTTCCTCTTTGAAGAATATTAGTTTTCGCCCTGTTGAAGAAGATGGAGTTGAACTTTTAGGAAAATTAAATTTTTGGCAGAATCGAGCAACGTTAGTTGTTCAAGTAATCCAAATAAGGCCAACGCTTTCGACCGTTTTAAGACAATTTGAAGTAGTTCGCTCTTTATTAGTTAATGAAGGTTTGATAGCTGATGAAAGACGCAGACCATTACCAAGGTTCCCCAGTGCAATTGCTATTTTTACTAGTGTGCCAAGCTCTGCCTATGCTGATATGTTGCGGACCGCAAAGGAACGATGGCCGTTAACGAAGTTATTAGTAGTTGCTATTCCTGTTCAAGGTGAAGTATCTGTAAAGATAAGAGAAGCTTTGTCCAAATTAGCTGATTCTTATTTACATCTAGGGGTGCAAGCTCTGGTCTTGGCAAGGGGAGGCGGTAGTCGGGAGGATTTAATGGTTTTTGATAACGAGGAGCTTTGTAGACAATTAGCAGAATTTCCCATTCCAGTAATTACTGGACTTGGTCATGAAGACGATTTGACTGTGGCAGATCTTGTTGCAGATCATAGATCTGCAACTCCAACAGCAGCAATTGTAGATTTATTACCAAGCAGAGAAATGGCAAAAAATAATTGTATTCAGCTTCGTGCAAGGTTCAAAGATTATGTCACTTGGACTATTCAAAATAAAAGTAGGGAAATTTTAGACAGAAAAAATACATTGGTTAATTTTTCCCCTTTTTTACAACTGAGAAAACAGAAGCAACTACTCTCTCAAATGACCAAACTTTTGATTGCACTTTCTCCTACAAGCTTATTAAAAAGAGGGTTTTGTATAGTTCGCAATAATCTTGACACCGCTGTTAAGTCTGTTAAAGATTTAAAAGTTGGTGACCAAGTAACCATTGAATTAAGTGATGGTTATACACATTCAAAAGTTCAGACTATTTTTCCTAATAAAAAGATATAATAGTTAAATCAAATAAGTTTTGGAGAAGCTAAATTGATTAAGAAAGATCAAGACTCAAATAACAATAAATTATTCAATCAAGATAAAGTAAAAGATTTATCCTCTGTAATTAATAAGTTATCTTATGAGGATTCTCTAAAGCAATTAGATGATATTTTAAACAAGCTTCAAAATGAAAGCCTTCTTGTAGAAGATCTACAGGAAAACTATCTTAAAGCAAAATTATATTTGAAGCATTGTGAACAATTATTAGATAAGGTCGAACAAGAAATTCATGAAATAATACCTAGTGAAATAGATGAAATTGCTAATAATTAGTCATTCCGTTTCTTCTGCTTTAATATCAATCGTTGCTGAGCTAGCAGGAATGTTATTATTTATTTCTTCTGGTACGATGTTATTATTTGAACCACATATTGGACAGAGTATTGAATCTGTAATATAAGATGAGCCGCAGTTAGTACAAGTTTTTATATTCGATTTCAAGCTTCTCCAGCTCAACCAAGCTACTCCACTAATTAAGAAAATTATAAAAAATATTAGAAATAATAATCCGCCTGCTATATCTACAAAAAATCTACCTGCAGAAGTAGGCAATATAAAAATAAATATAATACCGAGCCAAATTATTGTTGATGTTCTATTCATATTTTAAATGGAGATATGAATTGTCTTTGTTTTTCTATGACGATTGACTTGATTACTAACTAATCCAATACTCCAACATTGCCCAAAATAAATAATTAATCCAACTAACCAAATCCAAAGAGTTAATACTAAAACACCACTTATAATCCCATATGCTTGAAAACGTGAGCCTAAAGAAAGGATAGTTCTACTTACTGCAGAATTTAGTAAAGTTAATAGCGTACCAATCATTATTGACCCAGGGATTAGTGGTCGAATAGGTACTCTCCTTCTTGGTACTAATGCTTGTAGTAATAGGGCCATAATTGTAAAACCCATAAAAGGAATAATTACTTGGCCAACTTCTATTAAGGGAATTTTTGATAAAGTATTTGTTAATTGAGGACTATTATCTTTTAGGTCTGTCCATACTGCCCCTGGAATCATTCTTAAATAAGAACTTATTTCATCTATAACCATTAATACACCTACTAGAAGCACAACTAAAAATGCTTCTATTCTATTTCTAATGAGTCTAAAAGCTTGCATTCGCAAAGGAATGGGACTTGTCTTAGAAGGCAGGGCATCTTCCCATAGTCTATCGGCTCCTCTTTGAAGCGTTAAATATGCATTTCCTGCAGTGATAATCAAGAACATTGCACCTAAAATTCCAGCACCAAATCCTTGATTTACAAGTTTTATTAAAGTTGTTTCTACCAATCCAACTACTGAAGGTGGAAGTACTTGCGATGCTAAACCAATAATTTGTTGATCAAGACCTTGTTGATTACCTAAAAACCATGACGCGACTGAAAGAGAAATTAATAATATTGGAAAGAAAGATTGTAGTGTGTAGTAAGCAAAGGCGGCACTAAGGTCAACACAGTCACATCGGTTCCATCTTTGAGATGCATACCATAAACTTCTTAAAAACCAGTTAAAATGGCGACGCCAGTGAATTACCACTCTCTATTGATATCAGATATTTTAATTTTAGTGTAAATATAGTAAATTGTTAGTGCTAGCTTCTTATTTTATATTTCTAAATAGATTATTTTTTCTACATTATCTATGTGCTAAGCCTTAGATGAGTAATGATCACTATTTATTGCATTAATATATTACCCCAAGGAATAAGTCTTTCTAAATCCTGTTCGCAATCAGCTGCTATTAAAGGGAAGTTAACTGCACTTAAGTCTTCTCCTACTTGAACTGAAGTTGGAGGATTGTCTAACCATTTTATAGAACATCCAAGTTCCTGTAAAATTAACCATGATGCTGCTAAATCCCATATTTTTGGTGTTGCTTCAAGGGCTCCAAAAGTTTGTCCAATTGCAACGCTTAGCATATTGAGGCTAGATACACCTAATAAGCGTATTTTTCCAGGAAATCTTTTCTTTGGTTGTTTTTGCAATACACTAATTGATCTACTGCATACAGATACACAATCACTTTTTGATAAATTAGTATCTCTAGGGTTTATTTGCTTGTTATTCACCCATACACCTTGCCCTTTAATTGCGACAACTCTTTTTTGAAGTGCTGGTATATCAAGAATTGCTGTTTCTGGATTTCCATCTACAAAACGTGCTATTGAAATTGCCCAAAATGGTATTCCTGCTGCAAAGTTTGTTGTTCCATCAAGAGGGTCTACTATCCAATATGCTTTAGAAGATGGAACTAATTTAGAGCCTTCTTCACTTAAAACACCTTCTTGTTTGTTGGTTATCGTATTAACTCCATCAACAATAAAATTGTCACTCCATCTATCACAGCTAGTTATTAAAGTTCCATCATCCTTTAATTCAGAATTTATTTTACCAAAGTCCCTTAATTGTCTTTCAGCGACTTTGTCAACTAAATCATGAAGCAATTTAAATTGATCTTTATTTAAGATGCTGGGTCTCGTTTCATTCATAATCAAATAACTATAAAAGTCCAATGCATGCTTCTTCATTTAATGATAAGTGATTTGGTAAGTTTTTTTCACTTAAGGCATTAGTATCTTTATCTTCACAATTTTGTAGTTTCTTAATACCTGTCTTTCTCTGTAAGGTAATTAGGTTTGTATTATAATCAGTGATAGATTTAATATGATTAACTTCTGCTTGAGTTAGGTCTCTTTGAGAAACTATAACCTCACGTTGAGTAGTAATTCCTGTTTTAAGTCTTAGTATAGATAATCTTAAAGACTCTTTTGAAGATTGTATTGCTTCATATGAGTTTTTTATACTTTCTTTAGATATGTTTAATTTATAGAAAATCTCTTCCACTTCTTTTCTTATCTCAGTTTTTTTTAAAGCAATTCTTGCTTCTAATTCTTTCACTTTTTCTTTCTTTGCATTGTATCTTGCTTTGCTATAACCACCGTCGAATATGGGCCAATTAAATTGAAGCCCAAGAGTATTATTTTGACTATTAATACTATTATTAGTTCGAGGCGAAGAGACGAATGTTTCGCCTTTGGATAGGGAACTATCAAATGTATTATATATTGATACTGTTGGCTTTTTACCTGCTAGTGCAGCTTTTGCATTATTTTCATTCATTGATATTTGAAGTGAAATCTGATCTAGTTCTTTTCTATATTTAATAGCATAATTAATACTTTCTTCTAGAGAAATTTTCCATATCCCAATAACTTTGGGCTTAGATCCAATAATTGGAGTTGTATTTGGCTTTAGATTTAGTAATTGCGCCAATTTCCTTTGGTATATTTTTTTATTCCCTAATCGATCTGCAAGCAATTGTTTGTCATTAGATAACTGTGTTTTAGCGTCAAGAACATCTAACTTTGAACCTATACCAGACTTAAATCTTATACGTGCTTCATTTAAGGAAATCTTTGAAGTTTTAATTGAATCTTTTGCTATTCGAATGTCTTGCAGTGACTTTTGTAAATTAAAAAATTGATTTTGAGCTTCTAAAACTAAGTCACGCATTTTAATAGTATAAGCAATTCTTTGACGTTCAAATTCATCTCTAGCTGCGGCAATTTGAGGAATTCTTGCAGGATTAATGACATCCCATTTTAATGTTGCCTTCAAGCTTGCTTTTAGTTGGTTGCTTGATGTATTCGTAGATAATTTATTAAATGTATTACCTTTAAGATATTGAGGAAAACCTGTACTTGAGATGTCAAGATTAGGATACCAAGCAGATACTTCACTTTTTAATAAGTATCTTGTTTCTTCTATCCTTTTACGCATTATTTTAAGTTCATAACTATTTGCTTTAATTAGATCCTCTAAATCCTCTAATTTAATTACTTTATTATTTAGAATTTTAAATTTCTCTAGTGATTTTCTTACTTTTTTTGACCTATCGCTGCTAGCAATTTTTACTTTTTCTATTTGACCAATTAATTTGTGTTTACTATCTTTAATTCTTGCAGATGACGATAGAGTTTCATGATTTTTGATTGAATAATCACCTGAAGATGCCAATCCGACATCCAGCATAATATTAGCTAGTGTAATGCCAATAAATACTTTAAAATAAATATTTTTCAAAGGACTAAAGTTTATATTAGCTATCATTTTCTTGTTCTCCAATCAGATGCTCTACAAAGTCGTCTGGACCTAATATAATTTTTATTGGAATCTTTAGATTATTGGCTACTTCTTCAACAGTGACATCATCTAGAAATTTTAATTCATCATGTTTCAACATTACTGATGGCAGTAGAAGTTCATCCCCAAGCTCTTTATTTTTTAGTCCATTAATTATATCTTGACCAGTTAGTAACCCAGTGACGACTTTCTCTTTGCCCCAATATGGGCTAGCTAGTCCAAAAACTTTGAGTGAAAGACCCTCAATTCTATTCATTCTTAAGGATATAGGGCTGAGAGCTTGCTCAACTAGTTTACCTACCACCCAACTACATGTTTTTTTCTTTGAAATTTTTTTGGGTAGATGTTGGGTAACTATATCCATGGCTTCTAGAAATGACCTGATGCTTCCTACTCCATTTTCTTCTTGCGGAAGATCTTCATAAGCCACCCTATGAGGAAGTTGTTTGTTTGCTATTAAATACCATTCATCAGAGAGCCATGCAAACCGACTTCCAATTTTAGATTGGAAGTCGGTTTGCATTCTCTCCACTAAACTAATGACTTTCTTTGCGCATTCTTCATTTACGGGTTGCAATCCATCTTGATCTGGCCTGAAGCGTGTAAGACCTACTGGAACCACTGCGGTTGAAATAATAGCCGGCCATGTTCCCTGCGCATATTGGAATAGATCATTAATTGTTTTGGCGAGATTTTTACCATCATTAATCCCAGGGCATACAACTATTTGGGCATGCAATTGAAGTTTTTTTTCTGCAAACCATTTAATTTGTTCCATTATTAATCCTGCTTTATCGTTTTTTAATAATTGACTACGTAATTTTGAATCAGTGGCATGAACTGATACAAATAAAGGAGATAGTCGTTGTGCTTCAATCCTTTCCCAATCCTTTGGCATTAAATTAGTTAGCGTCAAATATGAGCCATAAAGAAAACTCATACGGTAGTCATCATCTTTTACATAAAGAGTTTGCCTGCGTCCTGCGGGCTGTTGATCTATAAAGCAAAACGAACAATTGTTATTGCATTGTTTGAGACCATCAAACAATGCTTCTGTAAAAATTAGTCCTAAATCATCATCCAAATTTTTTTCGAGTTGAATATTATGCCTTTCGCCATTCTTATCTAAGACTTCAAGTTCTAATTCCTCTTCTGCAATTAAATATTTGTAATCAATCAGGTCTCGAGGCTTTACTCCATTAATTGTTAGCAATTGATCTCCAGCCTCAAACCCTAGATCCTCTCCGATTGACCCTGGATCTACAATTTTGATTAATGCTGGGTCTGGCTTGTAGCCCTTAGTTACCTCGGTTAAAGAAGGTATTGCAGAATTTGGAGAAGGTTCCTTCCACACAGATTAGAGAATTGTTCTTTTAGTTTGCTATCAAATTGTATTATTTTTCCATTTCGAATAGAAAAATTTTTAAGGCCTCCACAAATGGAGAAGCTTGTAGTTTTTTAATCTTATAAGTAATTTGATACATGCGAAAAAGTAAAATCTTTAGATATTTAATTTAATTGCTTTTTAATTTCTTGTGCTGACAGGCTTACTTTGTAAACCTCTGCTTACTATCAACAATTTGAATTGATTTAATCCTGAGCTACTTCTTTTCCACTAAAGACTCCTCTGATTTATCTGAGGGATATTTATCTAGGCCCAGAACCTTGAGATTCTGGGCTAGTGCCCTTGTGGTGTTGCCTGTGTTTCTTCAGGCACCTTGGGTCCACTTTTATCCTTTGTCAGCACTTTTATTTACCTTTGTATTATTAGGATTAGGAATTTCATTAGTTGTATTTTCTGATGATCAATGGGGTCGACTGGGGTCTCTTCTTGTAGGAGTAAGTGGAAGTTGGCTTGGCGGCTGTTTGTTTTGGGGATGGTTGAGAATGCACCCTGTTTTACATCTTCCAGTAGAGGCAGTTGCTTTGCCAGTGGCATTTGTTGGACTTTCCACTAGATGGCGTATCGGTTCTGCTTTTTATTTGGCTTGTTTACTTGGAACAGCTTTTACTGATTTCATGATGGTTTTAACAGGTGTAATGAAAAAATGGCCAGATATAGTTGCTGCGCCTATAGATCAAGCAGCTCAGGCTCTTAACAAAACTTCCTTGAATCTTTTTAACCTTCCAACTTTATTACTACTTTTCATTGCAGCTATTTTGATAGTTTTTTTATCAGATCAAATGAATCAAAGAGGTATTGTTAATTCTCCTGCAGGGGCGGCTTGGTTAGTAGCAGGAACAGCTTTGACAACAACACTTTGGGTTGATGGGCTTTTTCTTATCACTACGATTATTCAACCAAAATTAAGTGGATTGATATAGATCGTAAAAAGATTAACTATGAACTCTGCGCGTATTACTTCTAATTCTTGGGATGTGATTGTTGTAGGTGCTGGTGCTGCAGGGTTGATGACATGCATTGAATTGCCACCTCACTTGAAAATCTTGCTTCTTAATCGTAATACGAGCAAAAGATCTGCAAGTCGATGGGCTCAAGGAGGTATTGCTGCAGTTACTCGAGAAGAAGATAGTTTACAAAGTCATGCAGATGATACCTTCAGAGCAGGATGTGGTTTGTGTGATACTGATGCAGTGAAAATGCTTGTGGAACATGCTCCTCAATGCGTTGAGCGGCTTCAGAAGTTAGGAATGGAGTTTGATAGAGACTCTAAAGGATTAGCTACAACACTAGAAGCTGCTCATAGTCATAGGCGTGTATTACATGTTCAGGATCGCACAGGGAGAGCTTTAGTTGATGTACTGCGAGAACAAGTTGAGAAAAGATCTAATATTGTTCATTGTCGAGGCGTAAGAGTTACGCAGCTTTTGGTTGAGCATAATTGCTGCGATGGAGTACAAGTTTTAGATGGTCCTTTGCTTTATTGGATTCAATCCAAGGCTGTTGTTTTAGCTTCTGGAGGGGGCGGACATTTGTTTGCAAATACAACAAATCCTGCTCAAGCCTGCGGAGAAGGTTTGGCTTTGGCTTGGAAAGCAGGTGCAGCTATAGAGGATCTTGAGTTTTTTCAGTTTCATCCAACTGCACTTAAGCTTCAAGGGGCTACGTCTTTCTTAATTTCAGAAGCTGTTAGAGGTGAGGGAGCTGTATTAGTTGATCGTGATGGCAATAGTCCTGTCGCTCATTTGTTGAGAAAGGATCTTGCTCCTAGAGATCAGGTTAGTAGAGCTCTTGTAAAGACAATGCAATCGCAAGGTGTAAGTCATATAGGGCTTGATTTAATGAATATTCCTCCAGAAAAAATTTTTGCGCGCTTCCCTTCCATTATTCAAAGATGTCGAGAAATGGGTATTGACCCCCTGAATAATTTGATACCAGTTGCTCCAGCAGCACATTATTGGATGGGTGGCGTTGCTACTGATATGCAAGCAGCAACATCAGTTTCAGGACTTTATGCCGTCGGAGAAGTTGCATGTACTGGAGTACATGGTGCAAACCGACTGGCCAGCAACTCCTTATTGGAATGTTTGGTATTTGCAAGTCAAATGTCTGTTATTAATGTAACGGAATCCTCTCGTAAAAATATCATTTCAAATCAAACTTTTCTGACTAAACTTTCAAATAATTTAGATTGTGAGCAAAGTGAGAATGACTTGCAATCTTCTATAGAAGACTTAAGAAAATTATTTTGGAAAGAAGTAGGTGTTAATCGTTCTAAGAAAGGAATGCAAGATGCTTTGAACAATATACGATTAGATTTAGATTCTCTAAATAAGAACGCTTTGTTAGAGTTAGTTAGTAATCAATCAATTGATATATGTAATTCGTTTGATGAAGGTACTCGAAGGAAATTGAATCTTCTTTTGGATTTAAATCATCGTAAATTGACGTGCTTATTAACTTTAAATGCCTGCTTATTTCGGACGGAAAGTAGAGGAGGACATTATCGATTAGATTCACCCGCAACATTACCTTATTGGAGATGTCACTCTAGGCAGAAAAAAGGTCAAACAATCTCAACAAGACCAGTTAGAGAGTAATTTATCAAGAATTATTAGAAATCTCTAGATCCTTTATATTCACTAAGCTCAGCTAATTGATCAAGACTTTTAACTCCAGACTCTATTTTACCTTTTATTTCCCATGACGGGAACCCTGTTATACCTTTACTTTCGCAAAGCTCAGGCTTGCTATTATTTCCATCGATAGCACATTCAATTGATATTAGATTAGATGCTGCTTCTTTACCAAACATTTCCTTTTGATCATGACAGTGAGGACACCAATATGCACTATAAAGAATAATATTTTTCTCTTTTAAGTGATTTGCTAATTCAATTGCTGCTAAAGAACTCTTATTTTCTATAATTGGTCCTAAATTACTATCAATTATTAAAGTTTCTTTTTTATTTGGATCTACTGAAGATGACCAAATAAGTCCTCCTAATAAGACAACAATGGTTATTAATAGTCCTCTAAAAAGCAAGTCTCTCTTTTCCTCCCAGCCTCCACCAATTATCGTTAATATTAAAATTAAGCTTGATATGACAGCAGACAAAATACAGAAAAAACAAAAAGCTTGAATTTTCATGACCATTATTCCCATTAACACAAAACTAAAAATAGTCATGCAAGTAGAGATAATAAATAATCCCCACCAAGTATTCCTAGAAAGGTCTATCTTTTTTCCTGACTCCAAAGGCGAAAAAGGAATTATTGCTAGAAAAAGTATTGCTAAATAACTAAGAAATCCTACAAAAGATAAAGGAATCTCGAAGCCATTGATCGCAAAAATTGTTCCCCAAGCGCTTTTTAAGACTTTGTCACACCCTTCGAGACCACCTGGGCATGAAAGTGAATTGATCCAACCCCATCTTTCCAAGGTGATTGAGCCTGTATCTATCACTCCTATTGTTCCAAGGATTGCGATAAAAATTCTTGCCAACTTGGAACCTTGATCTTGTCTTCGACGACTTTTAAGGCGATTTGTCCCCATTAGTGATTTGATGAAATGCTGAGTTTTGACAATTTTACTGATAGTAGTCTTTTTTTTTAATTTAAAATGGCCATAAAATTATAAAGAACATTGATTTTATTTTCTCTTTCAATAATGATTGAAAGAGACTGCATTAGCCAATTATAGAGAAAACTACTCTTAATTTAGAAAATAATCCAACCGTTGCGTTTGTGCATTTGGGTTGTGAAAAGAATTTGGTGGATACTGAACATATGATGGGCTTACTAGATCAAGGGGGATATTCAATAAGCACTAACCCTTCTGAAGCATCTCTTGTAGTAGTTAATACTTGTAGCTTTATTCAAGATGCAAGAGAAGAATCTGTTCGTGTATTAGTAGGTCTGGCTGAGCAGGATAAAGAAATTATTATTGCAGGGTGTCTTGCTCAACATTTTCAAGAAGAGTTGCTTCAGTCCATACCAGAAGCAAAGGCAATTATCGGTACGGGCGATTATCAAAATATTTTGAATGTTCTTCAAAGAATTGAACAAGGGGAAATAGTTAACCAAGTTTCAAACAATCCAACTTTTGTTGGTGATGAAAAATTACCTCGATTTAGAACCACTGGTAAAGCAGTTGCCTATTTAAAGATCGCAGAAGGCTGTGACTATAGCTGTGCTTTCTGCATTATTCCTAAACTCAGAGGAATGCAACGAAGTCGATCTATTGAATCAATTGTTGCAGAGGCTAATCAACTAGCTAAACAGGGTGTTAAAGAGCTGATTTTAATAAGTCAAATAACCACGAATTACGGATTAGATTTATATGGACGCCCTTGTCTTGCAGATCTTCTAAGGGAACTTGGCGACGTTGAAATTCCTTGGATTCGTGTTCATTATGCATATCCTACTGGGCTGACTTCTGAAGTGATAAAGGCTTTTAGGGAAGTTCCAAATCTATTACCTTATTTAGATTTGCCGTTGCAACATAGTCACCCTGATGTTCTGCGATTAATGAATCGACCTTGGCAGTTAGATTTAAATGCTTCTTTGCTCGATAGAATTAGATCTGAATTGCCAGATGCTATTTTTCGGACATCTTTGATAGTTGGCTTTCCTGGCGAAACTGAAGAGCACTTTAATCATTTGGTTTCTTTTGTTCAAACCCAGCAATTTGATCACATTGGTGTATTTACGTTTTCTTCTGAAGCAGGTACTAAAGCAGCATCTCTTGCTAATCAAATTCCTTTTAGCGTTGCTGAAGCTCGTAAAGATAAGATAATTTCTATTCAACAACCTATTGCTGAACTTAAGAATCAAAATTGGATTGGACGAACTGTAGATGTATTAATTGAGAGAGAAGATAAAGATAGTGCAGAATTTGTAGGACGTTGTGCGCGCTTTTCTCCAGAAGTTGATGGTTTTGTAAGACTGCAAATTAATAATACTTTTACTAATCAACTGAATATAGGGATGATGACTCCTGCTCTTATTACTGGCGCAGATTTATATGATTTAACGGGGCAGGTCGTTTGAGTGGGAATATGACTACAGTTTAAGTGGTTTAAGTATTTAAGTACTTAGAAGAAAATATCTATTTAATGAATTAGGGATTTATTTGATTTTAAGTAAATAAACTATATTAATTTAACGGCTTTTAAGATTTTATTCATAGCAAAAGCTGCTCCGAGGCCTAGACCGACAAGAGCTAAATAGAATAAGATTCCCATTTGAAAGATCAACTTTTCATTATTAGAACAGATTTAGGTGCCTTTTGTGTAAAGCACAGTTAGTTTTTTTAGTCTTGTACATAAGGCTTTCCATTTGTTAGGCAGAACTCAGCTTTTTGCAGTTCTCTCCCAAGATAAAGAGCATGGTCAAGTTTGGTTAAAGGTTTTGGAACGTGCCCTTCTGTGATTTGGATGCCAATCTCTTTAGCACTTTTTCCTTTAAAGACCTTAATAGGGCTACGTTCTTTATTGTCATTGCATTTTAATGGCTCACCTGTTTCTGGATCTGTTGCTAACCCTGTTTCGTCAATATTGTTGCTGAAATGCTCGACTATTAATTCATTTGTTTCATGGCTCACTTTGATTAGAAAATATCCAGATGGGTCCAGTTCAATAAATCTTTGGGAATACTTCTCATCGAGATTATTTATAAACTGTTCTTTTTGGGAAAGAATCTGCTTCATAATTTTAATTTAGCAAAATATTTACAAATAGAAAATCAGAAGCTTGTTAAAAGAAATATTTTGCTCAGAATATTTAAATTCATTTGCAGCAGGTTTATTAAATAATGTGCATTATACTAAGAATTTAATATTGCTTAATAAGTAAGTAGAAGACAATATTTAATTTAGAATTATATTTTTTATAAGTATAAGCAAAAGAAGATTAATAAGAATAAAAGAAATGTAAATAATTCTTGGATTTTTTAATCCTTTTGGGGCTGTCAGTTCGATACCTAAAAACTTAAATAAAGTTTGCTTTTCATTATTGTCATAGGCTAATATTCCTTTTTTTATTGAATCATTACTATCTTCAATAGAAGTTTTATTTGGTTTATTATTTACTTCCATAGAGAAATTAATCTTTGATTGATTATAAGTCAATTTTTGTATGTATGAATGGAACTTCATTGTTTGAAGCATTGATTTCTTCTTTCATCATATTGTTTGCTTTAGGGAGCCAATCTTTAATAATTTGAGCCATTGTATTGTCATACCAACGATGAAGACTGAAACGAGGTGTTGCCGTAAAACCTCTTCTCATCTTTTGATTTCCGCCTGCTCCTGGGTCAAATTCCTTGATACCATTTTTTATCGCCCAAGAAATTGGTGAATAGTAACAGAGTTCAAAATGAAGATTCTTTATTTCTTCTTTACTTCCCCAATATCTGCCCCAAAGAGTTTGATAATCTGTAATACAAAAAGACATTGCAATTGGTTCTTTTGGATTGCCACGATTTGCATTAAATAAAACAATGTTGTTAGCTAAATCTTTATTGGCTAACCTTTCGAAAAATGCTTTGGTTAAATACTTACTTCCCCATGCACCCCATCTAGAGCAATGAGCTTCGTAGAAATTGTGCATCATCTCCATCATTGCTAGGTTAATTTCCTCGCCATTTATTATAGAAATTCTTAAATCTGTTTTTGTAATTGATTGTCTTTCTTTTTTGATATTACGACGTTGATTGGAATTGAACCTTGCTAAATAATCTTCAAAAGATTGCTCACCATGAGAGCTCCAAAGAGTTTGTTTATTAATCCAACTTGAACAATTAGCGGACTCACCATGTTTCTTCCATGATGGATCTACGTACAAGAAATTGCAGCTCGAAATATTATTATTAATTGCAAATTCATCAATAATTTTCATCATGACTTCTGTTATCTCTCTAGAATCTTTTTCAGAAGAAATAAAGAATTTATATCCCTCTATAGGACTAAGTGGGCTCATTCCTATTAATTTTGGGTAATAAGGTACGCTCAAGCGATTCGAGAGATTTGCGAAGGCTTGGTCAAAAATAAATTCTCCATAGCTATGATTTTTTAAGTAAAGAGGAGCTAGCGAAATTAATCTATTATTCTCCCAAAGTGAAAGATGTAATGGTTGCCAACCGTATCTTGATGAGACACTCTCTGATTCTTCTAGTGCATTTAACCAATTCCAATCATAGAAAGGCAGCACCTTTTTGTTGACGAGGTGCGCCCATTTTTCTCGTGGGATTTCTTTGATTGATCGGTGCCAACGAAATGTTGTTGATGATTTCAAGATCTTTTCCGTAAGTATTTGATCATTACTTCATTTTTTCCTAGTTCTTCTATTCCTTTGAGATGCCAAGCATCTGATTTAGTTAATTCTATTGGCAGACTATTTTTGCCTGATGCAGTCCATGTGTATTTTCCACCTAACAGCCTAGGGGTGAAAGTAAGTTGCAATTCATCTACTTTGTCTTCTAATAACAGAGATGTAATAAGTTGAATACCTCCAAGAAGAACTATTCTTGAGCATCCTTTTTGATTTAGATCATGAAGAGTTCCTGACCAATTATCTTGCATTACAATTTGTTGTTCAAATCCCTCTGAAGTAAATATTTGTGTTTTAGCTTTTGGTATTAATAGCCATCTTGTAATGGGTTGTCTGAAGAATTGCCATGTTTGAGGAAATGATGATTGCTTACTAATTATTAAAGAGATTGGTTGAGTAGAGCGCCCTTGAGTATGTCTTTCTCGAATCAATTTTGAGTCATGAATTAGGCAAGTATTTTTATGAATTTTTAGTGTTCCGCTCCCCATTAAAGTTGCATCTGACCATGCTAAAGCTTCCTCTAATACTCTTCTGTCGCCTTCGCCTCCTAGATTGGCTTTCCCTCCATTGGAAGGAGCTAGCCTCCCATCAAGGCTTATTGCTAGAACTAGACGGATCCAAGGTAAGCTCAACTATAATTATTTATATGTGTTGGCTTTTAAGTCATTTAAGCTTGTTATGTCTGTATATATTTCTGCAGCATTGTTAGGACTTTCTTGAAGGCGAATCTTATGAAGACTTGCACCAATACTATGAATAGGATTATTTAATATATCAGCGATATGAAGAGCAATATTTTCTGCCGTGGGGACACAATTGGAAAAGTGAGTGATGTCTTTATTTAAAAAAGTGTGATCGAAAGGTTCTATCACTAAATCTTCTACTAATTGCTCAAGTGAAGCAAGGTCACAAAGCATTCCTGTTCTTTTGTCAATTGTTCCTTTAACTGTAATCTCGACGAAGTAGTTATGCCCATGTCCGTTTGTTCTGGCACATTTCCCATAGATCATTTCATTTTCTTTTTGCGAAAGCTCTTCTCTTGCAAGACGATGAGCGGCCGAAAAGTGTTTTTTAATGGTTAAGAATGCTTCCATATTTTTTCCAAGATAGTCAGCCCATAGTGAGGGTTGTTCATAGAGCCTTAACGAGACTAGCGGCAAATAACACTTTAGTCTGTTCCAGATTATTCGTGTCAATGCTTCTGTAGTTGGCAAGCAGCCTTCTGGCTTGGACATATCAAACTCTGGCCATGTTTGATTTAAGCAGCGAAAATCAAGCTGGCTTGTTACTTGCTGTTTAATAGCATGTTTAACTTCTGAAAGGTTTAGAACCATGCCATCTACATTTAATGATCCTGCCATAGAGACAATCAATTCATAGTTATGTCCATGGCCAGGAGGTATTGCACATTTTCCAAATTGCTTTGAATTATCATTAGCTGATAATTCCGGGAGCGAATATTGGTGACTTGCACTAAATAATGCTCGACGAGTTATTACACAGTGGCGTCCTTTCCCATGTGTATTCATAGATGTGACACCATTCATTGAATTTTCACATCAAGATCACCATCTTAATTACTTATTCGCTCATCTGTTTTTATGACTTATAAATTGAGACCTAATCAAGTGATAAAAAAATTAGGAGGCCGCATTATCTATCTAGTAGGAATGATGGGTTCAGGAAAGAGCACTACAGGGCCGCATCTTGCTAAATTACTGAAATATAGTTTTATTGATCAGGATGAATTAATTGAGAAAGTAGCTAAATCTTCCGTTTCACAGATTTTTAGAGAAGAAGGTGAAAATGGTTTTCGTGATATTGAGACTCAAGTTCTCAAGCAAATTGGTCAAAGACATTCCTTGGTTGTTGCAACTGGAGGAGGTCTTGTAACTCGTTCTGAGAACTGGGGTGTTTTACATCAAGGAATTGTTATTTGGCTGGATCCAAATCGGGAACTTTTGTTTGCAAGGTTGAAGTCTGATAAAACGGTTGTTCGCCCGTTGTTGGACAATAAAGATCCTAAAGACGTCTTGGACTCTTTAATAAAGCAACGCTATTTGTCATATGCTGAAGCAGATTTACATATCTCTATCGAGAGGGAAACACCTGAAGAAGTTGCCTTAGTAATTTTCAAAAAATTGTCTGAAATAATTAGAGTTCAGGAGGATTAAGACGCACAGCAAACCATTGGATATTAAAACCTGGAGTTATCTCTAGGTCGCATGCAGTATCTAATAACCTTTGCGCGGCTTCTACATTAGAAGGATGTTCTTTCAAATCTTCAGGCAGCTCATCCATTTGATTCAACCAATTTTCTAACCATTGAAGAGTTTCTTTTGAAGTAAGTAGTTTTTCATTTTTGCAAGGTTCCATGACTACATAATTTTCATTATCTCGAATTAGTGGATTAGACATTTTTAAGTGATTTATAAAATTGCTGGATCAGTCTCTATTAATTTCTTTTCAAGCTGATCACGCCAAGTAAATAAAGGATCTAATCGAGGATTGTCTGCAAAACCAAGACATCCTTTGCCAAAAAGAGATTCTCCTGATGAAAAAGGAAATCTTAGTAAGGACAATTGAGCTGCTACTGCTATATCTGCAATACTTAGAGAATCTCCAACCAGCCATGGTTGTGAAGAAACAGAATTTGATAGTTTTTCAAGACTGTTGAGTAATGCAGTACTTTGCCCTTGATTCAGAACTTCTGTTAAACCATTCATAAATTCACAAGGCAAGTTGTCAATTAAACCTTTAAATGAGTTTGGTAAATCATTAGGTAATAGCGCTTTTCTTAATGATGGGTCTATTGCTGCTGCTTTGATGAGTTCCAAACGAGCCGCTTTTGCCAAGGTTGTATCTGCCCAATCTTCGATAAGATGAGCCATTGCTGCTTCGTGAGGTTTTTTAGGTAAAAGCTCAGGTTCATTTGTGATAGTTTCTATATATTGAATAATTTCACTTGAGTCAGAGACAATAGTTTCACCATCTTTTAAAACAGGCACCTGCCTTTGACCAGAAAGTTTAAATACATTAATTTGGCCGATTCCAGGAGTGATTTCAACGACTTTGTATTGCAGGTTTTTGGCTTGCAAGAACAACCGGACCTTCAGACAAAATGCTGAATGCTCAAATTGATAGAGTTCCAACATAAAGTTTTCGAGTCAAACAAGGTCAGAGTAGCTATTAAGGATATGAAATAGAGAAAACAATGGGTGAGTTCTTTTCCAATGTTTCTAGATATCCAAAGTATCTCATAACAATTATCCTTGGCGTTTTTTTTGCTGCTATAGAACCATTGGTTCGCAGGAGTAGTAATCCTATAACTGCAATATCCCTTATAGGGGCTTTGATTAGTGGTCTTCTCACACTATTTTTTATTGTTAAAGGTATGGTCTTTCCCTCATCTTTGATTTAGTCATGGCTCAAAGTCGCCGCGTTGAGAAAGTAGCTGCACTGATCCGAAAGGAGATGAGTGAGTTGCTAAGCAATGGGATAAGAGATCAAAGAGTGAATACCACAATGATTACAATTACTGAAGTTGAAGTTTCTGGAGATCTTCAGCATTGCAAGATTTTTGTGAGCATTTATGGAAATGAGATTCAGAAAGATGAAGTTTTTTCTGGCTTAGAAGCCTCTCAATCTTTTCTTAAAGGCGAATTGGGAAGGAGATTACAGATGCGACGAGCACCTGAAGTTGTTTTTAAATTAGATCGAGGAATGGAAAAGGGGATATCTGTTTTGAATCTTTTGGAAAAGCTGGAGGCAGAGCGAAATATTAAAGATAAAAAATTGATTGAATTCCAAGAGTAGCTTTGTCTTCCCCACTTCGAAAAGATCTTCGTCAAAAGGTTGCTCAGCTTGTAGTTGTAAGAGCTAGTGGTCATGCACTCGATTCTCAAAGGAAATATCCCTCATGGGAACTATCGAATTCAGAACTAAAAACGCTTTTGGAAGAAGGAGTGGGCGGAGTAATCTTGCATGGGGGAACTGTTCATGAAATCAAAGATAGATGCAATAAACTCAGCACTTGGTCTAATCAACCAATTCTTCTATGTGCAGATGTTGAAGAAGGAGTAGGCCAAAGATTTGAAGGCGGTTCGTGGATGCCACCTCCTATGGCTTTAGGTCTTAGATACTTGAAAAACCCTAAAGAGGCTCTTTTATTAGCTCAAGAATACGGCAAATGTATTGGGGCTCAGGCTCGTCGATGTGGATTGAATTGGGTGTTGGCACCAGTGTGTGATGTAAATAGCGATCCTTTGAATCCTGTAATTAATATGCGGGCTTGGGGATGTAACCCTAATACTGTGTCTGCCCTTGTATGCGCTTTTCATAGAGGCCTTGTATCTGAAGGAGTCCTCAGTTGTGCAAAACACTTCCCTGGGCATGGTCATACCCAAGTGGATTCTCATTTGGAATTACCAATTGTTGAAAGTGATATTGCCCGATTAGAGGAAATAGAACTAATCCCTTTTAAGGCTCTTATCGAGCAAGGAGTAAATAGCGTTATGTCTGCTCATATACTTTTTCAAGCGATTGATCCTACTTCTTTAGCGACGTTTTCAGAAAAGATATTAAGCGGTCTCCTTAGAGATGAAATTGGCTTTGAGGGCATGGTTGTTACTGATGCTTTGGTAATGCAAGCGATTAGTCATAGATATGGCAGTGGAGAAGCAGCGGTAATGGCTTTCGAAGCAGGTGCAGATTTGATTCTTATGCCTTTGGAGCCTGTTCAAGCTATTGATGCAATTGTTGAAGCCCTCCTTTCTGGGAGGATCCCTTTTGAAAAACTTGAATATTCTTTAGAGCGAAGGAATCGAGAAATGTCAAAGTTAAATATAATAAGTAAGAACTCTATTGAGGAGGATTATTCTTTTCAGATAGGAGAAGAATTTGAGCAATCAAAAGAACTCTCTTTAGTTGATAATATAATTGATATTTCTATAGAAACTAGAAATGATTCAAATTTTCAATATTCTCCAGATTTAGTTAATTTAATTAGAATAGATGATCTTTTACCATGCCCATATCTATCTAGCTCGTCACCGGCTTTGCGGATTCCATCACAATTTGGATGTAAAAATGTTATTTATCATCCCTTGGGAGTTAGCCCTTGGCAAGATAAACCAATGGAGCCATTAGAAATAGACCGTTTTAATCAAGGACCTTTTTTACTTCAATTATTTGTTCGCGGGAACCCTTTTAGAGGTAATAAAGATGCTAATGAGCCTTGGGTAGAAGTTGTTGAACAGTTGCAGCAAAAAAATATTCTTAGTGGTTTAGTTGTATATGGCAGCTTTTATTTCTGGGAAAAGTTATTAGTTGTTTTAAAGTCTTCTATACCAGCTGCGTATAGCCCTGGACAGATGCAAGCAGCGCAGCAAAAAATTCTTGATTTTCTTTTTAAAGCTAATAAGAATCAATTTACTGAAAAAAATAATCGTGTAGAGTTTACAAATTAAATTAGATAATGATCAATATTGTATTGAGAATTTATGAGTATTGATCCAAATTTGCCTTTAAGTGGGAAAACAGTAGTTCTTACAAGGTCCCAAGATCAGCAAGCAGAAGCTCGTATTCTCTTTGAGGAGCAAGGGGCTAAAGTCTTAGATATGCCAGCACTGGTAATTGGTCCTCCGGATGACTGGACTCTTTTGGATAAAGCTTTATTAGATTTGAATAATTTTGATTGGATTATTTTTTCAAGTGCTAATGGCGTTAAAGCAGTTGATGAAAGAATGAAATTCGCTGGTTCCTCTTTATCGAATAAGCCAAAGAATTTGAACATTGCTGCAATGGGAAGAAAAACGGCTGAAAAATTGAAATTACTAAATCTGATTCCTGATTTTGTACCACCAGAATTTATTGCTGATAGCTTTCTTAAGCACTTTCCTCTTTCCAGAACATCTTTGAGAGTTTTGATTCCCAGAGTTCAAACGGGGGGTAGAACACTTTTAGCTGAAACTCTTAGTGATGCAGGTGCTTCTGTGATGGAAGTACCTGCTTATGAATCAACTTGTCCAAAAAATATTCCAATAGAAACTGTTAATGCAATAAACAATGGGAAAGTAGATTTAATTGTATTTAGTAGTGCTAAAACTGCATTCCATACTTCTAAATTGCTACAGAAATTCTTTGGCCATAAATGGAAGGAAATATTATTAGAAGTGAAGATTATTTCAATAGGACCACAGACTAGTATTAATTGTAAAAAATATTTTGATCGCTTAGATGGAGAGGCAATAAAACATGATTTAAATGGCTTAGTTCAGGCGTGTATTCAATCTATTAAAGTTTAGTCTTTATTTATAATTTTCCATGTCCACTCTCTACAAGCTCTTTGAAGTTATCTAGATTATTTTGTAATTCATTCGTTACTAGCTTTCCTAAAATATCTTCTTTCATAAATCTAGCTAATGCCTTAGGTAACTCATAGGAAATAATTAGCTTTACAATGGTGAAGTTTTCTTTCTCTTCATAAAATCTTACAGATCCTTTTGTTGGTAAACCTCCAATAGATGACCATTCTAATTTTTGCTTGTCAATTCTTTCATTGATTTTAGCTTGCCATTTAAAGCGAAATCCATTAGCAGCTAATGTCCATTCAGTTAGATCTGGAAGTGTTGTAGTTTCATTTTCAATAGTCTTAACTGATTCGATCCATGTCATCCAAAGGGGCATTGCTTCAAGATCACTCCATACTTGCCAAACCTGCTCAACAGGAGCAGTTATTTCACTAAATACAGTATGTTCAAGCCATTGTCCCATGTTAATTAACAGATGAATTCTTTTCTAGTTTGATTGCTTTGTTAAGCATTGCAGAAGCGGCTAGATGTCCGCTCATTGTTGCCCCTTCCATTGAGTCTATATAATCTTGCTGTGTAAAACTTCCTGCTAAGAAGAAGTTGCTTACAGGGGTAGATTGATTAGGTCGAAATGGTTCCATTCCCGGAGCTTCACGATATAAAGATTGAGTTAGTTTGACAACATTACTCCAAATTAATTTGAGATTTTTTGCTGATGGGAAAAGATCTCTAACTTGCAAATCTGTGTGAGCAACAATTTCTTCTGTAGATTTGGGAATCCAAGGATCTCCTGGAGTGAGAACGCATTGAAGTAGAGATCCAAGTCCTTTTTTTTGATAATCTTCTGGACTTGTTAGAGCTAGATCTGCAAAACAGCTGAAATCTGCATCTGCTGTATATAAAAGGTTATCTAGGCCAGAAGGAGTTTCGAGATCTTTTTGAGCAGCTTGATTTTTTAGTTCAGTGACCCATCCGTCATATCTGAGTTGAACTGTTGCTACCGGGACTGCTTCCAATTTGTCGATAGCAGCAAATTCAGGGAAAATCCGCCATTCTTTGGGAAGTAAATTTTGAATACCAGGTACATCACATGCAGCAAGATATTTGTCAGCTTTAATTACTTTTTCTCCTTCAGGTGAATTCATAATCATTTCAGTGACCTCGGGATTATCAATACTTTTAAACCGAAGCTCTTTAACTTTGTGCCTCAAATGGAGGCGCCCTCCTCTTGCTTCGATATATTCAAGAATTGGCTTGGTTAGCCATTTGTGCGGAGAGCCTTTGAGAAGATTTAATTTGGAAGCTTCGGTTTTTGCTGCAAACATCATAAATATTGTGAGCATGCATCTTGCAGAGATTGCTTCACAATCAATAAAGCCTAGTGCATAAGCTATGGGGTTCCACATCCTTTTGATGCTATTCAGGCTTCCACCATGACTTAAAAACCATTTTTGAAAACTAATGCTATCTAGAGCACGAATTGTTTTCATTGCTCCATCATAATCAATTAAACCTTGAACAATAGGGCTTGTGCCTAGTGCTAAAGCATTTCTCAATTTATCTACCCAATTAAGTTGTGGAGTAGTGAAGAAAGCTTTTAATCCATTAAATGGAGCTCCAATAGCAAATCGAAAATCTAGAGATTTTACATCTCCTCCTTTGTTAACAAATAAATGGGTGTGCTCTTTTGCTAAAAGATTATCAATTGCCCCTACTTTGTCCATTAGAGCAAAAAGGTTTGCGTAATTAAAGAAAAAGACATGAAGACCCATTTCAATATGATTACCCTCATTGTCTTCCCAGCTGCCAACCTTCCCTCCTAAGAAGGGTCTAGCTTCATAGAGATCGACTTTATGGCCAGCATCTACAAGATCTACTGCTGCTGAAAGTCCTGCGAGTCCAGCGCCAACTATCGCAACTTGCATCGCTTTATTTAGAACAGTCTAGTAATGTCATTAACAATAGAGGAAATGTTGTAGAAGACAAAATTGAATGTTTATTAATAAAGTGAGGTTATGGTATAGCTAACTATTTTATGAGTGGTTCTTCCTTGCCAAATACCGAAACTCATACAGCAAATGATGGCAAAGGTATTTTAATTACCCAAGCTGCAATGGTTCAGTTGGCGCGACTTTGCCAAGAAAAAGGGTCTGACCAGTTGCTTCGTGTTGGAGTCCGTTCAGGTGGATGTAGTGGGATGAGTTACACGATGGATTTTGTAAATTCAGATGCTATAGAGCAAGAGGACGAAGTTTATGAATATCAACCATTTGATGGAACTGCATTTCGAGTGATTTGTGATCCCAAAAGTCTTTTATATATTTATGGAATGCAATTAGATTTCAGTAATGAATTAATAGGTGGTGGGTTTAATTTCACTAACCCAAATGCCACACAAACTTGTGGGTGTGGTAGCTCTTTCGCAGTTTAGATATCTATGTAAAGCTACAATTTACTCACTATTGGTAATCTAATGGATTCAGTAAATGAAAGCCTTTTTGATAGTGCTATGTCTAGATATAAATCTGGGGCAGATGCCAGTGAGGTAATAAAAGATTTTGTAAGCATTACTAATGCAGCACCTAACCAATCTTCTGGATGGACTTGTTTGTCATGGCTACAATTGCTTTGTGATCAGCAATATGAAGCTCTTAAATCAGCTCGAATTGCGGTGAAATTAAATGCCCAGGACCCTCAATCTAGAATTAATTTAAGTGTTGCTCTGCTTGAAACAAATTCGAAGGGAGTAAGAGAACATATTGAATTTGTCAAAAGAGCCTTGTTACTTGTTCCAGAGTTGCAAGAAGAATTAAAAGAGTCAATTGAAGATGGACTGAATCGTAAGCCTAATTGGGATGCTTTGAAAAAGATTCAGGTATGGTTGGATCTTTAATGTGGCTCGATTACTTCTTATAAGTAATGGCCATGGAGAAGATTTTTCCGGAGCATTATTAGCTGTTGAGCTTAAACAGTTAGGTCATAATGTTGACGCTTTCCCTCTGGTAGGTAAAGGTAATGCTTATAAGAAAGCCGGGATTAAAATAGACGTTAGGCGGAAAGAATTCAGCACAGGTGGATTGGGATATACAAGTTTTCTTGGTCGTATAACAGAACTTCTTCAGGGGCAACACTTCTACTTGCTATGGAGTTTTATTCGTTTGCTGGTTTCTTCATCGAAATATGACCTTTTAATTGTTGTTGGAGATGTACTGCCAGTACTTGCTGCATGGATGAGCTGTAAGGATTTTGTTGTCTACCTGGTTGCTTATTCAAGTCATTATGAGGGCGTATTAAAATTGCCATGGCCTGCTGCTAATTGCTTAAGAAGTCGGCGGTGTTTAGAGCTTTATACTCGTGACAACCTTACTGCTGAAGATCTTGGTGAGCAATTGAATCGATCCGTTGTGTTTTTTGGAAATCCATTTATGGATCCAGTCTTAACGCCTAAGAAACAATTCCCAGAAAAAATTTTTCGCTTAGGCGTATTGCCAGGCAGTCGCCGACCTGAGCTTGATAATAATTTGTTGATGGTTTTGCGAGTTTTGAAGTGTTTGCCAAAACCCATCTTTGCTAATACAACTTTTAGTTTTGATATGGCTTTAGTTGATGCTTTGAGCACTTCAGATCTTAATGAATTAATTGCTAGTAATGGTTGGCATATAATTGAGCATTCTTTGCAAAGTAATTCCTTTACTTTAAGCAGTGGCTTTTGTTGGTTAAAAGTTCATAGAGAGTCTTTTGTAGAGCTGTTGCAGAGTAGTGACGCTTTTCTTTGTATGGCTGGAACGGCAACTGAGCAGGCTATTGGTCTTGCAAAACCAGTTATTCAATTACCAGGTAAAGGGCCTCAATTTACGTCTTCATTTGCTGAAGCTCAAAGAAGATTGCTTGGTCCCACAGTGTTCTGTGCAGAGACGAACATTACTGAGGGAAATAATATCTTTTTTGACACATCACATTTAATTTTAGAGGTATGCAATCGAATGACTAAAGCCAATAAGTTACAGAGCCTTTGTTATCAACAGGCTGGCTTAAGGCTTGGGACCAAAGGAGGAACCAAGCGTATTGCCCAATCTATAAACCATCTGATTCTCTAATTTAAATAGACATCCAATTTAGGGAATAATCTATTTAATAGGAGTGAGTAATCGCTTTTAAAGCATTAGTTAACTCAGGGTATCTGAATTTAAAGTTAACCTGAGCCAGTCTGTTAGAAACTACTTGTTGTCCCTCAAGAACAACCTTGGCACCATCGCCCAACAATATTTTTAATATTGGGCCTGGAACAGGTAAGAGATTTGGTCGATTAAGAGTTTTTCCCAAAAGATTAGTGAACTGCCCCATAGACACAGGGTTTGGACTCACTCCATTGAAGATCCCTGACCAACTGTTGTTTGTAAGCGCATTTTCTAGTATTTGACATAGATCAGTTCTGTGTATCCAACTCATCCATTGGAGGCCATTACCTATAGGACCTCCAAATCCTGCTCGAAAAATAGGAAGCATTTTGCCTAATGCCCCACCATCTTTTTCTAGTACAATTCCTGTTCTGATTATTACCAATCTTGTCCTTGTAGGTTTAGTTGATGCTATAGCTTCCCATTGGGAGCACAGTTTTGCTAAAAAATCTTGTCCTGCTGGACTGTTTTCATTGAAAACATCAGTCTGACTGGTTCCATAAAACCCTATTGCTGAGCTATTGAGCATTACTTTTAGTGGCTTTTTCAACTTGGAAATTGCTTTCACAAGATATTCTGTTGTCCTAAGGCGACTGCTTTCTATCTCTTTGCAATGCTTGGGGGTCCAACGTTTGTTTGCGATTGGTTCGCCAACTAAATTAATTACCCCTTCAGAATTTTCGAGTGCCTTCATTAGCGGACTGTCTTCCTGCCAACTTTTCGCACTTGCAGGATTTGCATTTAAATAATTAACTTCATTGAGATTTCTTTTTTGTTGAATATTTCGCTTGCTTTTGCGACTCACAACTGTGAGCTGATGACCGGAATTAGCTAGTCTGGGAACTAATTCAGAACCAATAAACCCTGTACAACCAAGAAGAAGTAAACGCATAAAACCTCATTTATTGATAGATCTAAAAAGAGTGCTAGAAATTGGATTGTATACAGAGTATTTTAAATTGAAAGATTGTTATGTCTGTAACCCCTTCTCCTATAGAAACTAATGCTCCCAAACCTTTAAAGAAAGGATCCTTGGTGCGTGTTAACCCTGAGGCATATAAGAATAGCCTTGAATCTTTAGCAAGCGATCAATCCTCTCCTGAATATATTTTCGAAGGTCCTGGAGAACTTGTAGCTATTAAACAAGACTATGGACAAGTACGCTGGAGAAGACCAGTACCTGATGTTTGGTTAAGGCTTGACCAATTACAAGCATGGACAGAAGGAAGTTAATTTTAAAAAAACGGATTTAGAAAGCTGCTAAGTGATGCTTGTCTTTTTTTAAAAGTAAACGTTGCGCAGTTGCTTTGCGAAGCATTTCACTGCCATCGTGAAGATAGTTTTCTACATATCCCGCTGTATATCTATCTAATTCATTGATTCCATCTTGTATTTGTGAAAAGCAGTGATAAAGATTTAAACTAAAGTTTTTTGCGTAATTAGGAGTGGGAATTGTTTGATATAGCTCTTGCGCTTTTTTTATCTTTTTCTGACTTTTATTTATATATTCACAGAAAGTTTCCATAAGTTCATCGTCATATGGATCAGCTGAAAGCTCTTTCAGCTGTTGAGGGAAAGGCTTTAGTATTTCTCCCATTAATCTATCTACAGGAGTATAAACAATTTTTATCCATTGAGATATTGCTTGATCCTGTTGAGAACTTTCGGCTTTAGAGGTTTTAAAACTGTTAGTAGATTTTCTAGAACTTGTTCTTTGTTTCTGATAAGCTTCTCGATTAGTTGAATCTCTTAAGCTTTCCCAAGCTGCATTTAATGCGAGAATTTTTTCTTCGTCACCACCAGCATCTGGATGATATTTTTTAGCTAAATTTCTATATGCAGCTTTTATTTCTGAAAAAGGAGCATTTTCAGAAACTCCTAATATTTTATATGGGTCTTCTTTCATGAATAAATACTTCTTAAGGAGTTCTAAATGTATCCATCTTTCTTTGGTTGGCTGGTTGAAAGATTGTTAAACATAGAAGTAGATAAATATCTCTCGCCAAAACTAGGAAAAACAACCACTAACCTTTTATTTTCCATTTCGGGCCTTTTCCCTATTTTTAGAGCAGCCGCTAGAGCTGCGCCACTACTAATTCCGCTAAGGAGACCTTCTTCTTTTGCAAGTTTCCTCCCAGCTTCCATTGCTTCTTGATCATTAATCTCTATTACTTCATCAATTAGTGATATATCAAGTACTTTTGGAATAAAACCAGCACCGATTCCTTGAATGCTATGAGGGCCAGGCTCTTTCCCTGAAAGTACTGCACTTGATGAGGGCTCAATTGCATAAATCTTTAGCGCAGGATTACGAGCTTTTAGAACTCTTGCGCAACCAGTAATTGTTCCGCCAGTGCCTATTCCAGCTATTAAGCCATCAAGTTTTCCTTCGCAATCTGACCAAATTTCTTCAGCGGTTGTCGCTTCATGAATCTGCGGATTAGCTGGATTATCAAATTGTTGTAATAGGTAAGAATGCGAAATTGAAGCTACTAATTCTTTGGCCAAGTTGATAGCCCCTTGTATTCCATCTTTCCCTGGGGTTAGTTGAAGTTCTGCTCCATAAGCTCGAAGCATTGACCTCCTTTCGGTACTCATCGTGTCAGGCATTGTAAGAATTAATCGATAGCCTTTCGCTGCTGCAACCATTGCGAGAGCGATTCCTGTATTACCACTTGTTGGTTCTATTAAGACAGTTTCACCAGGTTTAATAGTTCCTTGTTTTTCAGCTTCAACCACCATGGCGCCTGCTATACGGTCTTTTACAGATGCTGTGGGATTAAAACTTTCAAGTTTTGCTAATACCTCCGCTTTACATCCAAACGCTTTTGGGAGGCGATTTAGTCTTACTAGTGGTGTTTGCCCCACTAAGCTTGTTATGTCATTTGCTATTGGCATTAATTTCCTTTTTGAGGTTGCCTTTTTGAGACTTTTAACTTGATTGATTTACATACTATTTTCATTTCAAAGCGAAAATCAATAAAATCAATCAGTTTGAGAAACTACTGTGTATTTAATTGAGCTTGCTCTGAAATTGAGTCCATTGCCGCTGTCTGTTCAGCGTAAGAAGTTAGAAGACGCTAAGGCGCTCTACAATCAATTGAAAGAGTCACTGAAGAAAGGAGATCCCAGATTGTTGGAGATTAGCTGCGAACAAGTTGAAGATAAAAAAATTGCTGTTTTGGTCAGTGAAGTTTTGGCAGTGCAAATGTATGAAAAGACAGCTGGAGCTGGAGGTAATAGGCGGCCTGGTTTTTCCTTTGATGAGTAAGTGCTATGGGTGGAAATCCAAAAGAAATTTTGAGTTCTCAAAGTAGCACCAATAGTCTCACTCTCAACAATATTTCTTATTCTTGGAAGGCTGGGACTAAGGCTTTAGATAATTGTAGTTTTTCAATTCCAACCCCTGGGCTATGGATGCTAGTGGGTGCTAATGGTAGCGGAAAAAGTACATTATTTCGTCTTATTAGTGGATTGATTGCTCCACAAAGTGGACAAATTATTTGTTCATTAAAACCTGCTTTGATGTTGCAAAACCCAGATCATCAATTGCTTCTGCCTAGTTGCGCTAGTGATTTATTGTTAAGTCTTCCACCAGAGTTGAATACTCAGCAACGAAATGAACGCATAGCTTTTCATCTCAGGCAAGTTGGATTGTCAGATATGGAAGATAGGCCTATTCACACCCTTAGCGGTGGGCAGAAGCAACGTCTTGCTCTTGCCGGGGCTTTAGCAAGTGAGGCAAATTTATTGTTACTAGATGAACCTACTGCTTTATTAGATAAATCTAGTCAAAAATCTATTTTAGATATCTTAAGAAGAATTTCTAGAAAATCTTTAAAAGATCCAATTACAGCTCTTTGGATCACTCATCGTCTTGAAGAGCTTACATATTGTGATGGTGCTGCAATAATGGAACAAGGGCGGTTGGGACAATGGTTTTCAGGAGCTGAAGTAATCGAGAAATTAAAGTAACTTGCCGTGCGAGGGGTATCAAGGCTAGGTTCTCTTTGAGCAATCCTCGGTAGCTCAGCGGTAGAGCGATCGGCTGTTAACCGATTGGTCGCAGGTTCGAATCCCGCCCGGGGAGTTTTTTACCTTCACAAGTTTTCCTGAGTACTCAGGAAAACTTGTTGTCTTGTAATGACTGGAACTAAGCGAAAAGAATCGTTCACCAGATTTCACGGTAGGTAAGAAATGCCATAAATGTGTTGAGGATAAGTTGGGGATTTTTCGAAGTGTGTTTGGGAGGATTTCTTTTGTTGCAATAAGGCATGAAGAAGGGCGGGGTATTTTGATCCCGCCGTTTGAGTCAAGCACTTATTTTTAAGATCAATCGTGCTTGAACTGCTGACCTAGGTCTAACCCTCTGAGGTCAGGATTCAACTGGAAGAAGTACCTGTTTTATGCATATTCAGGACACTATCAAATTTCCAGTATCCTCTTCTTTTGCCAGCTCTTACAATGCTTCGTTAGATGCTCTCTTGCTGGATGAGTGTGCGATAGGGCAAGTAAACAGGCTCAAACAGGATTTTGTACATTTATTTGTATGTGAAGTGTTCGCAAGTTATTCAGACAGCAGTGCCTCTTGAGTGTTGAAGTTCTCCATAAAGGAGAAATCATGGTTCACCCAACTTATTGTGAGACTATATTCCTTTCAAATACATCGCGGACACGTCCAAATAATTGAACAGATTTAGGAATGACATAATCAAAAAAAAGCTCATTGATTAATTCACTAAAACGAAACAAAAGTAGATCATTATTAGTTTCTTGCACATCTTCTTCCAAGTCAATCAAGTCCTCTAGTCCTGAAAAATTAAACCTTCCCTTTCTTAATTCCCTAGACATATCTATTATTTTTTTGAACAATTCTTTCTCAGTATCAGCAAGTTCTTCAGGAGAAGAAATGTTTTTAGTAGAATACTTTGCTTCGTAACTTGCACCTAGTTTAACGTCACACTTTTGACAAAAAAATATTCCTGGATTGTTAGTGAAGCCGCAACATCTACATTGACTCATGATAAGATTAGTTTTTCACCGTTTAATTAGATTGCCAATCTATTATTTAATAGATTTTCTCTCTCTGAGCATTGCCCTAGTTACATTTATAACTGTTTTGGCTCGTGAATGATCGCCAGACTCTTTAACTAAAGTATTCATTAAAGCACTAAAAGCATTAGTGTTTGTATCTGTATCAGTATCCCCCCCATAGCCACCTCCTTTGAGATAATAATGAACATCTCCGGCTGTAGTCTTAAGAGTCATTACTTTATTTTGTGTTACTTCAAATCCAGCTACATCATTATAAAAATATTCAGACATATCATTAACTCCTTCTAATCCTGTGCGTATATTTTTTGCGGTATGGTAAGAGAAAATTTGATCTTTACCATAATTTAAAATACAAATACCCCTAGTATCAGCTCTAAAAATTTTATCCTTACCTTTACGATATTTTTTGTTATTACCTTCTATATCCCATACAAACCAAAACCAATCTGGAGATTGCACTAACATATTTTCATCTATTCCACAGGCTTCTCTTGCTACTTTGTATTGGGACTCAGCAAAGATCCTATATTCATCCTCAATTTGCGCATCTGTCATCGCTCCTCCTGTATATGAAAGCTTTTTTTTATATACCCAATAAGCAAGGCCCCAAAAGATTATGGGGCCAATTACCGTGACAATGCTTACAAGTCCAAGGAGAGCAATAAATATCACTAAATACAACCAGTAATCACGGAAAAAGTAATTATTGATTTTGTCTCTCTTGCTTGCCATTGAATTACACCCTAAAGACTTTAGTAAGTGTACTCTAGAATAATATAGAATGACTAGATCTCTTAAGAAAAAGCCTTTTAAAGCCTATCGGCAATATTCGCGAGCGAATCTTTTAGTCTGGAAGGAGAAACAGTCTCGTTCTTCAGATCACTTTGAAGTTGCTTACACAGACCTATTAAGGCGGGATCAATATTTACTGACGAGAATTCGATTGTATTAATAATATTGTGGATTAACTTCTTTTCTTCATGTTTATCTATTGAATACTTGCATTCATTTAAAATTTCCAACAATGAAATCTTTTGTTTGGATAGTTCATTTTGAGATGTTTTAATATTATCTATACTCCTTGTCTTGACAAGTATTTTTTTATTTAAATATTCTAGAATCTCTAACGATGCCAGCCTAAATATACTAAATAAAAGTAATACTAATGTGGTAAATAATATATCACTATTGGAGTATATCTGCCGAAAATATATATAAAAAAAGTAGGTTATTATTAATGCTATTGGATAATATATTCTAGAAGCATAAGCTGCATACTTAAACCTAAAATCTTTAATAGACTTTTTTTGATTGGGATAATTAATTCCAATTAGCGTAAGACAGTTTTCTATTAGAGCTACAGATAAGAGAATAAATCCTAATGATATATTATTTTCAAAAAGCACAAAAAATAATGCTAATATACAAATTGTAAAAGGAATTGCTGATTTCATATTGTTTATTAGATGTCGTTTAATATCTGAGATTTTTTATTTTCATAATCTTCAGTTGTAATCAATCCTTGATCTAATAGAGACTTAAGTTTATTCAATCTTTCTTCCGGGCTTGTTGACTGAGGGTTGGATGTTTTCTGACTTAAGTTGTTCTGATTCATAACATTGGATAAATTCGCTCCAGCACCAAGACCAAGACCTGCACCGATGAAAGCTGCTGCTGCTCCTCCATCACTGTCTGCTGCATTCTCGAGCACATCAAAACTTCTTTCTAAACTATAAGTTTCACGATTATTGCCTATTGCCTCACCTTTAATCTTTATAGAAGCTGCTTTTGCTAAAGCATTTTTAACTTCAACAAATGATGGGTCGTCTCCAATTATAGATATGCCTTCAACAAAAAAATCTTCTGCATAAATACCAAAGGACTTCCATTGATAAGCTAACCTTTCACCACAAGCATGTGAAAGTAATTTTGTAGAAGAAGCAATCCTAAAAACATCATTTTTTTGTGAGATATCAGATATAGATTGTGTTATTTCACTTTGAATATATGGAAGAATAAATGATCTCAATTCTTTTGGAGAAAAAGATTGAGCAGTGCCAACTATTTGCCTAAAAAAACTTTGATGATCATTTATCCTCAACCTTATACTTCCATAGGCACCAATAGGCAAACTTAGATTATATTTTGAATCAAATATCTGGACTGGGTTACTTGTACCCCAATTATAATCTGTTGAAGTGGTACTAGTAATAAACCAAACATCATATGGTATTGATTGTTCACCACCAGGAAATAATTTTCGAATAAATGGTATGTTATTTGATTCAATTGGGTATGTACCTGGTGGTAATGTCCCTATCAATTCACCAGAATTAAGCAAAATAGCTTTCTGTGTTTCTTGTACAATTATTTGCGAGCCATATCCAGGGGTATTCTCCGGATGCTTCCAGACCAAAAAATCCTTGGGATCCTTATCGCATCGTATCGATAGTTGCATATTAATAATATGACTATGCAATATTAGATTAGCTCAAAATCTTTTTTATATTTCTAATTAATCTCAAAATAATAAGTAGCGATTTCTACAATACCCATCAATAAAGGAAACCGTGTAGTAAATTGTTGTTTAGTGATTACTATTTGAGCCCAATCCAATGAAGCCTTGCATTTTGTTAATAGAAGATGACAAGGATATGCGAGAGTTGGTGGGAGGTCACCTAGAACATACAGGCTTTGATGTTCAAGTCGCTGAAGATGGCATAAAAGGTCAAGCTTTGGCCCTGCAATATAAGCCTGATTTAATTCTTCTCGACCTTATGCTTCCAAACGTAGATGGTCTAACTCTGTGTCAAAGGCTTAGAAGAGATGAAAGAACTTCTTCTATCCCTATTCTTATGATTACGGCTTTAGGGGCAACAAAAGATAAGGTTACAGGTTTTAATTCAGGCGCTGATGATTATCTAACAAAACCTTTTGATCTTGAAGAATTGCATGTACGTATTAAAGCTTTACTTAGGAGAACTAATCGTGCTCCTTTGGGCAGTACTGGTCACCCTGAAATTCTTAGTTATGGACCTATGACACTAGTACCTGAAAGATTTGAAGCCATTTGGTTCGAATGCCCTGTTCGATTAACTCATTTAGAGTTTGAATTGCTTCATTGCCTTCTTCAGCGTCATGGTCAAACCGTTGCACCCTCATTAATACTTAAAGAGGTTTGGGGATATGAACCTGATGATGATATTGAGACTATTAGAGTTCATGTTCGTCATCTGAGAACAAAGCTTGAACCAGAACCTCGAAAGCCTAGATTTATAAAAACAGTTTATGGAGCTGGATATTGCTTGGAATTACCTAAGGGTGAACAGATAAAACAATTTCGAGAATTAGTGTTGAATAAGGTTTCTCAGAAAGAGACATAATATGTTTGGAAAAGTGTTAGGAATGGATTATTTAAATTAGATCTATCAATGCAATTTCCCAGGCGATTTTTTGATTGACATAACTTTTTAAATGAAGCTTAAGCTGTTCTAGCCTTTTTATTATTATTGAGTTAGTTTTTTTAATCCAATAATATTGTTGCATCCAATTTATGAGCCAGATTTGTTGCTCAGCAGTTAGTTTTTCTGTAATTTCTTTTGCTAATAATAAAGCATCCAATGCCTTGATCGGAAGCCTTTCAACTTTAAACCATATGCTTTCTGGTATCGCATCAATAATCTCTAAATTTTGTTTTAATAAGTAAGGAGAGCCATTTGATAAATAAAACAGTTCTTTGTGCATATTGGTCAATGTTTTTTTTATATTAGTCTTGATAAGTATTTCATTAAGAAGATCATTCTCAAATGGCTTAAATGGGATGATTTGACATCTAGACTTAATTGTATCTAATAGTCTTTCTGGCCTAGATGAAATTAATATTAAGACACTACTTGTTGGCTCTTCTATTGTTTTCAGAAGTGCATTTGATGCTGATTCGTTTAATGTATCTACATCCTCTAATAAAGCCATACTTAATGTTGATTCGACTGGCTTCTTATTTAAAAATACCTTTAAATCCTTTATTTGCTCTACTCTAATTTGAGGCTCTATATGATTTTTAAAACTTTCATTTTTTGCATCTGATTGCTTTATTAAATTCCCTTGCATTAAGTATGTTGGCTCAATTAAATAAAGGTCAGGATGATTGCCTGAAATTAAACGATTACGTATATTTTTGCTGTTTATAGATTGATCAGCGATTCCTTCTAAAAATCGAAATGCAATTTCTTTTTGCAATACTCCTTTAGGCCCTTTAAAAAGATATGTTGGAGCAACGCGACCTTGTTCAAGCGAAGACGATAGTAATTCTATTGCTAACTTTTGATATTTAAACTCTTTAAAAAGCTCTTTAAGATCTTTCATTTTTCAATGAGGAAATATTTTGAAAATAATTAATTAATTTATTTTCAATTTGTTTACTTACTATGTCTTTTTTTTGATTAGCAGGAATAACAAGCCAGTTATCATTTTTTGCTATATAGGAAAAGCCATCAGAAACGCGCTTAAGAAATATCTCACCTTCTGATTCGATTCTATCTTTGCGTGTATTTTCCCTTCTTTTAATGCTTTCAGAAACTGGAATTTCAAGAAGAAAGGTTAGATCTGGTGTTATTCCTTGAGTTGCAATATTTTCCAATTCTTTTATCAATGATTTATCTAATCTTCTACCAAAGCCCTGGTATGCCAAGGTTGAACTGCTAAATCTATCGCTAATTACCCAGTCACCATTGTTGATTTTAGGTTGTATCACTTGACTTACGTGTTGTGCTCTATCAGCTGCATATAATAAAAGCTCTGTAAGGGGTTTAGGTGATTCATCTGTCGGGCTTGTCCCTAAGAGTAATTGTCTTAATGATTTCCCTAATCGCGTTCCTCCAGGTTCACGTGTGATGAATAACTTTGCAGCTGATGGCATCAATCCACTTAAAGGCAACCATTGAGCAAGGTGTTCTATTTGTGTGCTTTTACCACAGCCATCTATTCCTTCAAGTACTAAGAAAATTCCTTTCATGATGTTTTCAGATAAAGTGCATTTATTACGACAGTTATTGAACTCAAAGCCATTAAAAAAGCAGCAATTGGAGGTGACAGAAGTATTCCAAAACGTGGTAATAATATTCCTGCAGCGATTGGCAATGCAATGATGTTATAACCAAAAGCTAGGAAAAGATTTTGTTTTATTTTATTCATAGCTCTTTTAGCTAATGAGAATGCTTGTGGTACTCCCTCCAGGCTGTCTCCAAGTAATACTAAGTCTGCAGAATCTTGTGCTATTTCTGTTCCAGTGCCAATTGCGATTCCAAGATCAGAACTTGCTAATGCTGGTGCATCATTAATTCCATCTCCAACCATCGCTATATTCCCATAATTTTTTAAATTTTCTAGATATTTTAATTTATCTTCTGGTAATTGTTGCCAGTTTAAAAGTTGAGATTCGAACCCAAGTTCATTCCCGATTCTTAAAACTGCCTCTCTCCTATCACCACTCATTATTCTTAGGATTTGACCTTGTTTTCTTAATAGGTTAATCGCAAATTTTGCATCATTACGAATTTGATCATCAATAATTAAAATGCCAGTTAATTCTTTATCAATGGAAATTGAAACTACTGATTTACCTATTTTTGTAATACTTTCTAAATAAAGATCTGTTTTTTTATTCCATGAAACTCCTTCATTTCTAGCCCATTCAATTGTTCCTACACGTACAATTCCTTTTATACCTTCTAATTCCCCAAAAATTCCTTTTCCAGGAATACTTTTGGTATTAAAAGCCTTTAATAAAGGTAAATTAAATTCTTCTGCTTTTTGTAGAATTGCATAAGCGATTGGATGTCTACTATTATTTTCAATGCTTGCTGCTATTTGAATTAGTTTATCTTTATCAGTTGTTAATAGAGTTTCTGTTACCACTGGTCTGCCTACTGTGAGAGTACCTGTTTTGTCGAATATAATTTGATCAATTGAGGCAGCTTTTTCTAGAACATCTCCTCCTTTAAAAAGCCAACCTTTTTGTGCTGCTTTACCTGAAGCAACGCTTATTACTGTTGGTGTTGCAAGGCCTAGTGCGCATGGACAAGCAATCACTAAGACAGCAATTGATAATTGAATTGCCAGACCTAAAGGAGTTTGAGCTTCTGAGCCAAAAGATGAATGCAACATATGTTCATGGCTATTAATTAATCCTTGACCAGAGCTGTTAAGTACCTCAGGCCATAAGTTTGAACCTATTTGCCACCAGAAAATAAATGTAAATATCGACAATGCCACTACTCCATAACAAAATTTCCCAGCAACTTGATCCGCAAGACTTTGAATAGGTGCTTTTCTTGCTTGTGCTTGCTCAACTAACCTAATAATTCTTGCTAAAGCTGTTTCTGCTCCTATGCGATTAACTTGAACTATTAATGTTCCATCTAAGTTTAGTGTTCCTGCAGAAATTTCTTGCCCAGAAGTTGCTGTTAAAGGTAAAGGTTCTCCAGTGAGGCTTGAAATATCAATTGACGATCTTCCTTCAAGCACAATTCCATCAATTGGGATTCTGTCTCCGGCTAATACTTCAATTTTTTCACCGACTTGTAATGCGCCTACTCTGATTTCTTTGATTTGATTTTCGTTATTTAAAAGCCTTGCCTTATTAGGTTGTAATTGAGCTAATTCTTTAAGTGCTTGGCCTGTTCGAAATCTTGCACGTTCCTCTAGGAATCGCCCTATTAAAACAAATCCCAAAAGCATGACTGGTTCATTAAAGAAACATGGCCATCCAACACTTGGCCAAATTAGAGAACTAAGACTGGTTAAATAAGCACTGACAACCCCTATCCCAACCAGAGTGTCCATTGTTGGGGTGAAGTTAATAGCAGATTTGAATCCGTTTTTTAATATTGTTAGCCCTGGACCAAATAATGCAAAAGTTGCAAGACTTGCATGGAATGGCAAAGTCCCTAAAACAGGAATATTTATTTCCCCTCCTTCAGCTAAATGTCCAATTATTGATAGAACGAGTAGGCTCAATGGTATTAGCAATTTATTCCATTGCTTCCAAGGATTTTTTGCTTGATCTATTTCATTTTCATATTCTGATCCTGATTGCTTTTTTTCTTGCGCAGGGAAACCTTTATTTGTAAGTGCCTTTATAATTTCCTCAATATCTTCAGTGTGATTTTTTAGTTCAATGAAGGCAGTTCTTTCGATTAAATTAACGCTTGCATACTCAACATTATCTTGAGCAAGAAGAGTTTTTTCTACTGAAAGAACGCATCCTCCGCATTTCATTCCTTCTACGGTTAAGAAAACGGATTTATTGGAAGACCTAATTTTTCTCCTACTCAAGGATCAAATTAAATTTTAATACGTTAAAGCTAACAAGTCTTTGGAAATAAATATTTTTGCTTTTAAAAAAAATTAAGTCTTTTAAGCAAGAAATCAATAATAAGGGCAGGATGGTATAAGAACTGTTTCAAGTAAGTCATCGTGCCTAGCAGCAATAACAAAGACAATTTTCTTGATAAGGCATTCACTGTAATTGCAGAAGGGATAGTCAAGATGATGCCGATTGCAGCAAAAGAAAAGCAAGCCTACATTTATTATCGTGAGGGTTTTGCTGCTCAAAATAATGGTGATTATTCTGAGGCGCTTGAAAATTATGAGGAGAGCCTCAAATTAGAAGAAAATGCTATTGATAGAGGCGAAACACTCAAGAATATGGCAATCATATATATGAGTAATGGTGATGAGGACAAAGCTTTGGATACTTATCAAAAAGCCTTAGAACAAAATCCAAAGCAACCATCTTGCCTTAAGAATATGGGCTTAATATATGAAAAACGAGGCAGAGCACTACAGCAAAATGGTAAACAAGATGAGAGTGACATTTGGTTTGATAAAGCTGCTGAGGTTTGGACTAAAGCAGTGAGGCTATACCCTGGGGGATATCTTGATATTGAAAATTGGTTAAAAACAACAGGAAGAAGCAAAGTTGATATTTACTTGTAAGATTCAAAGCAATTTCAATTCAGGTTTTAATATTTAAGACAATTTCAAATACTTCATTTATATTCGAAACTTCTTGTATATCAATCTTGCCTTCTTGCTTTGATAATGAATCTTTGTTGGTTGCTTTAGGGATAATTGCTGTTTTAAAACCCAGTCTTTCGGCCTCACGAAGCCTTAATTGCATTTGACCAACTGAACGTAGTTGCCCTCCAAGACCAATCTCTCCAATCAAAACTGTTCCTTTTGGAAGCGCTGTTTTTTTATAACTAGAAATGACCGCTGCTGCTATTCCTAAATCAGCAGCAGGCTCTTCAACTGCTAAACCACCTGCAACAGCCAAATAACAATCATAACGAGATAGTGCAATATTCATATGTTTTTCAACTACTGCAAGTATTTGATGAAGCCTATTAGTTTCTATCCCTGTGGCTGTTCTGCGAGGAGATGGATAGCTTGTTTGATTAATTAGAGCTTGCAAGTCTATTGCTAGAGGTCTTGTGCCTTCACAGGAAACAATGGTTGCTATCCCTGGAGCATTTTCAGAGTCTAGGAAAAGTTCGCTTGGATTATTAACTTCAATAAGCCCTTTGCCTTGCATTTCAAAAACACCAAGTTCATTGGTCGCGCCAAATCTATTTTTTATTGTTCTAAGGATCCTATGGCTTGCAAAACGATCTCCTTCAAAAGTCAAGACAGCATCAACTAGATGCTCGAGAACCTTTGGTCCTGCAAGCATTCCTTCTTTTGTGATATGACCGACAATTAATAAAGTTATATTTTTTGCTTTTGCTATTCGTTGTAATGCTGCAGAGCATTCTCTTACTTGTGTAACAGAACCTGGAGTGCTCCCGATTGTTTCATCGTGTATTGCTTGGATGCTGTCGATTATTGCTACAGCAGGATTAAATCGTTCAATTTCATTGAGGATTGCTTCAAGATCTGTCTCGGCAAGTAAATGAAGATCAGAGTCTGCTTTTCCAAGGCGATTCCAGCGAAGTTGTACTTGATTACTGGATTCTTCAGCTGTGATATAAAGAATTGATTTGTAACGAGCCATTTCAGTTGCACTTTGCAATAGCAAGGTACTTTTGCCGATTCCTGGATCTCCTCCAATCAGTACTAAAGAGCCTGGAACTAAGCCTCCACCTAGTACTCGATCCAATTCCTTGTATCCGCTTGAGATACGTTTAACAGACTTTTCCTGTAAAGAAGATATTCGTTGAGATCTATTGTCTAACAGTTCATTTGAGTGATTGCTCCCTTTCCTTTTAGGTCTTAGATTTGATGTGGAAATTACTTCTTCAACTACTGAATTCCATTCCCCACAAGTGCTGCATCGTCCAAAAAATTGTCGTGTTTCTGCCCCACATGTTTGGCAGATATAGATAGTGCTAGTTCGTGTCACTCGGGTTTCTAAAGAAAGTTTTTTGTAGTTGAATGAAGTAGTTTTTTAGATGATTTTAAACGTTTGGTTAAGATTGACTTTGTTACGCGGACTAAGCCAAAGACAAAATGACGGCCGCCAGTCCATCTAAAGAAATCATCCTTGTTGCTGATGATGAAGCGAGTATTAGGAGAATCCTAGAAACTCGCTTATCTATGATCGGTTATCAAGTTGTGACTGCATGCAATGGGAATGAAGCATTGCAGCAGTTCCATAATTGTGAGCCTGATTTGGTTGTGCTTGATGTAATGATGCCCAAATTAGATGGCTATGGAGTAATTCAAGAATTGAGAAAGGAATCAGATGTGCCGATAGTAATGCTTACAGCTTTAGGAGATGTTGCAGATCGAATTACTGGACTTGAATTAGGAGCTGATGATTATGTGGTTAAGCCTTTTAGTCCAAAAGAGCTTGAGGCGCGGATACGGTGTGTATTACGCCGTGTCGAGAAGGAACAAATTGCGGGGCTCCCTAATTCAGGTGTAATACAGGTCGCTGCATTTCGCATAGACACTAATAGGCGCAAAGTTTATCGCGGTGATGAACGAATTAGGCTAACTGGCATGGAGTTTAGTTTGCTTGAGCTTCTTGTCAGTCGTTCTGGCGAACCGTTTAGCAGAGGGGAGATTTTGAAAGAAGTTTGGGGCTATACACCTGAAAGACATGTTGATACAAGAGTGGTTGATGTTCATATTTCTAGACTTCGTTCAAAGTTAGAAGATGATCCAGCTAATCCTGAGTTGATCCTTACTGCCAGAGGGACAGGTTATTTGTTTCAGCGTATTGTTGATCCTCTTTCGTTAGATCATTAGTAATCATTCTGTGGACAACGAATCTCGTTCCAAAGCAATTCGCCCTAAAGCTATTAGACGATTAGTTATTTGGTATCGTCGAAACTCTGCTGTTACTACTCTTGTTGATACGGCTACCAATTCTGCTTCTGCTGCAGGTAATGTTGCAGGATCGGTTGTATCTAGTGCAGGATCTGTTGTATCTAGTGCAGGATCAATAGCGAGGAGTACTCTTCAGCCTCTAGTTTTCGATCCTTTAAGAAGGCTTCAAGCTGGCCCAAATGAATTAGATAGAAATGATATTGCTAATTCCAAAAGATTGTGGGTAGCAGTTGATGGGATGGGAGGTGATAATGCTCCAGGAAGTATTTTGGAAGGCTGTCTACAAGCAATAGATCGTCTCCCTCTCTGCATCAAATTTGTTGGAGAAATTGAGAAGATTCATAGTGCTGCGGATGAATTAGGAATTTCAGATTTGTTAAATCAGTTAATTTCGGCGGGAAATATAGAACTTGTAGCAAGTGGTCCATCAATTGGTATGGATGAAGAGGCAACTGCCGTAAGGAAGAAACGAGATGCAAGTATAAATATTGCAATGGATTTAGTTAAAAAAGGGGAAGCATTGTCTGTTTATTCCGCTGGTAACTCAGGTGCATTAATGGCTGCAGCCATTTTTCGTTTGGGCCGTTTGGCAGGAATTGATAGGCCTGCTATAGGTGCATTATTTCCTACAAAAGATCCTGGACAGCCTGTTTTAGTTTTAGATGTAGGAGCGAATATGGATTGCAAGCCAGCATATTTGCATCAATTTGCATTATTAGGGAATATCTACTCTCGAGATGTTTTGCAAGTGCAAAATCCTAGGATAGGTCTTCTTAATATAGGTGAAGAAGAATGCAAAGGGAATGATCTTTCTTTACGTACTTTTGAGTTACTAAAAGAAGAAGAACGTTTGGATTTTGTGGGTAATTGCGAGGGGAGGGATGTGTTATCTGGAGATTTCGATGTTGTTGTATGTGATGGTTTTACTGGAAATGTTTTACTCAAATTTCTTGAGTCTGTTGGAAGTGTCTTATTAGATGTTTTGCGAGCAGAGTTGCCCAGAGGTAGACGTGGGAAAGTGGGATCTGCCTTTTTGAGAAATAATCTAAAACGTATCAAAAAACGTTTAGATCATGCGGAACATGGCGGAGCATTGCTACTTGGAGTAAATGGTATTTGTGTGATTGGTCATGGAAGTAGCAAAGCATTGTCAGTTGTGAGTGCTCTTAGAATCGCTCACTCTGCAGCAAGTCATGGAGTTATGGATGATTTAGCTGCGCTTCAACCGCCACAGCCTTAACTGAGATGAATCGAATTGTTTTAGTGTGGTTGTATTGATAAATACGAGGTAATTTTTTTTCTTTGACTGGGAATTCCTCAAATGGTTACGGAGTGTCTTTGGTAGGCAGTGGCAGTGCTACTCCATCACAGATAGTTTCTAATGATCAGCTTGCTTTACGAGTTGATACTAATGATGAATGGGTGAAAACCAGAACAGGTATTCGCGAAAGAAGAATAATAGGAGCAGATGAATCTTTAACGGACCTTTGCGTTGCTGCAGCTAAAGCAGCTGTAGATATGGCTGGATGGGGTGTCGAAAGTATTGAAATGGTTTTGATTGCCACTTCTACACCAGATGATTTGTTTGGGATGGCACCAAAAGTTCAATCTAAATTAGGTGCTACTCGAGCAGTGGCTTTTGATCTTACAGCTGCTTGCAGTGGCTTTTTGTTTGGTTTGGTTAGTGCAGCACAATTTTTGCAGAATGGGTCTTTTAAGAGAGCCGTGGTGATAGGGGCTGATCAATTAAGTGGTTGGGTTGATTGGGACGATAGAAGCAGTTGTGTCCTTTTTGGCGATGGAGCAGGCGCAATTGCTATAGAAGCTACGGCAGAAGAAGATGATTTAATTGGCTTCAAGATGAAGTCAGATGGAAGTCGTGGAGATTGTTTGAATTTGGCTCAAAAGAGGAATTTTGTACCTTTGGTTGAGTCTTATCAAACTCAAAAAGGAGATTTTTCTCCAATTAAGATGAATGGCCAAGAGGTATACAAGTTTGCCGTAAGAGAAGTACCTTCTCTTCTGAAAGATGTTTTGCAAACTTATGGAATTGTTCCAGAATCATTGGATTGGCTGCTTCTTCATCAAGCTAATCAAAGAATTTTGAATGCTGTGGCAGATCGTTTTTCAATTCCTCATCATAAAGTTTTGACTAATCTTGCAAATTATGGAAATACTTCAGCAGCAACTATTCCAATCATGCTTGATGAAGCTGTTCGTGATGGAAAGGTGCAATCTGGACATTTAATTGCTAGTAGTGGATTTGGAGCTGGTTTGAGTTGGGGGGTTGCGTTGTTTAGATGGCACGGGCCGTTTTAGGCTTGTTCTTATTTGGTTAAAAATGTCATGACAATTGCGTGGGCTTTTCCTGGACAAGGATCACAAAAATTGGGAATGGCTGATGAAGTGATTTCTCTTAAAGGGGCAATAGAGAGGTTTAAATCAGCATCCGAAATTTTAGGGAGGGATTTGTTAGCTATTTGTAGGGGCCAAAGTAATTGTAAGGATGAATTGGGAGACTTGAATGACACTCGGAATACTCAGCCAGCAATGTTTGTAATTGAGTCATTGTTGATAGATGATCTGAAAAGGCAGGGAAGGAAGGCTGATTTACTCGCTGGCCATAGCTTGGGGGAATTCGTTGCTCTTTATGCAGCAGAAGTGTTTGATGTACAAACTGGATTGGTTTTACTTAAAACTCGCTCTGAATTAATGTCAGCAGCGGGAGGGGGGGCTATGACTGCGGTTTTAGGTTTTGATAGGAAACAACTTGAAGATTTGGTTGGAAATACATCAGGAGTAGTAATCGCTAATGACAACAGTTCTGAGCAAGTTGTTCTATCTGGTACTCCAGATGCTGTGAATTCAGTTGCTGGACAATTAACTTGCAAAAGAATTGTTCCACTTAAAGTGTCGGGCGCTTTTCATTCTCCTTTTATGAAAGCAGCAGCAAATGATTTTGCATTGCAGTTGGATGATGTTTTATTTAGTGATGGAGTTGTACCCGTTCTTAGTAATGTTGACCCTTCTCCTGTTCAAGATGGAGACTTATTGAAAGAAAGACTGAAGCGTCAAATGATAACAGGAGTTCGTTGGCGTGAGACCATGAAAACAATGGAGACTAAAGGAGTAAAAACATTTGTAGAAATAGGCCCTGGGAAAGTGCTTAGCGGTCTTGCCAAGCGATCAATGCAAGGGATTACTCTTAGTCAAGTATCTTCTGCAAATGATTTAGGACATTGAATTTAAAAGACGTAAGCAAGTCTATTTCTCCAAGACCTAGTTTTGTGTATAGGCTAGTGAGTTATTTTTTGGTATTTCCTATTTTTAGAATTTTATTTCGAGGGCGCACTTTAGGTAATGAGAATGTTCCTAAACATGGACCGTTGGTTGTGGTTGCAAACCATGGCTCACATCTTGACCCACCTTTTTTAGGCCATGCATTAGGCAGACCTGTTGCATTTATGGCAAAAGCCGAACTCTTTTATATACCTTTCCTTTCGTTTGTTATTCGAGCATGTGGAGCATATCCAGTTAGTAGAGGAGCAAGTGATCGAGAGGCTATTAGGACAGCAACGGCTAAATTGAGGGCAGGATGGGCAACGGGAGTATTTTTAGATGGTACCCGTCAAGAAGATGGGAGAGTAAATAAACCTATGGCTGGGGCTGCTTTATTGTCCGCTCGAACAGGCGCGGCAATTATTCCAGTTGCGGTAATTAATAGTCATAGAGCTCTTAGGAAGGGTTTGTTTTTACCTAGATTGGTTGCCATACATTTACGTATAGGCAAGCCAATAATGCCTCCACAAAGTCGTAAGAGAATTGATTTAGATAAGACAACTTTTAAGCTTCAAGAAGCAATCAATTCAATGCTTGATGAAGGACTGATGTCAGACAAATGAAATAACTTTATTCACCTAATTGATTTTTGATAATTTTTGGCATTAGTTCCTTGAAATCTTTCCCTGTTGCCACCCATGCAATAGCACGAATGATATCAATATTCTTTTTTCTTTGACTTTCGTGCTGACAGAACGCTGTGCAAGGAATAGATAAACTGGTAAGCCTTATTCCTCTACTTCCTGTGATAATTTCTCCAACTATCTTTGCTCTATTAATATGATATTCGCTAGTTATTAATAAAATATGATTTATATTTTCATCTGCAAGATCATCTACTATCGATGTGAAGTTTGTAAGAGTATCTTTTGCTCTGTAATCTCTCTTTACCAATGCAGTTGATATACCTTCTTTTTGGATTAGCCAATCCGAATACTCTGGATTACTTCCTCCACTAATTAATAATGGCATTTTTAATTCTTTGGCAAACTTTATTCCTATTATTTCCCGATCAACTTCTCCTCCTAAAACAAGTATTAATTGAGGTGAATTATTGCTCAGCCTTGATTTTAAGAAAGGAACTAATGGTTTCATTATAATGATTAATGTCAAAAAACCTAATATTATTAGTGGGATTTTTCTTATTAACTTCATTTAATTCATTCCACGGGAGAAGTAGGGTAAATAGGAAGAATTTCTTCCCAGTTACTTTTAATATTATTTTTGTATGAATCTAGACTTATTCGTAAGAGAGTTTTAATATCTATTTGAACATTTTCACTAGCATTAATTGCTGGAGTCACTTCCATTTCTTTAGATAAAAGATAGGGTGACTTCAACTCTTTAATCTTAATATTATTTATATTTTCATCAGATTTAATTACCTCATATTTGCCTGCTACTGTTCCTCTCCTTTTTAGAGGTTGTGTAATCCAAAATGATTTTTTAGTATCTTCCTTTATGTGGGTTTCTAGGGCAAGTCTATAGGCCATTAATTCAAAGCTGCTAATACCATCAATGGAACAATTTAATTGCTGAGCAATAGTCCTGGCTAAAACTATTGTGACTCTTGTGCTAGTAAAACTTCCAGGGCCTGTGGCTACAGCTAGTCGTTCTATTTGATACCAATAATTAATGGGTAGTATTGTTTCTATGCAATTAAATAACTCCTTCGAAAGACCTCTGCCAACATCAAATATCGAACTGTTAAAAATTGGTTTTTCATTATTTAGCTCTATTAGACCAATTCCAAGCTTTTCTGTGGTGCTATGGAATGCTAAAAGAAACTTTTCATCTTTGCTAAATGTTTTTGATTGGCCAATTATCTTCATTTAGGTAAAGCTTCATTTGGACATATCCTTAGCCATCGTCCATCATCCCTAGAAAAACTCTTACAAGCTTGAACATCCCATTCAATTTCTGTGCTTCTTTGCTCTAGATCTATCAGACTGATATGGATTACTGGGTCTTGTGGTTCAAAATCAGGTTTTAAGTTCAAATGTTTGACTCCATGTTGCTTCTCTACCGCGTGATAGGCCTTGCAGCGATCGACCCATTGACAGTTAACACATATGCACATTTCTTTCTCCTCTGAAGATCAAAATAGTATCAAGGGTAATGGATCATTTTTGGCCAAGGAGCTTTTGGGAAGCCTCCAGCCTGAGATATGGCCTTTTCTATTGGAAGATCTTCCAATAGGAACGGTTTTAGTGGGTGGGGCAATAAGAGATAGATTGCTCAATAATTATAATTCTATTCCAGATCTTGATTTTGTTGTACCAAAACATGCTTTTCAGATTAGTAAAGATTTAGCAAAAAGATATGGAGGTACCGCAGTTCATCTTGATCAGCACAGAGATATTGCTAGATATGTCATTAATGATTGGAAGATTGATATCGCAAGTCAGATTGGTAAGGATTTAAATGACGATTTACTGAGAAGGGATTTTACAATTAATGCGATTGCCTTAAATATTTTTCCTACTCCTGCATTCATTGACCCTGCAGGTGGTCTTGATGATTTGCATAACAAAAAACTTGTCGCAATTTCAGAACAGAATTTCATTGACGACCCCTTAAGAATCCTTCGTGGATTAAGACTAGTGTCTGAGTTGAACCTGAAATTAGAATCTCAGACAGAATCGTTACTTAAAAAAAATGCAGGTTTATTAAATAGAGTTGCATCAGAAAGAATAAAAGTCGAGTTAGAAAGATTAGTTCAAGGCCCTTGGGCTAATGATGTAATTCCTTTGGTTATAAAAATGGGATTACTGCGGCCTTGGTCTCTATCGAATAATGAAGAATATTTTCATTCTTTATCTTTAAAAAATGTTTCTTCTTTCACAGCCAAGGAATTAAAGATTGCCTTGCCCTTAGTTCGATTGTCAAATTTATTAAGTGTAGAAGGATTAGTAAAATTGGGTTTTAGCAAAAAAACAATAAAGTCGTGCAATCTTCTGAAAAATTGGCAGAAAAGAAATGATGGTTTGAGTTTTAGAGGTCTTAACGAAGTTGACCGCTTACAGTTACATATTGACCTGGAAAACCATTTGCCTGCCTTAATTCTTATGCTTCAAACGATTGATCAGAAGATTTGGTTAGAGCGATGGAGGGATCTTTCTGACCCTTTATTTCACCCTTCTTCACCAATTGATGGAAACACTTTGAAAGATACTTTTGATGCTCCTGAAGGCCCATGGATTGGTGCCTTAATTCATTTTTTAAGCAAGGAAAGAGCCTTTGGACGCTTGCGTAATCGTGAAGAAGCTTTTGAATTAGCTCGTTACTGGTGGGAACATAACAAACCTTTTTGTGATTAACTACACATAAGGAAGTTAGTTTTCTCCTTGATGCGGTTTATTCCACCTAGCCCTTTTGTTTCATGAGTGTTCGTCTTTACATCGGTAATTTGCCGCAAAATTTAAAAATTAAGGAGTTAGAAGCGCTCTTTGCAAGCATTGGTAAAGGAATTCGCTTTAAGGCGGTTTTCGATAGAGATACTAAGGCATGTCGGGGATTTGGATTTGCCAATATTAACGATGAGAAGATGGCCGAAGAAGTTATTGAAAAGCTCAATGGATATGATTTTAACGGCACTAATTTGAGGGTTGAGCGCTCAGAACGCAAAGAATCTAATTCAACTTCTGGACGACGCAACAATGGCCCTGGAAGCAACAAAGGGAAGCCTGTAAGTCGTAAAGATGTTAAGAAAGTTGTTCATAGTGATGCTCCTAGTAAAGAAGCACCAGATCCTCGTTGGGCCGGAGAATTTTCAAAATTAAAGGAACTTCTTGCTAATCAGAAAACAGCTGTCTGAGAATATAGCTTTAGTTTAATTTAAATAATGAGCACTCATTTTGTTTGAGCTATTAGATAACTAATTGGCAGTTCCAACATTTTCACGAATTTGTTTACATAAGCTCTGTTATTGAAAACGTCATAGTCAAGTCTTTCTATTGAATTAAGAATTCCTCTGTATAGCCTTAAAGATGTCCATACTGGCCATCTCGCGTCTGCAGAAAGCCATTTCACTCCTTCTTCAGAGATGTCAAACCAATCTCTAGCTCGTTTCAATTGAAATGCCATCAGTTCTTTCCATTGAGGATTGATTTCTCCTTGCATTAGATCTTCTTCAGAGTATCCAAATTTCTTTAAGTCTTCTTGAGGCAAATAAATACGACCTCTTGTTCGATCTTCGCCGACGTCTCTAAGAATATTCGTGAGTTGATTAGCAATTCCAAGAGCAACTGCTGCTTGAGAAGGATCTGGTTGCTCACTCCAAGGAGCATTAGTGTACGCAGGATCTATGCCCATAACATTTTGAGTCATTAGGCCTACTGTTCCAGCAACCCTATAGCAATAGAGCTTTAGTTCTTCAAATGTTGAATACCTAGTTTTCTCCAAATCCATTCTTTGACCTTCAATCATGTCTAAATATGGTTGAATTGATTGTGGGAAATTTTCAATAGTGTCAGCCATTACTCCATCTAATTCATCTTGTACATTTCCTTTGAAAATTCCCCTGGTACGTAATTCCCATTGATCCAATCGATCAGCTAATTCTGTTTTCGAACATTGTTGTGCTTCTTTGCTATCCATAAGCTCATCAGTTCTCCTACACCAAACGTATATTGCCCAAATGGCTTTTCGTTTATGAGGAGGAAGTAGAAGGGTTCCTAAATAAAATGTTTTTGCCCATTGTGCGGTTTCCTTTCTACATATTTCATAGGCACCATCAAGATTTACTGAATTTTCAATATTCATTACGGTGATTCTTAGGACTCAAGGTTGATTGCTCAGATTTAAAGAGCATTCTTCTGGTTGGTTTCCAATAATTTTTTTGTATATTGATTAACTTTATCAGCACAAAGTTTTCCACTAAGTACAGCGCCTTCCATAGATGCAAGATATCGTTGCATCGTGTAATCACCTGCAAGGAAGAAATTGGTGATAGGTGTTTTTTGATCTGGCCGTAGTTTTTGACAGCCTGGTGTTGATTTATATACAGATAGAGGAGTTTTTATAACCTTATATTTTCTAAGAACAGCCTGATCATTTCCAGTAAAATGGTCAGGGAATAGTTTTTTTAGTTCTTCCATAGTAGCTTCGATTATAGCTTCTTCACTTTTATTTATCCAATCTTTAGCAGGAGCAAAAACAAGCTCTAACATAGATCTATTAGGATCTTCATATTCCTTGCAAGTGATACTCATATCAGCATATACACTTAGCAAAGGAGAACGACTAAATAATAAATGATCAATATCTGTTAGCTTTTTATTAAACCAAAGATGAATATTTATAACTGGTACTCCCCTTAATCCATCTAACTTTTTAAATGTATCAATACCTTTCCATTCTTGTGGAATAAGTAATTTAAATAAATCTACTGGTAGCGCACTTACATAGGCATCAGCAATGATTTCATTAGATTCGCCTAGAGATGTTTGCATAATACTGAAACTTTTGACACTGGAATCATCATTTAAATTAATTTTCTTAAGCGGACTATTCATATGAACTTCTCCTCCTAACGATTGAATATGATCCACTATTGGTTGACATAATCTTTCTGGAGGTGCGCCATCAAGAAAAGCCATCTTTGATCCATTTTTTTCTTGAAGAAATCTATTTAAAGCAGTTAGTAATACAGTAGAAGATATTTCGTCCGGATTAATAAAATTAAGTGCTTTGCTCATGGCAATAAAAACTTCATCGTTAACCCTTTCTGGAATATTTTGTGCTCTTAACCATTCACTCCAAGATAACGAGTCGCATTCTTCTACATATTTTTGACCTCGAAGCATCGCAGGAATGAGTCCAACGCCAAAAGAAAGCTTTTCTGAGATCGTTAGCATGTCATTATTTTTTAATATTGCAGCTATTCCATTAATTGGTGCAGGTAGATCAGGAAAATCAAAACGACTATATGTTCCGGGTTCTTCAGGCTGATTAAAAATCATTGAATGACTTTTCCATTGCAATCGATCTTGAATCCCTAATTCTTCAAAGAGCTGGAGCATATTTGGATAAGCGCCAAAAAAGATGTGAAGCCCTGTTTCATACCAGTCTCCTTCTTCATCTTTCCAAGCTGCGACTTTCCCTCCCAAGACATCTCGAGCTTCGAAGAGAATAGGGGTGTGCCCTTGGTCAGCCAAGTATTTTGCACATGTCAGACCTGCTAAACCTGCTCCTGCAATGGCAACACGCATACTTTTTTAATAGATTGAATGCAACTTTAATGAGAAAAGGGGCCTAAAATTTCTAAATATTCAATTATTTATTTTGAATTTCTTCTTTTCAGCATTTTTTCATGACAGATCCCCTCTTAAAATGCACTACAAGGCACATACGCATTTTTACTGCCATTACTCAAAACAATAATTTGATTGAGGATAGCGATCATTTAACAATGGATTTAGACCCTGACAACGAGTTTCTTTGGGAAAACCAAGCTATAGAGAAAGTACAGAATCGATTTTCTGAATTAGTTGAATCGCAAGTTGGTCAAGAATTGAGTGATTACGTATTAAGAAAAATTGGTTCAGACCTTGAATCTTATATTCGGCAGATGCTGCAAGCAGGTGAAGTGAGTTATAACCCTGATTCCCGAGTTCTTAATTATTCAATGGGACTTCCTAGAACACCCGAATTATTGTGACAAGACCACCATTTAGATCTTCAAGAAGGTCTTCATCATCTAATCCTAGAAGAGATGATGATGTTAGATACGGCCGCAATACAGGCCGCTCAAATAGAAGTTCATTTGGCAATTTAACTGCATCCCAGAGTGGTTCGTTAGGTCAGGAAAACATCACTATGAATACAGGAACTATTGCAATTCTCGCTGGAGTTCTAGTGCTGGGCGTAGGAATAGGTAGTGCAATCACTAGCACTACTCAAGGTGGGGAGGGGAATATTGCTAGTCAACAACAATTAGATATGGCAGTTCCAGATCCTGAATTTTGTAGGCAATGGGGAGCTAGTGCTTTTGTTATTGATATTGAAATGTATACAACCCTCAATCCTTCTACTAGCTTTGTGACTCAACCAGCATTGCAGCCTGGATGTGTAATACGTAGAGAGAATTGGTCTCTTTTGCAAAAGCAAGGTGCAATTACAAATGAAGATGTTAGAGAATGTAAGCAGCGTATGAATACTTTTGCTTATATAGGATCAATTCGTGATAATCCAATTGTTCGATGTGTTTATCAGGCGGATGTTAAGGATAATAAATTTATTATTAAGGGTGTAGAAGATGAAGGTATTCGAGTGAATCAGGAGGCTATTCAGTTCTAAGATTAAGTTAACTTTACTCTTTTAGTTTTCTACGGATAGGACTATCATCACTAGCAAAAATAGGTAGAATTTCTTTTGTAAAAGCCTCTGCGGCTCTAGATGTATAACGATTAGGATTGCTTATTAACTTAAGCTCTCTTTTTACTTCTAAATCTGCTACAAGTGGTTTGTGAACGGTTCCAGCCAGAAGCTCTCTTTCAATAGATACTACAGGCAGGAAAGCTGCGCCTAGGCCTGATTGCACAGCATTTTTAATTGCCTCTAAAGAATTTAATTCCATTTCTATACGTAGACGTTGTACATCTAATCCAGAATCTTTAAGTAATTGATCTACTACTTTTCTTGTTGTTGATTGTGAATCAAGTGTGACAAATCCCAGGCGATATAAATCTTCCTTCGTTAACTCTTTCATTCTTGCTAAAGGATGCTTTTGTGAAAGAATCAAAGCCAATTGATCAGTTGCATAAGGAATGATGTGCAGTAATTCATTGAGTTCGTTAGGTAATTGACCTCCGATAATTGCGAGATCAATTTGCCCATTGGCAACGCTCCAGCCAGTTCGCCTAGTGCTATGTACTTGCAGTTGCACCGAGACTTCAGGAAATTTTTGGCGGAATAATCCGATCATCCTAGGCATTAAATATGTGCCGGTTGTTTGACTGGCACCAATAATTAAAGAGCCACCCTTCAGATTGTGTAAATCTTCAATAGCTCCACAAGCTTCATCGCATTGAGTCAGAATCCTTTCGCAGTATTTAAGTAATAATTTTCCAGCTTCGGTTAGTTGAGCTTTTCTTCCTCCTCTGTCAAAGATTGCTATTTCTAATTGCTTTTCCAAGTTTTGAATTTGAAGGCTTACAGCTGGTTGAGTCACATAAAGACTTTCCGCAGCCTTCTTGAAGCTACCCTCATGGACAATTGCCTTGAGGATGCGAAGTTGATCTAGAGTGAAAGGCAGTTCGGCCATAGCGGCTGCCAAATGGGCAGCAAACATGCACACTTAAATTACTTGTAACTCTAAGTCCCTCTGAATCGAAAAATTGTTAGAGAAAAGTTCTGCCACAAATGTTTCCAGAATCTAATCATCACAGCAGCCTAGTAATGCTTGCTCTTTTGCTTGTATTTGCAATCATTCATAGTGGAGGAGCTGCTCTAAGGGTTAAGGCAGAGTCTTTTATTGGACCAAGGCTATGGAGACTGATTTTTGCTTCTTTAAGTATTCCACTAGCAGTTTTATTGATTTCTTACTTCTTAGCTCATCGTTATGATGGGATTCGTCTTTGGAATCTTCAAGGTGTACCTGGAATGGTCCCATTTATTTGGTGCATTTCAGCAATAAGCTTTTTGTTTTTGTATCCAGCTACCTATAACCTTTTAGAAATTCCTGCTTTAGCAAAACCTCAAGTAAAACTTTATGAAACTGGGATAATAAGGGTTAGCAGACATCCTCAAGCAATTGGTCAAATACTTTGGTGCTTAGCACATGGACTTTGGATTGGGAGCAGTTTCATGCTTGTTACCTCTGCTGGTCTCATAGGCCATCATTTATTTGCTGTTTGGCATGGTGATAGAAGGTTAAGGGCAAAATTTGGAGAAGATTTTGAAAAAATTAAAAAGAATACATCAGTAATTCCTTTTATTGCCGTCTTAGATGGCAGACAAAAATTGCAATTGAAAGAATTTATACGTCCTTCACAGTTGGGGATATTGCTTGCAGTGGCTACGTTCTGGTGGTCTCATCGTTTTATTACATTGGGAACGGAATTGTTTTTATCTTCCAAGTTCTCAGAACTGTTTCCTTGAAATGTCTACACTCACAAGAACATGAAAAAACAGCATGCAATCAGCAGCTGAAATTGCTTGGTTAATTCCATTGCTTCCTTTGCTCGGTGCTCTTGCATCGGGGTTGGGCTTAATTGGTTTCAATAAGGCTATGAATGGTTTTAAAAAACCGGTAGCAATAATACTGTTGACTTGTGTAGGAGTTTCAGCGGTATTGAGTTACGCAGTACTGTTTGAGCAAATATCTTCCCCTCATTCAGTTGAGCATCTTTTTATCTGGGCAAGTGCTGGAGACTTTACACTTCCGATGGGGTACGTAGTTGACCCTTTAGGCGCTGTAATGCTTGCGTTGGTAACAACCATTGCGCTTTTAGTGATGGTTTACTCCCATGGTTATATGTCTCATGATAAAGGTTATGTCAGGTTTTTTACTTATCTAGCTTTATTTAGTAGCTCTATGCTCGGGCTCATAATTAGCCCCAATTTATTAGAAATATACGTTTTCTGGGAATTAGTGGGCATGTGCTCTTACTTGCTAGTTGGTTTTTGGTATGACAGGGATGGTGCCGCACATGCAGCGCAAAAGGCTTTTGTTGTTAATAGAGTTGGTGATTTTGGACTTTTACTTGGAATTCTTGGATTGTTTTGGGCCACGGGAACCTTTGATTTCAATGGAATTGCAGTAGGACTTTCTAATGCAATTGAAGTAGGAAGTGTACCTTTGTGGGCAGCTTTATTGCTTTGTTTTTTGGTCTTTTTGGGACCTATGGCAAAGTCAGCTCAGTTTCCTTTACATGTCTGGTTGCCAGATGCGATGGAGGGGCCTACTCCTATTTCTGCATTGATTCATGCGGCAACTATGGTCGCCGCTGGTGTGTTTCTTGTGGCAAGGCTTGAACCTCTTTACAGTCAGTTTCCTTTTATAAACCTTTTGATAGCAATTTTTGGAACAATTACATGCTTTTTAGGGGCATCTATAGCTTTGACTCAAATGGATTTGAAAAAAGGCTTGGCTTATAGCACTGTTTCGCAGCTTGGTTACATGATGCTCGCCATGGGCTGTGGCGCTCCTATTGCAGGAATGTTCCACTTAGTTACACATGCATTTTTTAAAGCAATGTTGTTTCTTGGTTCAGGTTCTGTAATTCATGCTATGGAGGAGGTTGTTGGACATGAACCGATTCTTGCTCAAGACATGAGGTTAATGGGAGGTTTGAGAAAAAAGATGCCGATTACATCGATCACTTTTTTGATTGGATGCATAGCAATTAGTGGTATTCCACCATTAGCAGGTTTTTGGAGCAAAGATGAAATTCTGGGGCAAGCATTCAATACTTTCCCAATACTTTGGATTGTTGGTTTTTTAACCGCAGGCATGACTGCTTTTTATATGTTTAGACTCTATTTCTTGACATTTGAAGGCAGCTTTAGAGGTCATAATGAAGAACTTCAAAACATTTTATTAGCTTCAGCAGGTAAGGAGAAAGACGAAGAAGAAATTCATGGTTTAGGAGATATTCATGAATCCTCATGGTCTATGACTACACCATTAATAGTCTTAGCAGTACCTTCTGTTTTAATTGGGTTCTTAGGAACTCCTTGGAATAGCACCTTTGCAAATTTACTTAATTCTGAAGAAGCTAAAGAAATGGCCAGTCATTTTAGCTGGAGTGAATTTCTGCCATTGGCTTTAGCTTCAGTTGCTATCTCAGCATGTGGAATTTCTTTGGCATTTTTCTCTTATTACTCTAAAAAAATCGATATTAATGCTTTATTTGCAGGCAGATTTCCAGCTTTAAATGCTTTCTTTGCCAATAAATGGTATTTAGATGATATAAATGAAAAGCTATTTGTACGAGGTAGTAGGAAACTGGCTCGTGAAGTGCTCGAGGTTGATGCAAAGGTTGTGGATGGGGTTGTTAACTTGACAGGTCTTTTAACTTTAGGAAGTGGTGAAGGTTTGAAGTATTTTGAAACCGGTAGAGCTCAGTTTTATGCGCTTATTGTTTTTGGAGGAGTAATTGCATTGGTTGCTCTTTTTGGAGTTCTTGGAAATTAAGTTGAAAAAATCATTTCTGTTGTGTGTGTCATCCCCTATCGATTGAGTGCGAGAGCTCTAAGTATTTCTACACTCCAAAAAGATTAGGGAAAATCATTCAGTGTTTGATTGCGAGCCAGTGTCATTGTTGATAACTATTCCTGGTCAAGTCCCAGAACCAATTGCTGCCGATTTTCCTTGGCTTAGCCTTTCAATTCTTTTCCCAATTGCAGGATCTCTTTTAGTACCTTTTATCCCTGATGAAGGCGAAGGTAAGCAAGTTCGTTGGTATGCGTTGTTTATTGCGCTAACAACTTTTTTAATAACTGTAGGGGCCTATTTAAAAGGTTTTGAGCCTGCTGAAGAAGGACTGCAGTTATCAGAAAGAGTGCCTTGGCTGCCTGATTTAGGACTTACATGGGCTGTTGGAGCAGATGGACTGTCAATGCCATTAATACTTCTAACGAGTTTTATTACTGCTTTAGCAGTTCTTGCAGCATGGCCTGTAAGTTTTAAACCTAAATTATTTTTCTTCTTGATTTTGGCCATGGATGGTGGCCAGATAGCTGTTTTTGCAGTGCAAGATATGCTTCTTTTCTTTTTAGCATGGGAGCTGGAATTGCTCCCGGTCTATCTATTGCTGGCCATATGGGGAGGAAAGAAAAGGCAATATGCTGCAACAAAATTCATCATTTATACGGCTGGAAGTTCTTTATTTATTCTTCTTGCAGGATTAGCAATGGGATTCTTTGGAGGAGGTGCTCCTAATTTTGAATTTACTCATTTAGCAAATCAACAATTTGGTACAGGATTCCAATTACTTTGTTATGGAGGGCTACTGATTGCGTTTGGTGTAAAACTTCCAATAGTTCCATTACATACCTGGCTACCAGATGCCCATGGCGAGGCCACTGCACCTGTTCATATGCTCTTAGCAGGGATTTTGTTGAAGATGGGAGGTTATGCACTTTTAAGATTCAATGCGCAACTTCTTCCTGCAGCTCATGCACAATTTGCACCATTATTAATTGTTCTAGGAGTCGTTAACATTATTTATGCAGCTCTTACGTCTTTTGCTCAAAGGAATTTAAAAAGGAAAATTGCATATAGTTCAATTAGTCATATGGGATTTGTTCTGATTGGAATAGGAAGTTTTAGTACGTTGGGTACAAGTGGGGCAATGCTGCAAATGATTAGTCATGGCTTAATTGGAGCAAGTTTATTTTTCTTAGTAGGTGCTACTTATGATCGGACTCATACTCTCCAACTTAATGAAATGGGTGGGGTTGGCCAAAAGATGCGCATTATGTTTGCACTTTGGACAGTTTGCTCTTTAGCTTCCTTGGCTTTGCCAGGAATGAGTGGTTTTGTTTCAGAATTAATGGTCTTTGCTGGCTTAGTTACTGATGAGGTTTATACATTGCCTTTTAGGATTGTAATAGCTGGTTTGGCTGCAATAGGAGTTATCTTAACTCCTATTTATTTGCTTTCCATGCTTAGAGAGATATTTTTTGGTCAAGAAAATGTTGATCTTTTAGCTAAAAGAGAGCTTGTTGATGCTGAACCAAGAGAAATTTATATAATAGGAAGTCTTCTTGTTCCCATTATTGGCATTGGTTTATATCCACGTATCATGACTGAAACTTATACAGCTTCTATAGATGGTCTTGTTGCTAGAGATAAACTTTCAATAGAAAGAGTTATTAATACTTCTAGTTCAGAATTTTCTAATCAAAATATATCGATATCTAATGGTCAAGCACCAAATTTGAATATATATAGCTCTTCTAAATAATTGATAAATTAGATATTATGTTATTTATATCTAAAGATGATTATGTAGAAATTGATTAGTCCTATCTAGATTATTTATTTAACAAAGGCTATTTCACAAAATTATTAAAGCCCTTTTTGCTAGAACTGGTTTTTATTTGGATGTATTTAACTCACCTAGTTTTTATTTTATTTAATTCTTTGTGATGTTTTTATGGCATTAACTCATTAGTCCCGGTAACTTTCTTGAAGAAGCTTTTATTCATTGCCTGCAGAAGGGCTTAAAACTACATCTAATAGTGCAGGAGCAAGGCTTGCAATACGTTTATTGCAAGATGCTGCTGAAAATGGAGATATTGATCCTTGGGATATTGATGTAATTCCTGTAATAGATGGATTTTTGGATCAGTTGCGTCAGAGGATTGACTTGCCCAAGAGGTGTTTATCTAATTCAGGTGGTACTTTTGAGAATGATTTGGCTGATAGCAGTGAAGCTTTTTTAGCAGCTTCGGTATTGGTTAGTTTAAAAGCAGAAGTTTTAGAGACTGACACTTTCCCTCCTGAAGCTGAAGATGAAGACACGTTTGATTTAGATTTCTCAGAGCAAGGATGGTTAGATCCGAGGCTAAATATCCCTAGAAATCCAGAGAGACATCTTTATCGTCGGCCAGTTGCACCCCCTCCTCTGAGAAGAGCAGTTTCTTTAGGAGAGCTAATTGAGCAGCTTGAGTCGATTGCAGAAACAATAGAGGCAGATGAATTGCTCAGCCGTAGAAGACGAAGGGATAAAAGGTTTAGTGAAAAACAAATTATTGAACAAGTAACATCTCTTGCTCATAGGGAAAAGTTACCTGAGACCACAGCAGCTTTAGGGGTGTTTTTAAATAATTGGGAGCAAGCATTAAATTGGGTTGACTTTGATGCTTTGGTTATTAATTGGGAAGATGTTGCATCTTCTGATTTAGATAGAGATCGTGTTGGTGTCTTTTGGGCGTTACTTTTTTTATCTTCACAAGGAAAGATAGAGCTGAAACAGGAAGGTTTTCTTTATGCCCCACTGCGATTAAGAAGAATTCTTGAGCCTGGAATGATTGCGCAATTGCCGTTAAATACCTCTGACGTGACAGCTTCTTCTCCGGCCGCAGCGTAGAAAGTGTTATAAATACTCTTGATTTGGCCTACTAACGCCTATGAAGGCGATGATACTGGCTGCAGGCAAGGGGACTCGAGTCCAGCCAATCACGCATGTGATTCCAAAGCCCATGATTCCAATCCTTCAGAAACCAGTAATGGAATTTCTGTTGGAACTTTTAAAGGAGCATGGATTTAAGGAAATCATGGTGAATGTTTCTCATTTAGCTGAAGAGATTGAAAATTATTTTCGTGATGGCCAAAGATTTGGTGTAGAGATTGCTTATAGTTTTGAAGGACGTATTGAAGATGGAGAATTAGTAGGCGATGCTTTGGGATCTGCAGGAGGCTTGAAAAAGATTCAGGATTTTCAGGAATTTTTTGACGATACTTTTGTTGTTCTTTGTGGGGATGCGTTGATTGATCTAGATCTTTCTGAGGCTGTTAAACGACATAAAGAAAAAGGTGCTTTGGCTACTCTAATTACAAAGAGTGTACCTAAAGATCAAGTTAGCAGTTACGGTGTTGTAGTTACTGATGAAGGCGATAGAGTTAAAGCCTTTCAAGAGAAACCATCTATAGATGAAGCTCTTAGTAATAATATTAATACAGGTATCTACCTATTTGAACCAGAGATATTTAAATATATACCTTCTAATAAACCATTTGATATAGGAGCAGATTTGTTCCCTAAATTGGTGCAAGTGGGAGCACCTTTTTTTGCGTTATCTATGGATTTTGAATGGGTAGATATTGGTAAAGTGCCTGATTATTGGAAAGCTATTAGAAGTGTACTATTAGGGGATGTTAGACAAGTGGAAATTCCTGGTAAAGAAGTTATGCCAGGTGTATTTGCAGGTTTAAATGTTGCTGCTAATTGGGATAAAATTAATATTGAAGGCCCGATTTATGTAGGAGGAATGACAAGGATTGAGGACGGATCTACAATAATAGGGCCTTCAATGATTGGACCTAGTTGTTATATATGTGAGGGAGCAACAATTGATAATTCAATTATTTTTGATTATTCTCGTATTGGCCCTGGTGTTCAACTATTAGAAAAGCTTGTTTTCGGTCGTTATTGCGTTGATAAGAATGGGGATCACCTGGATTTACAAGAAGCAGCTTTGGATTGGTTGATCACTGATGCGCGTAGACAGGACTTAGGTGAGCCCTCCCCTCAACAAAAGGCAATGGCAGAATTTTTGGGAACCGATCTTATTGGCTCGGGAGGCTGATTTTGGCCTGATTAAGGATTGCTGGAATATTATGCTCTGCTTTTATTGCCATTATATGAATTCCTTTTGCGATTCCAACAAAGCTTCTAGCTTGTTCTGCAGCAATTGTTATTCCTTCCAAATCTTGTTCTTTAGCTTGTTCTAATCTATTTAAAATTGACATAGGTATAGATGCACCTGGAACGACTTTGTTTATAAAATGAGCATTTTTGGCTGATTTCAATAAGAAAACTCCTGCCAAGACAGGCAGCTCAAGTGGTTCAGCAATCTCTTTGCAGAATTTTTCTAGGGTCTTAGGGTCCATTACCATTTGAGTTTGTATGAAACGAGCTCCTGCATTCTTTTTTCTTTCTAGTCTTTTTCTAAGGCTTTTAAAATTAGTTGAATTAGGGTCTGCAGCTGTTCCAAGAAATAGTTTTGTTGGCCCATTTGGTAGCAATCCAGACACTGGGTCTTCCCCGAGATTCAAAGAAGTGATTTGTTTTAAAAGTTGAACAGATTCGTAGTCATGGACAGGACGAGCATTGGGTTGATCTCCAACACGAACTGGATCCCCTGTTAGGCATAGAACATTTTTAATCCCTAATGCATGCGCACCAAGAATCTCAGCTTGGAGCGCAATACGGTTTTTGTCTCTACATGCTATTTGTAATATTGGCTCAATATTAGATTCTAAAAGTAATTTACAAACAGCTAGACTGTGCATTTTCATTATTGCTCTGCTGCCATCAGTGACATTGATTGCGTGCACAAATCCACTTAAACTCTTTGCAGCAGCAATGGTTTTAGAGGGGTCACCTCCTCTTGGAGGCATTACTTCAGCAGTGATGGTTATTTCACTTGCTTCTAGAGATTGTTGCAGAATGGAATTCAATTTTCTTATTAGAAAATTACTATTACTTATCAATGACCCTAGCTTGCGTAATATGAATTAAATAGGTTGTGATGGAGGGCATGTTTTCAGGAGATTTCTCCAATTCGGTTCAAATGTCTCTCTCAGCAAGAGAGATGGAGATTATTGAGCTAGTGGCTAGTGGATTAACTAATCAGGAGATTGCTCAAAAGTTAACTATTAGTAAGCGCACCGTTGATAACCACGTTAGTAATATGTTTACAAAAACAGGATCCAAAAATCGCGTAGCTCTTTTGAACTGGGCAATGGATCATGGAAAGATTTGTCGAGATGGTTTTAATTGTTGTTCTTTGCCTGATGAAGATGACCCTGAGCCGGTTTAGCTCGACGCTTTATCTCTAATTGCTTTGAATCTGGTAAATCCATTAAACAATAGTCTCCTAATCCAATATCAAGGAGTTCCGCATATGCCATGCAGGACTCTCTGTCTGAGCCTGTAAAACGGAGTATTCCGTCTATGTCATACAAACCATACAAAGCCAATTCTCCTGAATTATTAAGTGTTTTAGAAGGCCATCCAACGACGGACTTAAATATAAAGAGAATCTAAAGCAAATTCGGTTTTTTATCTAGTGGATTTGGAAGGTCAGCCGTTCTTTTTGAGACCAATCTGTTATTGGATACTGAGCAAGTGAGGCATTACTTAATTTTTTAATTCCTGTTACTTCTTGGCTGCACCAACTAGGTTGTTCGAATAATACCTTCTCTGAATTCAATTCCACCTCTGCAAGTACTAGTGGAAAATTGCTTCCTTCAAAGCAATCAACTACCCATGATCCAGGTCCAAAATTCAGAAAATAACGTTTTTTCTTTAATTTTTTTGAGATTAGATTCCACATGAAAACAGCATCTTCTAATGGAATGGAGTATTCGAATTCATGGGTTGACATTTTTCCTGCTAGGGCTTTTAGAGTTATTTGAGATTTCTTGCGATCAATCATTCTCATTCGCACAATCCATTCTTCAAAATTTGTCGAGAAATAACCTTGCTCTAATTCTTGACTTTGTTTTATAAAAGCTTTCCATTCATTTCCTTTAATAATGAAACGTCGCTCGATTTCAAGAGCCATTATTTTGGGGCCATTTTATTTTGATTATCAACTAAGCTTCCAGCCCAATGAAGTTTTTGCGTAAGTGTTCTGAAGTAAGAAGGGCTTTGTTCAAGGATTAACATTTGAGCATGATTTCTTGCCTTTTCGATGACGCATTGTTCTCCTTTTTGCATCAAAGCACTACTTACTCCATCTTGCCAAATATTGACTCTTTGATTCTTATTCCCCACTGGCTTAATGATTAGCCTAGAGCCTGCAGGGACCACAATAGGGCGGCTGGATAGGCTCATTGGACAAATTGCGCTAACAATGATGGCTTCTATACCAGGGTGAAGAATAGGCCCACCTGTAGCCATAGAATATGCGGTGGATCCAGTAGGTGTAGATAAAATAACTCCATCACCTCTATATATATCTACATCTTCGTCATCAATTTTAAGTTCAAGAGTGCATGTTGGGGAAATATCTTCACTGCATGAACGAAAATAAATATCATTTAATGCCCAAAAAAAGTTTTCTTTCTTACCTACATCATTAGTATCTAAATATGATTCTACACGTCCTTTCAGCATCATACGACTTTCAATTGCAAATTGATCTTCCTGAATCCTTGACCAAAGACTTTCATCTTTTAATAATTGACGATCATGCGTTAAAAAACCCAGGTTGCCTCCAACATTAAAACTTAATATTGGAACTTCATACATTGCTAGGTGTCGAGCTGCACCAAGCACTGTCCCATCTCCTCCAAGAACAATAACTAGTGTAGGAATTTGCTTGTTTGGGTTTAGAATATTGTTGCAAGTATTTAATAAAGGACCACTTTCAGCAGTAATAACTTTTATTCCTAAAGATTCAATATTTCTTGAACATAATAAAGCTTCTTCTTTTGCAGATTTGCTACCTGACTTATATATTACCCATATTAATTCAAGCTTCATTATTTTCTTGGGTTGCTTACCACTTCAATAAATTAAAACTTTCCATATCGACTGTTGTTCTATTTCTATATAGTGAAAGTAAAATAGCAAGGCCTACAGCTGCTTCTGCAGCTGCTACAGTAATTACAAAAACTGTAAACACTTGACCACGGATTAGATTCCCATCTATATACGATGAAAATGCCATTAGATTTATATTTACAGCATTCAACATCAGTTCTATGCTCATCAAAACTCTAACAGCATTCCTGCTATTAATTAGACCCCAAACACCAATGCAAAAAAGCATAGATGCAATTAATAAGTAAGCTTCTAAAGGAATAGGAACTGTATTTGGATTCATAAATAATAATCAATTTTGAAAAAATTCATTGATCACTCAGTTGATTGATCAATAAGAATAGCCTTGCTTTTGTTGTCTATAATATTGCCTGCTCTTTCACCAAGCTTCTCCTCTTCTGTAAGAAATACATCTCTTCTAGCTAATACTATTGCACCTATCATTGCCATTAACAAAAGTACAGAGGCTAATTCGAAAGGTAGTAGATAATCAGTAAATAAATGCTCGCCAATACGTTCTGTCGCTTCCTCTCCTATAGCTTGGGGACCTGGTGTTGCCCACTTTGTAGTTAAATTTACTCTAAACAAAAGAGCAAGAAGGCCAGCACAAACACATCCAGAGAAAAATCTTCTTATTTGCAATCCTGCTATAGGCTTTAGCTCTTCTCGCTTATTGACTAACATTATTGCGAAAAGAATGAGCACATTTACAGCACCTACATAAACCAATACTTGTGCTGCTGCAACAAAGCTTGCATTTAATAGAAGGTATAAACCTGCAACTGACATAAATACGCCACCAAGTAAAAAAGCTGAATACACAATATTCTCTATTAATACAACTCCTAGGCTTCCACTAATAATTACACTTGCAAGAATAAGAAAGCATATTTGCTCTGTACTATTCGCTATATTCATTTTGAATCTTTCTCTACTTTTAAAGAGTTAATATTAATATCTAAGTTATTATCTTCGCTTTTATTTGATTCTTTATTTTTCATCCAATCCATTATTTCGATTGGTAACTTACCTGCTCGTGAGCTATCTTTTGGCAATTCGTGTGGGTCCATAACTCCTTCTGGGAGATATCCAAGCTCTCTTAACGGCATTACTGATGGATCTGAAGTAACACTTGTTGGAAGTCTCCCTAAAGCTACATTGTCAAAATTAAGACTATGCCTATCAAATGCAGCGAGTTCATATTCTTCTGTCATAGATAGACAATTAGTTGGGCAATACTCCACACAATTTCCACAAAAAATACATACCCCAAAATCAATAGAGTAATTGCGAAGCTCTTTCTTTTTTGTTTCTTTATTCATTACCCAATCAACTACAGGAAGATTAATTGGGCACACTCTTACGCATACTTCGCAGGCTATGCATTTGTCGAATTCATAATGAATCCTTCCTCTATATCTTTCTGAAGGAATTAATTTTTCATATGGATATTGGACAGTTATAGGTCTTCTACGCATATGGTCAAAAGTTACTGCTAAGCCTTGTAATAGGTATTTGCCTGCACTTACTGCATCTTTACTGTAGTCAGCTATTTTTTGAAAAAAGGTACCCATTGGTGTGTTATCTAATTACTTGGTAAACCTAATGGTCAAATCTTACAGGGGTTTTGAGAGAAATAAGCGCCTTTATTTTTAAAAATGTAAATTGTCTTCAATTGCTAATTCCTTAAATTGATCTTATCCACCAAAGGCAAAAGGGAAGACTAGTTTTAATGCAGCTGTAAATAGCAAATTGACTAGTGAAATTGGCAATAAGAATTTCCAGCCTAGATCTAGTAATTGATCAATTCGCACTCTAGGAGTTGTCCATCTAAGTAATATTGCTAAGAAAACTAAAAGATATGTCTTAAATACTGTCATTACTATTCCTAATGAAGCAGTAATGATTTGAATGACAGGCGAATTGATTGATTGATGCAGAGTATTAGCTATTAATTCAACTGGTATGGGAAAACCCCAACCTCCTAAATAAAGAACTGAGACTAATAATGATGATAAAACTAGGTTAATGTAGCTTCCTAAATAAAATAACGCGAATTTCATACCTGCATATTCAGTTTGATATCCAGCTACTAATTCTTCTTCTGCTTCAGGAAGATCAAAAGGCAATCTTTCGCATTCTGCTAGAGCACATATCCAAAAAATTAAAAAGCCTACTGGTTGTCTCCATATATTCCAGCTCAAGAAACCAAGAGTATTTTGTTGATTAACAATGTCAATAGTGCTTAGCGAGTTACTCATCATCACGATTGCTAGAACTGCTAAAGCAAGTGGGATTTCATAACTTATTGATTGTGCTGCAGCTCTTAATCCGCCTAGAAGTGAATACTTGTTATTTGATGCATATCCACTCATCAATAGTCCAATAGGCTGAATACTACTTAATGCAATCCATAAAAAAATTCCTATGCCGACATTACTAATAAGTAAGTTTTGGCCAAAAGGAATAATTAACCAAGAAAGTATTACTGGAATTAAGACTAAAACTGGCCCAAGAGTGAAGAGCAGGTTATCAGCCTTGTCAGGAATAATGTCTTCCTTGACCAATAATTTCAAGCCATCCGCCATTGGTTGAAGAATGCCTAAAGCTCCTGCATACTCTGGCCCAATTCTTTGTTGAGCTGCCGCTGAGATTTTTCTTTCGAGCCATACGGTTACAAGTACCCCTATTAACGCCGCAGTTAACACTAAAAGCATTGGTAATGGCAACCAAAGCAAATGAGAAATGGTTGAAGATAAGCCCATATCTTGCAGAAGATGGTTGAAACTCACTTCAAGATCCAAGCCTGTATTCACTTCAGCAACTAAAACTGTTTTAAGAGTAGTGAACATTGAGGTTAATTAGGTAATTTTAATTTACTCGTATTAGTTTTTATTCCGTTCTTCTAATGCGCACCAAGCTCTGGTTTTCTTGCCAGTGTAAATTTGTGTTGGTCTGAAAATACGATTAGCACTTAGTTGTTCACGCCAATGGGCTAGCCAGCCAGCCACGCGCGAAATGGCAAAAATTGGAGTAAATAAATCTCTTGGGATTCCTAACTTTCGATATACCAGACCTGAGTAAAAGTCAACATTTGGATATATACCTCTTGGCCCTAGTAATGGAGAGGCTTCTTCTTCCACTGATCTAGCTACGTCATACATTTCATCTTTCCCAAATCTTGCAAATAGGTCTTCTGCAAATCCTTGCAAAAGTGTCGCTCTAGGATCTTTGACTTTATATTCCCTATGCCCAAAACCCATTATTTTGCTTTTCTGATCAATTGCTTGTTTTAAATAATTCCTAGCATTTTCAGGTGCGCCAATCTCTTCAAGCATTGCAATTACATCCTCATTTGCACCACCATGCAAAGGCCCAGCAAGGGTGCCAACAGCTGAAGCAACAACTGCATAGGGGTCAGTCAAAGTGCTTGCTGTAACTCGGGCACTAAATGTACTTGCATTTAAACTGTGTTCTGCATGAAGTATTAAGCATCTATCGAATACTCTGGCTGCGAGGGGGTCAGGTTCCCTTTCAGTCAACATATAAAGAAAGTTCGCTGAATAAGGTAAATCGTCTCGAGGTTGTATGGGATCTTGTCCTTTTCTGATCAGCTGAAAAGCTGCAACCATTGTTGGGATTTTTGCAATTAGCCTTACTACTGCATCGTAAATATATTGAGGGTTGTCAATGGCTCTTCTTGAATAAAATAGGCCTAGCGATGCAGCGCTTGATTGCAGGGCATCCATAGGATGGCCAGTCGCAGGGAAGCACTTCATCATGTCTCGAACTCTGAAGCTCAGTCTGCGATGCATTTGTATTGCATCTTCGAATTCCCTTAGTTGCTTTGAGCTTGGGAGATCTCCCCAGATGAGAAGATAAGTGGTTTCTAAAAAGCTGCTTTTAGCCGCTAACTCCGCAATTGAATAACCCCTATATTTCAGCTCTCCTTTAAGGCCATTAATGTCACAGATAGCTGATTGTGTAACGGGTACACCTTCGAGACCAGGCTTTAAAACCATGTTGCAGGGATCATTTTGATTGTCTATAGCCTTTTGCTCCAACTCGTGCTATTCATAAACATAACCGCAAAAGCAGTTCATTAATTCTGCGCATAATTTAAGTCAAGAACAATCTCCTAATCAATAGACAGCATTCCACGAACCTTTAATATTGAGTCTTCTGCTTCTTCTTCCCCAAGGGCTAAATTTAATCTGTTTATATTTGGGAGTGATGATTTGCTTGCAACTGTTTTTAGCAGTTGCCAAGGTTTCCAATGGTTCAATATTTTTTGAGAGGACCTTTGTCCAAGAGATAATTGTTGTTTGACAGTTATAAAATTATTGAATTCTGAGTTTTTTAATATATTACTTCTTTCTACTATTGATTTGGAATTATTTTCTTTGTCAAGCGAAGACAATGTATTAGTCCATAATAGTTTATTGGAATCTTTAGATAAAATTATCCCTATTTTAGGAGATAAAATATAACCATCTCCCCTTTTAATTGTCTCTAGCTTATTCCAGACTGTAATGTCTTTATCTTTGATATTAAGTGTTGATTTAACAAAATTTTGACTGATAAGAATTTGATCAACTATTGGAATTAGAGAAAAGTCTAGTGATTTTATTAACCATCCACTTTCTTTGTTAATTAAGACTAATTGCCCTTTACTTAATTCGATTAAGTTTGTAGCTATAGGAGATTCTAGATTAATAAGATATTGTCGTAATGCTTTTCCAATCAATAGAGAGTAAATATCAGAACTATTGTCATTTAAGATCTGTTGAGTATTATTTATTATTGCAATATCATTAGAATTATAGATCTCTTCTCCGAATAAATTTATTTCATTTTTATTCACAATCTCTTTTGATTCTAATTGTTCTTTGAATTTAAACTTGCTATCTATGTAAATATTTTTTCCTTTAGGAATAATTGAAGCTACAAACCCATTTAAATCTACTTTTTGAGCAATATTTTGAGGAACTTCTAAGAATGATTCCAATGCATCAGGTGATGCTATTATTAAAGCAATACCATTTTTAAGATTTTTTATTAGATCTTTTTTCTGATAATCACCTAGTTGGTTTTTAGTTGAATCTATAGACACATCTATTGCTTCTTGTAATATTTTCTTGTTAGAAGATATTAAAATTAAATTATTATTAAGCATAGCCATTGAGAGTTTTCTTCCTTCTATTTCTGATCCTGCAGCTTTCTCGTATAGAATTTCTTGACCTTGGTAAGACTCGTGCTCTATTTCAGCACCATTTATATTTTGATTTTCCCAATATTCATTTAAGAAGTTACTTGATTCATTAATATTTATTCCTTCAAATATTAAAATCCAACCTTTATTGATTCTATTTTCTTTAGAGTTGAAAATAGAAAAGCTAAAATCATTACTGACCCACTCTGATAAATCTTTATTGAAGTCTAAGCCTATTAAAGCAAATAAACCATCTCTAATCTCAATGCCTTCTTTACGAGCTTGGCTTTTTGACTTTTTAGAGGCTTCTGCTTCTATGTAATCAGGTATTTTATTAGGATTAATATTGAAATGAATCGTTAGATATGCATTGCTTGGAATATATTGTGCAGATTCTGGTAAATCTAATTCTTTTGTATCAAGAATTAATGACTCCTTTTGCTGAGTTTGATTTACTAATGTAACTGCAACTAAGCTTAGTATGGTTAGAGTTATAATTAGGCTGATAACGAAGGAACGTACCTTCATGTTTGTCAAAGAATTTCTTGGATTACCTTCTTTATAAGCGTTTAAATCTGGTCTGGCTTATCTAAAATAACGAAATGAATCACAAACTCCCTCAGACTATTTCACCTAAAGAGCTAAATCAATGGCTAAATGAGGACTCATTGAAGCCAATATTGATTGATGTTAGGGAATTAGAGGAATTATCAATTGCTGCTTTTTCTGAGGAAGTCTTGCATTTGCCATTAAGTGAGTTTGTTTCATGGTCGCAGTCCTTTACCAAGACTTTGTCATTGGATAAACCTATAGTGGCCATTTGTCATTCAGGGGTTCGAAGTTTGAACTTTGGTATTTGGTTGCTTGAACAGGATGGTCGATATCAAGTTTGGAATTTGCAAGGAGGTATAGATTCTTGGAGCCTTGAAGTGGATAATTCAGTACCTAGGTATTGATTTTCAAAAAGCAAACAAATGTCAATTTTTTGTCTTTAGTTTCTCTGCCACTGTATTTACATCTTTATCACCACGACCAGAGCAATTAATTACGATCTCTTTCCCCGATGAAAGTGTTGGGCAAAGCTTTTCTAAAAATGCAAGAGCATGCGCTGTCTCCAGGGCTGGAATAATTCCTTCTTTTTCGCTGAGCAATTGAAGAGCTGATAATGCTTCTTGGTCAGTTACAGCGGCATATTCAGCTCGACCTATTTCTTTGAGATAACTATGCTCTGGTCCTACTCCTGGATAGTCAAGTCCTGCACTAATGGAATGTGCTTCTTGAACTTGTCCATTGGAGTCTTGGAGAAGCAAGCTCATTGCCCCATGTAAAACTCCTATTCGGCCTTCTGTAATAGTTGCTGCATGGCGCCCTGTATGAACACCATCTCCTGCAGCTTCGACACCAATCATTCTTACTGATCGATCTTCTATAAAAGGGTGGAATAAGCCCATGGCATTTGATCCCCCTCCAACGCATGCTAGAAGGACATCAGGCGAACGCCCAAATGCTTCTAGACATTGCTTTTTAGCTTCTTCACCAATAACTGCATGGAAATCCCTTACAAGCATTGGGTAAGGATGCGGCCCAGCAACAGATCCGAGAATATAGTGAGTAGTCTCTACATTGGTAACCCAATCTCGAATAGCTTCACTTGTTGCATCTTTCAACGTTGCTGTCCCAGCCGTTACAGGTCGAACTTTTGCTCCAAGTAATTTCATTCGAAAAACATTTAATGATTGTCTTCTCATGTCTTCTTGTCCCATATAAATGATGCATTCCAGTCCAAACCGTGCGCATACAGTCGCTGTTGCTACTCCGTGCTGACCTGCTCCAGTTTCGGCAATTATTCGTTTTTTACCCATTCTTATCGCTAAAAGTGCTTGTCCTAGTGCGTTATTTATTTTGTGAGCTCCAGTGTGATTCAAATCCTCTCTTTTTAACCAAATCCTTGGACCTACTGTTCCCCTTTCATAATGCTTAGTCAGTCTTGTGGCTTCATATAAAGGCGTTTCTCTTCCAACATATGTTTTTAATAATTGCGTTAGCTCTTTTGTAAATGATTCGTCTTTCCATGCTGTTGCAGCTGCTTGTTCGAGTTCTGTTAAAGCTGGGATAAGAGTTTCGGGTACATATTGGCCCCCAAAACGACCAAATCGCCCATGAGCTGAGGGTCTTGCACTTAGCACAAGATCAGGATCCTGAGAGTTGGATGGAATTGTGCCAGTCACCTTATAAAGAGGGAAGATATTTAATAGATTAGAGACTTAGACGAAAATGCCTAAAGGAAATTGGAGAGAATTTGCAGAATTTGCACAAAATAATAATTTTCTTGAGAATCCCAGTATTCAAAACAAAACTGATAGAACTGTTCGTGTGCAAAGAACAAGAGGGGGGAAGGCGGGCAAGACAGTAACAGTTATCAAAGGACTCGACTTGACTGTTTCTGAGGCAAAAATGCTCTTGAAGCAACTTAAAACTATATGCGGAACTGGCGGTACTTTAAAAGAAGGAATTATGGAATTACAAGGGGATCAAGTCAAAACATCAATGGAGTTTTTAGCAAAAGAAGGTTTCTCTCCAAGGCAATCTGGGGGATGAATGGTTTAAATTGAAATCCACCTGCATGCAAAAATTGTGGTGAAATATTTAAAACCACTTAGAACGAAATGACTGCACAAGCATCTAATATTGTCTGGCATAAAGCATCAGTTGATCGTGAATCGATTGAGAAAGAAAGAGGCCATAAGAGTGTAATTATTTGGTTTACAGGACTGTCAGGTTCAGGCAAAAGCACATTAGCCAATGCTCTAAATGTTGCTTTGTTCAAAAAAGGCTTAGCTACTTATGTACTTGATGGAGATAATATTCGTCATGGTTTGTGTAATGATTTAGGTTTTTCAGATTCTGATAGAGAAGAGAACATTCGCCGTATTGGCGAGGTGGCGAAACTATTTCTTGATGCTGGAGTAATCGTGCTAACCGCATTTGTATCTCCTTTTCGCAGTGATCGAGAGAAGGCTAGAAAGTTAGTTAAAGAAAACGATTTTTTGGAAATATATTGTGCTGCAAATTTAGATATATGTGAGACAAGAGATACAAAGGGGCTTTATGCAAAAGCAAGAGCAGGAGAAATTAAGGATTTTACAGGAATATCTAGTCCTTATGAAGAACCTGAAAACCCTGATCTAAAAATCGATACTGGTTTAAAAGATATAGATCAATGTGTGGAAGAGGTGATCAGTAAACTCATTGAATTAAACTTAGTTAAATAGGTGGTTTTACATTTCTTCTAAATACTTTGATGCACCTAATTCGATTAGCTTTTTGTCTTTATGTATAACTTGATTATGTAGTTCTTTTCTATATTGGGAAATTTTAATTTTTAATTCTGGCTGAATCGTGCTTAATATCTGAGCTGCTAATAGACCAGCATTTAATCCACCATTGATCGCTACTGTTGCTACTGGGATCCCTGCAGGCATCTGAACAATGGAATATAAAGAGTCAATGCCTTTTAAGCATTTGCTTTGTATAGGGACCCCAATTACTGGAAGACTTGTAAGTGAAGCAACCATCCCTGGAAGATGCGCCGATCCACCAGCTCCTGCAATAATGACTTTTAAACCTTTCCCTTCGGCTTCACGAGCAAACGAGACCATTTTTAGTGGTGTTCGATGTGCTGAAAGTACTCTTGTCTCTACTTGGAGGTTAAACCCCTCTAAAACTTTAATAGCTGGCTCAAGGAAAGGTAAATCGGAATCACTTCCCATTATTACCGCCACTAATGTGTTTTGTTCAGCGTTTGCTGAAGGCACGTTTTGTTAAGCGAGGTTCAGTATTAATAATGACGAGATTTTTGAATTCGGCATTAGCTACTGAAGTAATTTATTCACATGCGTCATCTAATTAATATCCGATTACCAAGTTCATTACCTTTTTCTCTTAAAGAGAGTTTGTGGTGGATCAAAGTTGACGAAGACGGAAAGATTTTATCTCTTAACCCAATGTCCGATACAACACCTGTTAAGGGAGAAGATTGGTCTGGTGATTGGATAAGCCCAAGAGCTGTTGATCTTCAAATTAATGGTGGACTTGGATTATCTTTTGTAGATCTTGATATTCAGCAATTACCTAAGCTCATTGAATTGTTGGATTTTCTTTGGGCTGAAGGAGTAGAGGCGATTTCACCAACATTAGTAAGTTGCAGTATTAAAGCTTTACGCAATTCCTTAGATGTTTTTCGATTAGCTCGTCAACAAAGTAGTAGTAGTAGATGCAAACTTCTTGGAGCTCATCTAGAAGGCCCTTTTTTATCAAAGGATTTTAAAGGTGCTCATGATTCGAAACATATTTGTTTGCCAAGTTTGCTTGCTTTAGAAGAAAGAATTAGAGGTTTTGAAAAAGAAATCACTTTGGTTACCCTTGCTCCTGAATTGCCAGGGTCTTTAGAAGTAATAAGTAAATTGAGAGAGCTTGGAATTATTATTTCTTTAGGTCATTCTGCAGCTGATTCAGAAACTTCTAATTTAGCTTTTAAGTCAGGAGTGAGCATGATCACTCATATTTTCAATGCAATGCCTGGCCTTCATCACAGATTCCCAGGACCTATAGGAGAGGCTTTGTCTCATGGAGAGATTTCTTTGGGTTTAATTGCTGACGGGGTTCATGTACATCCAAATATTGCATCAATATTGCAAAAGTTAGCGTCCGATCAGATCTTTTTAGTTAGTGATGCATTAGCTCCTTACGGTTTATCTAAAAATCAATTTGACTGGGACAAAAGAGTTTTGCTTATTGAAGAAGGAATCTGCAGATTAGAAGAAGGTACATTGGCAGGAACAACCTTGCCGCTTTTAGATGGCTGTAAGCGATTTGCAAGATGGACCAAGCAACCCTCTGCTGCTATTTGGGCTGCAACGGTATCGCCTAGAATATTTTTACAAAAACGCAAAAATATTCACGAATTTTTCATTGGCCAATCCTTGCAGAAATTGTTGAGATGGCATTGTAATTTTGATTCTAATTCTCTTAATTGGAATATTGCTGAGTAGTATCTAAACCTATGAACTCTTTAATTCAATGCAGGTAGAAGGTTTGCAAAAACTTAAGGAGTCTGAAAAGGCTGAAGTTGCAACTTATTTCAACGGTACTGGGTTTGAACGGTGGAATCGCATTTATAGCAAAAGTGATGAAGTTAATAAGGTGCAAAAGAATATACGCATTGGTCATCAAAAAACTGTAGATGATGTTTTGACGTGGATTAAAGAAATTGGTGAGATAAGCGACATGAGTTTTTGTGATGCAGGTTGTGGAGTCGGAAGTCTATGTTTGCCTCTTGTTGCTTTAGGAGCAGGCTCTGTTTCTGCCAGCGATATATCTGAAGCAATGGTTGAAGAAACACAACGTAGAGCAAAAATTGGTGGCCTTGACTTAAATCGATTGAACTTTAAAATCTCTGATTTAGAAAGTTTGAATGGCTCTTTTGATACGGTTATTTGCTTAGATGTTTTTATTCACTATCCACAAAAAGCAGCCGAAGAAATGGTCCATCACTTATGTGGATTGAGCAAAAAAAGTTTGATTGTGAGTTTTGCTCCATATACACCTTTGTTGGCTTTATTAAAAACAATTGGTCAATTCTTTCCAGGCCCAAGTAAAACTACTCGAGCATATATTCTTAGGGAAAAAGGAATAATAAATGCTGCTAGAGCTTGTGGTTTTGAAGTTAAAAGAAGAAAACTGAATCAAGCGCCTTTTTATTTTTCACAATTAATTGAATTCGTCAAGAAATAATTATTAATAAATCAGTTTTCTAAGCTTATGTCACCAGATGGTTCTCAAGTGCATATCTGACTAATTCGGTTCTACTTGAAGTACCAGTTTTAATAAATAAACGACTTACATATTTCTCAACGTTACGAATAGATGTTTCTAGCTGTCTTGCTATTTCCTTATTCATTAGTCCTTCTGCTACTAGTTGAAGGACACTGGCTTCTCTTGGAGTAAAACTTGGGATAACAAGATCTTTCCTAGAGGAATTGGAATCATTTTGTGTAAGCATTGATTTGATTTCTGTTATTTGTTTAGCCATTTGGCCAACATCGGTATCTGCAAAACGAGCTGCCTCTGCTAGTAATCGTTCTTGTCTCTTGACAACATTTTTGACCCTTGCAACTAATTCATCTGGATCAAATGGTTTTGGTATGTAGTCATCTACTCCAGCTTGATAACCTTGGGTACGATCTATTGTCATTCCTTTTGCGGTAAGAAAAATTACTGGAGTTCCACCAAGTCTCTCGTCTTCACGTAACTGTCTGAGTAATTCATATCCATCGCATTGAGGCATCATGACATCAGTAATTACAACGTCCGGCATAAATTGTTTCGCTTTCTGCAAGCCATCTTCGCCATCAATAGCAGTTAAAACATCAAAGCCTTCATCGTTTAAATAGGCTTGCACAGCAGTTCTAATACCAGGCTCATCATCAACTAATAAGATGCGAGCTTTTGGTTGATCTTCTAGAGTTGATAGTTGTTGGTCATCCATGAAATTTCGTATTGAGATGTTTTAAGGTCTGTTGAAGCAATATCACTCAGGATATTGATCTTTTGGTGAGTTTCATGAATGAGTTAATGAAGACAACTCCATTATATTTTGATTATCAATCAACCACACCATGTTTGGACAAGGTTGTGGATGCAATGGTTCCTTATTGGTCTGAGTTTTGGGGGAATCCTTCTAGCCGTCAGAATCGCCTTGGACTTCATGCTTCAGCAGCTATAAGTCTTGCAAGGGATAAATTGGGATCTTTGCTTCAAGTATCTCCTCAGAGATTGATTTTTACTAGCGGAGCAACAGAAGCTAATAATTTAGCTTTGCTTGGCTATTCTCGAGCGAAAGCTCAAGAAACTGGTTCTACTGGCCATTTAATAACTATTTCAACTGAACATCGCTCTGTAATTGAGCCACTTAGACAATTGCGAAGAGAAGGTTTTCGAGTGACAGAATTAACGCCTAATGTAGATGGAATTATTTCTTTAGACGGTCTAAGTAAATCTTTTGAAGATGATACTTTTTTAGTAAGTGTAATGCTTGCAAATAATGAAATAGGTGTTTTACAGCCTATTAAGGAAATAGCTTCTTTATGTAAATCACGTGGAGTTATTTTTCATAGCGATGCTTCGCAGGGTTTTGGAAATTTACCTATTGAAATTGATAAACTACAAGTTGACTTTCTAAGTATTAGTGGGCATAAAATTTATGGACCAAAAGGAATAGGCTTATTAGTTTTAGGGAGTAACTCTATCAAAATTAAACCTTTACAATGGGGTGGAGATCAAGAAAATGGTATAAGAGCTGGTACTCTCCCAGTTCCTTTAGTTATAGGAATGGCTAAGGCAGCAGAAATTGCTATTGAAGAAATAGATTTGCAAGTTCCTAGGATTAGAAAACTTAGAGACAAACTTTGGCAAGGCTTAAGAGATGAAATTCCTGAATTAATGCTTAATGGTTCTTTTGATAAGCGATTACCCAATAACCTTAATTTTACGGTTATTGGTGTAAATGGAAGTCGTTTACATAAGAAATTAAGACCGTTAATTTCATGTAGTAGCGGTTCTGCATGTAGCAATGGTTCTCCTTCTCATGTATTGATGTCATTAGGAAGAACTATTAACGAAGCTGAAGCTTCATTACGTCTCAGCTTAGGACGCGCAACAACTTTGAATGATGTAGAAATGGCTATTGATATTATTTCCAATACAGTTAATTATTTACGAAAATAGTTTATTCATTTGGATTTCTTTTTTTTGCTAATCGAAGTTTTGCACTTCTGCTGCGAGGATTATTTAATTTTTCATTTGAATCTGCTTGGATAGGTTTTCGAGTGATTCTCTCGAGGCGTTCATCTGTAAGGAATGATTTTTTAACTAATCGATCCTCAAGAGAGTGAAAACTAATAACAGCAAATACACCGCCCGGTAAAAGCCAATTTGGTGCTTTTTGAAGTAAATGTTGCAGTGCATCTAATTCATTGTTAATAGCTATACGCAATGCTTGAAAAGTTCTAGTTGCAGGATGAATGCGTCCATTGCGCATTTTAGGTGGATAGCATCCTGCTATTGCATAAGCAAGAGCTGATGTACCTTCATAAGGACCGTTTGCTGATAAATCTTGTTTGATTCGTCTAGCAATTCTTCTAGAAAATTTTTCTTCTCCATATTTATAAATTAAATCAGCGAGAGCTTTTTCTTCTGTCTTTTCTAATAACTCATCAGCTTTTAGACCTTTCTTGGGATTCATTCGCATATCTAGAGGACCATTTAAACGAAAACTAAACCCTCTTTTCGCTTCATCAATTTGTGGACTACTCACACCTAGATCAGCTAATACAAAAGCAACTTCTTCTTGAGGAACAAAATCTGCAAAATTTGATGAAATAATTTCCGCCCTTGAACCAAAATGGAGAAGTTGCTTTGATGCTGCATCGATGGCGCTTGGGTCTTGATCTAACCCTGTGATATGAAGACTTGGAAAACCCTTAAGAATCAAGGCAGAATGCCCTCCTCCTCCAATTGTTGCATCAATAAGTTTTCCTTTAATTAGTAATTCTGAAGGAAGTTTGGCAATAGCTTCAAGCACTTGATTAACCAAAACAGGTGTGTGTTTGAATTTCGATGTGACAATCTTGGATTCTTCTTTCATGACTAGTTCCTAATATCTAAGTATTCCTTTATATGTTTGGCCCCATGTCGCAGCTGGAAACGCGAACGGAGCCAATGGTGGTGAATTTCGGTCCCCATCATCCTTCGATGCATGGTGTGCTGCGCTTAGTAGTCACACTAGATGGTGAAGATGTAATTGATTGTGAGCCAGTTATTGGATACCTACATCGTGGGATGGAGAAAATTGCTGAAAATCGAACAAATGTAATGTTTGTTCCATATGTAAGCCGGATGGATTATGCAGCGGGAATGTTTTATGAAGCAATAGTTGTAAATGCTCCAGAGCGGTTGGCCAATATTTCTATACCTAAGCGAGCAAGCTATATACGTGTATTAATGCTTGAACTTAACAGGATTGCTAATCATCTTCTTTGGTTAGGACCTTTTTTGGCTGATGTTGGTGCTCAAACTCCATTTTTTTATATTTTTCGAGAGCGTGAAATGATTTATGACCTTTGGGAAGCAGCGACAGGTCAACGTTTGATAAATAATAATTTCTTTCGGATTGGTGGTGTGGCTTGTGATTTGCCATGGGGATGGCTGGAAAAATGCAAGGATTTTTGTGATTGGTTTGGACCAAAAATTGATGAATATGAAAAATTAATTACCAATAATCCAATTTTTCGACGTCGAATCGAAGGCCTTGGTTCTATCTCTAAAGAGAAAGCGATTAATTGGAGTCTTTCTGGACCAATGTTGAGAGCATCTGGAGTGCCTTGGGATTTGAGGAAGGTTGATCATTATGAATGTTATGACGATTTTGATTGGAATATAGCGATTGCTGAGGAAGGTGATTGTTATGCGAGATATCGAGTACGAATTGAAGAGATGCGTCAATCTCTAAGGATCTTAAGACAAGCTTGTGAAATGATACCTGGGGGACCTACCGAAAATTTAGAGGCTTCTAGAATCGCGGAAGGAAAAAATAGCCCTTTCGCAGGTTTTGATTTTCAATATGTTGCAAAGAAAGTCGCTCCTACGTTCAAAATTCCTAATGGAGAGCTTTATACACGTTTAGAATCAGGGAAGGGGGAAATAGGTGTGTTTATCCAAGGTAATAATGATGTTACTCCTTGGAGATTTAAAATACGTGCTGCTGATTTAAATAACTTGCAAATTCTTCCTCATATTTTAAAAGGTGCAAAAGTAGCTGACATAATGGCAATTCTTGGTTCAATAGACGTCATTATGGGTTCAGTGGACCGCTGATTATTTTGCAATCTAAAACCCTACAAAACTGGTTGCACTTGCAACGTATTGTTCGTTTTGGTGATACAGACGCAGCAGGTGTTATCCATTTTCATCAGTTGTTGAGATGGTCTCATGAAGCTTGGGAAGAAAGCTTAGATAGATATGGACTCAAAGCAGTAGATGTATTCCCTTCTTCATTAGGCATATCAACTTCAACTTCAGTAGCTTTACCAATAGTGCATTGTGAAGCCGATTTTTTCTTGCCTATTGGAATAGGAGATAAGTTGAATGTTCAACTTGTACCAGTTAGATTAAATATAGGAAGTTTTGAAGTTCAATTTACATTTCAAAGAAGAGAGCAGAATGTTGCTGTGGCTTTAGTACGACATCGATCAATTGACTCAGATTCACGTCGCTTATGTGATCTCCCTGAAGGAATTGATAGATGGTTAGAAGCATCTTCTTTACATAGAGGTGTTAGTGCGATTTAGCTTGATTACCCAGGACTTCCATTTATTTATTTCCCATTTTCCTAATATATTTGTAGAAAGAGCAGGGCAGTGATACCAAGCACTTGGTCTTTCTATGGAAGACCACTCTTTGACAATTTGCTTAAGACTTGCAAATGATTTTTTTAGATCATGATCGTTCTGGGAGTTTTTTAGTCTAACTAATGCTATTAAGCGTTCTCCCCATTCTTCATCTTTAATAGTTGTCAGTAAAATTGCTTCAATAGCTATTTTTCTTTTAATTGCAGCATCTAGCAATCTAACTTGCAATTTTTCTGGAAAAATTATTTCCCCTCCAGAATTAATAGCTGTATCTTGTCTACCAATAATTTTGAGTTGCTGTACATGATTTTGAATTAATAACTCTGCCACATCTCCTGATTCCCACCATCCTTCTTCATTAGCAATTGAACTTATAGTTCCATCTGCTTTTATACATTTAGCCAGTCTTTGTGTACGTATTTGTAATGTATTCCCCGTCCCAAGCCGTAATTCTATGTCGTTTAATGGCTCTCCTGAAGAATTTTGACCCGTCAGGAAATCTTCTGGCGTTTGGATAGTTACCATAGCAGTTGTTTCTGTTGTTCCATAACAAGGTGCCAAACGAAGATTTAATGCTCTTGAGGCTTTTGCCAAGGCTTTTGAGATAGGAGCTCCTCCGACCCAAATAATTGAACATGATTGCAGCCAACGTACTCCAGCAGGACTTTTAATTAGTCGAGTTAGTTGAGTTGGTACTAATGATGTAATCCTTATAGCCTGATGATGACCCTTTAGAGAATTGCATTTTTCTTCTAATTGGCTTGGATTATGCATTGTTTTTGCTTCTATCCAGATGTGTTTAGCACCCCAACAACGACTTCTCCACCATGGAAGAAGTCCGCTTACATGATGTAGTGGTAAGGCATTGAGAATTTGACAATCAACAGGGTTTAACCCTTGCCCTTTTAGCCACTGACTTGTTGCAATTGCGGATTGATTTAGATGGCTCACATGATGTAGACATTGTTGATAACTTCCCGTACTGCCACCTCCCCTAATAATTATGCCTGGTCCTGGGGGTAATTCGGAGCTTATAAACTGCTCTGATTGGTTTTTGGTTTTTAATATGACCCAAGAACCTTTTTCGAATTCATCGGCTACTCGATTAGCGCATTCTTCGTGATTATGATCATTACAAATTATTGAAAAAAGATTACTCATGCAGCCTCCCAGACCAGTTGAGGGTTCTGACAAAAAAGAGGACCTTTTGGGCACCAACCTGGAGCTAGGCCAGGTTGGGTAGGAGTTAGGCCTCTGAGTTGCAATGCTGCAAAATGTTCAATCCAACGTTTTCCTATGCCGGTTTCAAAGGATGTACTGATAGATATATAGCTATTTTTTTCCTTGAACTCTTTGAGCAAAATACGAGGATCTCCTTCTATTAATGGTCGACGTATTTGCCAACCTGTCCATGATTTGCGTAAAGATGGGTTATATATCAAAGATTCATCTAAGGCAATAGGGAGCATTTGAGCTAATTCATTCATGCCTTCAATATCATCAACAGCGAGTGGCTGTTCGAGCCATTCAATCCTTGCCTCATTTTGCAATGCTTGAGCCCATTCATGAGCTTGAATACGGTTTAAACCCCCATTTGCGTCAATCCTTAGACGTGTATTCTCTGGGAGTAGAAACAGTATCTTTTTAAGTAGGTTTAGATCTGAGTCGCTTGATGTATTTCTGATTTTCCATTTAAAAGTTAATTCTTTTTGAGTTTCTTTATGTTTATCTAAAACTGACTGAAGAGTATTTAGCAGGATTGATTCTTCATTAGGCAACAACAATGCAGATGAAGTAACTGAAAGCCACTTGTTTTTGGAATCATTACCAATTAAGTAGTCTATCTCTGCTAAAGCGGCACCAATGGCAAAGGCAAGTGAACCTGGCCAATTAGGTATGCCTTCTTCTAATGTTTGACGAGAAGGTGAATTCCCTAACTTCTCAAGTATCTTTCCACAGATATTTAGTTCACTTAGATTGAGCGGAGCAATTTCACCCCAACCTAACCTTCCAGTTTTATTTTCTAGTTTTATAAGCCACCCTTCCTTTTTTTTTATAATTCCTTGAGATGTTCTAAGTGATCTCAAAAGATGAAATGAAAATGGCTTAAATCCTAGTTTTAAAGTCATAGCTATATTTAGTGTTGCAATTCGATTCCCAAGAAAGGAGCGAGAGCTAAACCAATGCTTAAACCAATGCCATTGAGAGCTTGAAAACGTAAAGCTAAAAATTTACTTTCGCTAATCAACTTAGGATGGTTGTGATGATCTGTAAGCAAACGAATTAATTTAATGGCAGGAGGTATCCCAATGCCTCCAAGCAATGCTGTGACTGGCCATTGGCCATACACAATAGGTATCCATTCCAAGCCAAGGCATAGCAAGATAAACCAAGGAACAATGGCAGCAGCTCGCCCAGTTCCAAGTCGAACTAACAATGTTTTTTTTCCGTGGGCAGCATCTTCGGAAACTTGATGAAAATTTGCGCAGAACAGTACTAATGTTGTCGCTACAGCAGGACCTGCTCCCAGTGATATTGCTGCTTTCCAAGGAATTGGATTGGTATGATTTACGTTAGTGGATAGTACTAATAGAGATGCTGCTGTCGCTAAGGGGCCAAAGGCAAGCCAGCACAAAGGCTCTCCTAATCCTTGATATCCAAGTCTAAAAGGAGGTCCTTGATACAAATATCCCAAAGCACAGCTCCCTATGACTAAGAAAAAAACAGCTTGGTGACTTCTACTAGCAAGAATTAGGATTAATATAAGTCCTAAAAACAATATGAAATAAGCAAGGTTGCGAATTAAGCGCCTTCGTCCAGTTAACACAACTATTGAGTGAAGTTTAAATTCATCAACTCCAGTTGTTGAATCAAAAAGGTCATTCGTGAGGTTTTCCCAAATTAAAAGCAAAATTGAAGCGATAAGAAAACCAACTAGTTGATCTAAACGAATGATTTCACCAGCGCCTTGCTTCCATCCTGCTGCCAAAATCACTGGCATAATTGCGACTGAATATAAAGGCCATTTAATTGCCTTTTTCCATAATTTTTTTCTTGGAATGCTGGAAGAATGAAGTGATGCAACAGCATTTTTGTCTTTCATAGGTTTTTGGTCTCCCCCTCCTAGTCTGAGTTACGGTTTATACATATGTTTAGTCTCCTTGATCATTGCCTAATTGTGTATGAAGGCCAATCTCACTTTCAGTGAAATCCTCCAAGCTTCTTTAAGGGGCTGGAATTCAAGGCGAGCTGATGAGTGTGTGTTAAGCCTTGCGTTGCCAATAGATACTATTGACCCGCTTAAGCAATTGAGTGTAATTGCAGATCAGCAAGAATTTAGCTTCTTATGGGATCAATCTCCAGGCCTTTCAATAGCTGCTGCTGGAAGATGTCAAAATCTCGAATTAATTGGACAAAGGCGATTTGAATTAGCCCAAAGGTTTAGTGATGAGACTCTGGGAAGAATCGTTGATATATCAGTTTCTGCTCCAAAACAAGCTAAACCAAGAATTTTGTTTGCATTTACTTTCTTTGAACAGATATCTGATGAAAAACGATTTGTTAAGACAACACCTGCTGTACAAGCAGTTCTCCCTCGCTGGCAGCTAAGTCGTCAAGCAGGTGTTAGCTGGTTACGCTTTAACTCGGTAGTTGCTCATGAGGCTGATGTTCGTAGATTTGTGGAAGAGTGTTGGTTGATGCGGGAAAATGTCAACAAACCTTTATTAACAGAACTTTCTTCAAAAACGAATATAGGTTTTGCGAAATCTCCATCTCAAGAATGGCAAAATAGCTATCGTTTAACTCTGGAAAAAGGTATTGAATTAGTCAATACTGGAGAGTTGCAAAAATTGGTTCTTGCTGTTAGGCAATCATTTTTACTTAGTGAACCTTTAGATCCTCTCGGAATGCTTGAGAGTTTGAGAAGATATCAAAGAGGTAGTTGCCGTTTCCTTTGGAAGCGTTCTGAGGATGAATCTTTCTTTGGGGCATCACCAGAACGCTTGCTAAGCATTAATAAAGAGAATTTGCAGACTGATGCGCTTGCAGGCACTGCAGGAGCAGATGAAAATGGATTGGATTTGCTTAAGTCTGAAAAGAATTTGAGAGAGCATGAATTAGTTGTTTCTTCGATTCAAAATCAATTGATAAATAAAGGGTTAGATCCTAGTCGGATTAGATCTCCTCGATTAGCTAGGCACGGTCATTTGATTCATTTGCATACACCAATTAAATCTTCTTGTAAAGGTTTTTCTCCTCTCCAGTTAGTCGAAATATTGCATCCAACCCCAGCGGTGGCTGGCTTACCAAGAAATAAATCAATCCAATGGCTGCGTACTCTTGAACCTTTTGATAGAGAAGGTTATGCAGCACCTATTGGATGGGTTGATTCTTCTGGAGATGCCGAATTTAGAGTTGCTATTAGATGTGCGTATACGAGGGGTAATAATTTGCATTTGATGGCTGGTGCAGGCCTAGTAAAAGGGTCAACTATAGAGGGAGAGTTACAAGAAGTAGGTTTGAAATTTGCCGTCCTTGCCAATCAGTTGGATTTGAATTTTGAATCTCAAGAGAAATTTGCCAGAAGACGTTCGATTACTTGATCAGCAAGGGGAATATTCATTAATTTTTCTACTTCTCGTACCCCTGTTGGACTAGTTACATTAATTTCGCTCAACATCCCACCAATGACATCAATCCCAACAAAAAAAAGACCTTCACTTTTGAGAGAAGGACCTAGCTCTTCACAGATTTCTTTTTCTCGCTTAGAGAGATTAGTTGCTTCAGCTTGACCTCCTAAAGCAAGATTGCTTCTGAAATCACCACATTTTGGTAGGCGATTGATAGCACCTAATGGTTCACCATTTACTAATAAAATGCGCTTGTCTCCTTCAATTACTTTTGGTAAAAACTTTTGCATCATTACAGGCATTTGTTCTTGTGATGTGACAAGTTCCAGTAATGCATCTAGTCCTAGGGCAGCATCAGCCACTCTAATAACACCTTGACCACCTTTACCCCCTAGCGGTTTTAAAACCACTTCTCCTTGTTCTTTTGCAAACTCTTTTAATTCATTAACTCTGCTAGCAACAAGGGTAGGAGCCATTAATTTGCTAAACCTTAGTGCGCCAAGCTTTTCATTCCAGGCTCTTAGAGATGCTGGTTTATTCAGAACAAGTACTCCAGCACGTTCTGCTACTTCTAGTAAATGTGTGGCATATAAAAAAGCTTCGTCCACTGGTGGATCTTTGCGCATCCAGATGCAATGAAATTCATTTAGAGAAAGATTTTGCGCTTCCCCAAGACTTTTCCATGGTTCAGGAACAATAGTTTTGGCTACCACTCTAGCTTTTGCACCTTTTGCTTGAAGATCTGCAGGAGTGCATACCCAAATGTCAAGAGAGGCTCTATGAGCTGCTTGCATTAATGCTGCTGATGAATCTTTTGCAGGATTAATAAGCTCAATCGGGTCAAGGATAAATAATTGTTTCATGTTATTTATTTGTTTTGATTAATCAGATTATCTAATTGATTACTTTCTTCAAGTGCATAAAGCTCATCACAACCTCCCACACTTTGATTGTTGATAAAAATTTGAGGAACGGTTGTCTTTCCCTTTGCTCTGATTGACATCTTTTCACGCTCTGCTTGGTTCCCATCTATTGGATATTCGTCATAATCAATTTTCTTGAGATCTAGAAGTGCTTTTGCACGGATACAAAAAGGGCAGTATTGCCAAGTGTAGATCTCAACTTTTGCCATGAGCTTTAGTGTGTTTGATGAATATCTTAAGGATGCTTGGTATGCTGAATATTTTCCAGTTGTTTTTAGTTTCTGATTGTGCAGGATCTTACAGAATTTAAAAGAAGTCTTTCTTTGTTGAGTGATCGCCTGAGCAATGCTCAGGACTGTCTTTGACGTACCGGTTTTAAATGCGCTTCAAGTTGATCTTGAACAAATAGCTGCTCAACCTGACTTTTGGAATGACCAGCAAAAGGCAAGAAAACAAATGCGTCAACTTGATGAAGTGAAAGATCAATTAACGAAATTAGCTAATTGGAATGCTGCAATTGAAGATGCGAAAGTTTCTTTAGAGCTATATGAATTGGAACCTGACAATGAAATGATAGAAGAAGCTCAAATTGGACTTTGTCAGTTAAAAACAGAGCTTGATCTGTGGGAACTCGAAAGATTGTTAAGTGGACCTTATGATAAAGAAGGAGCAGTTTTAGCAATAAACGCTGGAGCTGGCGGGACAGATGCGCAAGATTGGGCCCAAATGCTACTAAGAATGTATATGCGATGGGCTGAATCTCATGGAATGAAAGTCATACTCAGTGAACTTTCAGAAGGAGAAGAGGCAGGTATCAAAAGTGCGACAATTGAAATTGAAGGACGATATGCTTATGGGTATTTGCAAAATGAGAAAGGTACACATCGTTTAGTTAGAATTTCTCCTTTCAATGCCAATGGTAAACGCCAGACAAGTTTTGCAGGCATTGAGGTTATGCCTCAGCTTGAAGAGGATGTTCATCTTGAGATACCAGAGAAAGATTTAGAAGTAACTACAAGTCGGTCTGGAGGAGCTGGTGGTCAAAATGTTAACAAGGTAGAAACTGCAGTTCGTATTCTTCATATTCCAACAGGACTTGCTGTGCGTTGTACTCAAGAGCGCTCTCAACTTCAGAATAAAGAGAAAGCAATGGCATTACTTAAAGCTAAATTGATGATTATTGCCCAAGAGCAGCGAGCAGCAGAAATTGCTGATATTCGTGGTGACATAGTCGAAGCTGCCTGGGGAAACCAAATCCGCAATTATGTATTTCATCCTTATCAGATGGTCAAAGACCTTAGATCAGGTACAGAATCTAATGATGTCGAAAGTGTAATGAATGGAGATTTGGATTTATTTATTCAATCTCTTTTGTTGCAAGGTCTAGAAAATCAAGATAATGAAAGAGATAGTTGAATTTTATGACACAAGAACCTACTCCTAAAGTTACTTCACAAAAAAGGACTCCGCCTTCAAGCTTTATTAAATTAGCAATGAGAAATATGGTCAGAAAAGGCAGTCAAAGTATTCTTCATTTTGGATTAACTGCTATTGGACTCCTGATATTCATTATTTTGATTGCAGTCCTAGGTAGACCAGTAGTACCTCATTAATGCAGAACTTAAATGATTCTTCAATCTCAGTAGATCTAACGATTGACCTTTCGTTAAGTGGATTTACTTTTGATTTAATGAAAGATAGTATTGACTCTAAAATGATAGATCTGATAATGGATTGTGATACTTGGCGTAACTCTATTGTAAGTTGGTTTGACTGTATACTTATGCAGCCAAATTTGACATGCCCTCAGATAGTAAGAAAGAATAGATTTTTTAGTATGGGTTTATTATTTACTAATGATTTGTCTATTAGGCAAATGAACAAGGAGTGGAGAAAAAAGGATGAATCAACTGATGTCCTTTCGTTTCCAGCAATAGATGAACATATTGTTCTTCCTCCAAACCAATTTTTAGAGTTAGGGGACATTATTGTGTCAGTGGAAACTGCCTTTAAACAAGCAAAAATTCACAACCATTCTCTGATGCACGAATTAAGATGGTTGGTGAGTCATGGTTTTCTGCATTTATTAGGCTGGGACCATCCTTCTTCAGCAAGTCTGAATGAAATGTTGAGCTTTCAAGAACTGCTTCTAAAAACACCTAACGGTTCTCCTTTGAGAAATTCTATGCGTGATTATTGATGATTATTCCTAATACTGAGAATTCAAATACAGAGAAAATAGCTGATTTTTCTGCTCATATAAATAAGCCTTTTAGGAGGGGTTCTTGGAAGATTGCAAAAGACTTACCTTCTAGTTTTAAATATGCTTCTCAGGGTCTTGGTTATGCATTTCTCAGTCAAAGAAATTTCCGTATCCATGTTTTTATAGGTTTTTCAATTAGCGCACTTGGAGTTTGGTTGAATTTACCATTTACTGATCTTGCAATACTAGTACTTACTATTTGCGCTGTTCTTGTTCTTGAATTACTTAATACCTCCATCGAAGCTGTTGTTGACCTTGCAATAGGGAGGCGTTTTCATCCTCTTGCTCGTATAGCTAAGGATTGTGCTGCAGCTTCGGTCTTAGTTTGTTCAATTAGTGCTTTTGTAATTGCTTTGCTTCTACTCTTGCCTTCAATCTTACTCAAATTAGGACTTTAAAAATTTACGTATATGCTTTTAGTTATTGACAATTACGATAGTTTTACTTTTAACCTTGTGCAGTATTTTGGTGAATTGGCGTCAAAGCACTCAATTGCAAAAAATATTTTAGTCGAGCGCAATGATGCGATTTCTATATCTCAAATTAAGGATTTAGATCCACAAGCGATTGTTCTTTCTCCAGGGCCCGGCAATCCAGATCAATCAGGTGTTTGCTTGGAAGTCCTATCTGAATTTGCTGGTATTAAGCCTATTTTAGGGGTTTGTTTAGGTCATCAAGCTATTGCTCAAACTTTTGGTGGCAAAATAGTTAGAGCGAAAGAGCTCATGCATGGGAAAACATCCAAAGTATTTCATACTGGGGATCACTTGTTTGCAGGCATCCCAGTACCTCTTGTAGCCACTAGGTATCACAGCCTTATTGCTGATAGAGAATCCCTCCCGCAATGCCTTGAGATTACGGCGTGGCTAAAAGATGGCACAATTATGGGGCTTCGTCATAAACAATTCTCACATTTATATGGAGTTCAGTTCCATCCCGAAAGCGTCCTTACTGAAGCTGGACATCATTTGCTGAGTAATTTCTTAGGCTTGGCAGAATCTTCAAAAAACTGATCCTTCCCTTATTTATGACCCTTAATTTGTTTTCTCTTCAATCGATTCTTCAGAAAGGAATTCTATCTTTTGCAGTTCTGATTTCTTTTATATCGCCTACTATTGCGGAGGCTTTGGAGATTACAAGTTTTGGACATAGTGCATTATTAATTAAAGGAGGAGGTCATGCAGTGTTATTGAATCCCTTTAAAGCAGTTGGTTGTGCTGCAGGTTTAATTGAACCAAATGTAAATCCAGATATTATTCTTGCTAGTTCTGAGTTAGTTGATGAGGGCTCTTGGAATAAACAAGGTGTCTTTTTTGTGAAACCAGGCTCATATAGGATTAATGGTTTGAGATTAGAAGGTTTTTCAGCTTCACATGATCGGGTGGGAGGTAGACGGTTGGGATATGGAACATTCTGGCAATGGATGCAAGGTGGCTTGAATTTTGTTCATTTAGGTGGGATAGCTGGTCCTCTGAATGACCAAGATAAGCTTTTTTTGGGTAGACCTGATGTTTTGGTTATTGGTGTTGGTGGTGGTTCAAAGGTTTATAACGGCAAGGAGGCTGCTCAATTAGTTAATGAATTAAACCCCAAAATTGTTATTCCTGTTCAATATGTAAGAGGTACGGCTCCTAATAGTTGTGATCAAACTGGAATTCAGCCGTTTTTAGATGCAACACAAGGTATTGAAAGTAGACAAGTTGGTAGTACATATACTATCCCTAATACCCTTCCAGAGACGACTACAATTAATTTAATGCCTTGAATTTGTCTACATTTTTGTAGGTCTCCCAAAAACTTTTCATTTGAAGAGTAGTACCAATACTTACTCTCAGTGAGCCATGGATTAAAGGTTTGTTTTTCATATTTCTAACTAAGATTCCAGCTGATTTAAGAGATGTTTCAACATCATTGTGAGATTGATGTGTTGGCCATAGCAAGAAATAATTCCCTGCATCCATGTGATGTCTGACTTTATTAGCGCATAATCTTTTTTGAATCCAAATTCTTGCTTGTAATACTTCTGCAACATAATTGTCGACATATTCTTGATCTGTAAGAGCAGCAAAGGCTGCTGTGACTGCAAAGCTATTGATATCATACGGGCCGGTCACACGAGTAATTCGATCAATTACACCAGGATGTCCTATAGCAAATCCAATACGTAATCCTGCTAAACCAGATGTCTTTGAGAGTGACCTGAGAACAACAAGATTTGGTGTTTTTCTAAAATCAACAACTGGTAGAACGCTATCTCCTAAGAATGCTTCGTACAACTCATCGACAACGACTAAAGTTTTTGGTGACAAGTGAGCTAATTCAAGTATTTTTGTTGCTGATAGAGTTGTACCTGTTGGATTATTAGGGTTGCATATAATTAAAATCGTCGGCTTTAGCTTAATTAGTGAATTGCGAATTGCTTGTAAAGGGAATTTAAAATCTGAACCTTCATAGGAGATCTCAATGGCTTTCATACCCTGCATAGATGCACAAGGTTTGTAGTAGCCAAAGGTTGGAAGTGTTGTTAGATATTGCTTATTTCTATCTCCATAGGCATAGAAAATAGAGTGAATTGCAGAATCTACGCCATTGAATAGTCCTATTTGGTTAGGCTTAAGAAGACTGACAAAATAGGGCGAGTTAAGGTTATTTACAACAGCTTTCTGAAGACCAAGGTATTCAGGATATATAGAGATTTGTTCAGAAGTGATCTTTTTAATTGCATTTAGGACTTTAGGACTAGGTCCAATAGTATTTTCATTAAAATCAAGTCTAAGAAGATCTCTTCGTCCTTCTAGGGGGGCTGAATAAGGAGTCATCTGTTCGACTTCCAAACGTGCTGGTGGTATTTTGTTTAATGGCTTATTTTTAGAAGACTCCATTACATTCTCTCCAAAGTTGAAATGCCTAGTAGGTTTAACCCTTTCTTTAGGGTATCTCCAGTAAGTTGACATAGTGCCAATCGACATGATCTTGAGGGCTCTTCTGCTTTTAATACAGGTATTTGATCATAGAAGCGATTAAAAACTTGGCTCAGTTCAAATAAATAATTACAAAGACGGTTAGGCAATAATTCCTCTTCAACGGCAATAATTACTTCATCAAACTTTAAGAGCTCTCTAATTAATCTCCACTCTTGAGGCTCGCTAAAATTTAATTTGTTAACTGAAGAATGCAGATCCCCTCCTTTTCTGTTAATGCCAGCAATACGAACTACAGCATATAAAAGATACGGTGCTGTATTACCTTGTAATGCAAGCATACGATCAAAACTAAATTGATAGTTTGTAATTCTGTTTTGACTAAGGTCTGCATATTTAACTGCTGCAATGCCAATCGTATTTGAAACCTTTTCAATAAAGGCCTGGCTTTCTTTGCGATTCTCTTCATTAAGACGCCTTTCAATATCAAGTTTGGCTCGAGAAATTGCTTCGTCTAGAAGGTCTTTAAGGCGTACTGTTTCGCCTGAACGTGTTTTTAATTTTTTACCATCTTCTCCTTGGACTAGACCAAATGGTACATGCTCTATTCGAGATGATGAGGGCAACCATTTAGCACGTTTAGCCACTTGAAAAACTCCTGCAAAATGGTTTGCTTGCCCAGAATCAGTTACATATATGATTCGACCAGCACCATCACCATCTGGCTGGTCTTTTAGTCGATATCTAATAGCAGCTAAATCTGTTGTTGCATAATTAAAACCACCATCAGCTTTCTGAATAATTAATGGTAGTGGGTTTCCATCCTTGCCATTAATACCATTTAAAAATACACATTTTGCACCGTCATCTTCCACTAATAATCCTGATCTTGTCAGGTCGTCTATTACACCTTGTAAAAAAGGATTGTAAAAGGATTCGCCTCTTTCGGAAATTTCAATTTTTAGGCGATCGTATATTTTATTGAACTCTTTGCGAGATTGCTCACATAAGAGTTCCCAAGCCTTGAGACTTTCTTTGTTACCCCGCTGTAAGTTAACTACTTCATTGCGTGAGCATTGTTGAAAGTATTCATCTTCGTCAAAGCGTTGTTTTGCTTTCTTATAAAACTCTACTAAGTTTCCAAGATTTATAACATTAGCAGTTGTAAGTGCTTTGGGAGCAACTTCCTTAAGATGTGTGATTAGCATGCCAAATTGTGTTCCCCAATCGCCAACATGATTGAGACGAATAACCTTATAACCACGATAATTTAGAATTCGGGCAATTGAATCACCAATGATTGTGGAGCGTAGATGTCCCACATGCATTTCCTTAGCGATGTTTGGACTAGAAAAATCAACTATTACTGGTTTGAGCTTTTTTGTAATCTCATCATCATTAACAAGAGGTACTCCAAGAAGATCATCATTTAGCCGAGAGGTGATCTCATTAATAAGACAAGTATTTTGAAGAGTTAAGTTGATGAACCCAGGACCAGCTATTTCAGGTGGCAGGCAGATAGCTTTAAATACTTCATTGCTTTCCAGTTGCTTTATAAGAATTTCAGCAATTTGTCGCGGTGATTTTTTGATTATTCTCGCTAGTGCTAATGCACCATTAATTTGAAAATCTCCAAATTCAGGTTTAGTAGCAGCTACTAATTGAGGGTTTAAAAAATCACCAGATTCTTTTACTTGAGACGCTGCTTCAGGGAAAGCAGTGTTTAATGCGCGCTGTACTTGCTGATTTAATGATTTGTAGATGTTATACATTATTAATTAATTCACCTCTTGCTTATTGAAGCGCATACTAAAATCGATCCAAGTGCTCTGAGTAATAGGAGAACTGGTTGAAATTATGTCTACTCCAGTTGATGCAAAATCAAGTATTTTATTAGGATCAATCCCTGAGGCTTCAATTATCAATTCTTTCGAATTTTGTTTTGCTAACTCTCTTAATTGAGGGATGAGATTAGTTATTTCGTTTGGAGACATTTCATCGAGAAGTATTCCATCAGCTCCAGCAGAGACAGCTTCTTTTGCTTCTTGTGTTGTTTCAGCTTCGACAATAATTTTAGTTGTCCATGGAATATTAGACCTAAGAGTGTGAATAGATTGTTTTATCCCATGACTCCAAGCAATATGGTTTTCTTTAAGCATTGCTGCATCATCGAGCCCTAAGCGATGATTGATACCACCACCACATCTCACGGCATATTTTTCTAGTTGACGAAGACCAGGAGTTGTTTTCCGAGTATCTGCTAAAAGAATTCCTGTACCTTGAAGCTTGGAAACTAGTCTTTTTGTAGCAGTTGCGACTCCAGAGAGATGCATTGCTAAGTTTAGGGCTGTGCGCTCACCGGCGAGGAGTGAAGCTACCGGGCCATTCAAATCCATAATTTTTTCGCCAACCATCAATTTTGCACCTTCTCCTTTTTGTAAAGTTATTTCGATGGATGGATCAAGTCGCTGAAAAAGACATTTCACTATTTCACCACCACAAAAGATCCCTTCTTGTTTACTTACCCAGTGTGCATGAGCACGGTAATTTTCAACAGCTGATTGACTAAGATCACCTCTACCTAGGTCTTCATTAAGCCAGGTGTCTAAAAGATGATGGATATTGGGTGTGATTATATTCAAGATTCAATAGTGAGGAGACAAAGTTGAAATGAGAGTTGTTACTCCCAGGCAATGAATTGCTTGGGGAGTCCTATTGAAAGGAAAGTGAAATTGGATTTCCCAATAATAAGTTGTTTTATTTACCAATACAAAATCTTGAGAAAATTCTATCAAGCAATGCTTCAGTTACTTCTTCTCCTGTTAACTCACCTAATTTGTAGATAGCTTCTCTTAAATCAATGGTCCAGAAATCCCAAGCCAAGCTCTCAGCCGCTACTTTTTCTATTTGATCTAAAGCATTCACTGCAACTTTGACTAGGTCTAATTGCCTTTGGTTAAGTGCAACTTCTATACCTTCGAGTTCATTAGCACCAGCTAGTTTTAATAATTCTTGAATCAATTCTTTTTCTCCTTCCCCAGTGATTGCAGTCATAGTTGCATGTGGTTGAATATTGGTGGATTGGGATTTAAGATCAGCTTTATTCCCTATGATTAGAGTTGGAGTCCCTTTTGGTATTTTTTCTAAAAGGTTTTGGTCGTTTTTGTTCCAACCTTTACTAAGATCAAAGATCAGTACAACAATATCAGCAGTAAATAAAGTTTTTTGGCTTAGCGAAACTCCTATTTTTTCGATTTCATTATTAGTTTCTCGAATCCCAGCTGTATCGATCAGCGTTATTGGAACGCCTTCCAAAATAATTTCACTTTCCAAGAGGTCCCTTGTTGTTCCTGGTAAGTCTGTGACTATGGCGCGCTCGTGTTTGCTAAGTAGGTTTAATATAGAACTTTTGCCGACATTTGGTAGGCCTACCAAGGCTACTTTTAGGCCATTACGAATTAAAGAGCCTTGTTTTGCGTCATTAATTAGTTGCTTAAGTTCTGCGCGGATCAACATTAAATCAGTTAATAATTTCTTGGAGTTAAGTTTTGGTAGATCCTCTTCAAAATCAATGCGGGCTTCTATTTCACTAAGTTGATCCAGTAGCTTTTCTCTTAAGTAATTTATTTTATTAGTAATATCACCATCAATCCCGGCAATTGCAAGTTGAGCAGCTTTTTGACTTCTTGCATGAATTAAGTCATTAATAGCTTCAGCTTGCGTTATATCAAGTCTTCCATTGAGAACAGCTCTTTGACTAAATTCACCTGGGAAGGCCCTTCTAGTTTTAGGCTGCTTTAAAATTGCATCAAGAACTTGTTGCACAACTATCAGTCCACCATGGCAGTGGATTTCCACGACATCTTCACCTGTAAAACTTCTAGGTCCATCCATTATTAATATTAAAACTTCATCGATATTTTTTTTAGTACTTTTGTCTATGACATGTCCGTAAAGAATTTTATGACTGCTCCAAATTTTGTTGCTTGGGGTCCGAACAACATTTTTTACGACTTCTTTCGCTGAAGCTCCAGAGACTTTGACAATTGCAATTGCTCCTTGCCCTGGTGCAACAGCTGATGCTATTGCTGCAATGTTTTCTTCGGTTGAGAAAGCTAGGTCCATAAACTAATGATCAGATTGTTTTCTCTACGATCGACTTCATTCTCATGCGTTAGTTTAGTGTCTAATAGGTTATGAAATGATTCGAATCCTCCGTAACATAATTAAAAGGGTTAGAAGCCTTTCTCATTGGATTTGGAAACAAGAAGGTACTCCAGCCAAGAGAGCCCGGGGTGTAGCAATTGGCATTTTTAGTGGGTGTTTTCCGTTTTTCGGATTTCAGTCTCTGATTGGGATTTGTCTTGCAAGCCTGTTTAAGGCTAATCATTTACTTGCAATCATGGGGACTTGGATAAGCAACCCTTTTACATATATACCTTTGTATTGGATGAATTACAAAGTTGGATCATACTTTTTAGGCAGTGACGCTACAGTTCAAGTTTTGAGTAATGTTAAAGATGTTCAAATATGGCATCAAGGCTGGAATATTACCATGAGAATATTATTTGGATCAACAATTGTAGGGTTTTCCTCAGGTATAGTAATGGGTAGTTTATTTTACTTTCTTTCAAAAATAGTCACTAAGAAAAATATTTAAATTTAGCTTTATTCTTTAGGATATAATGTAAAGATAAAAATAGAATTTAGTCAATTGATGTTTCATTGATCCAAGCATGAAATGGAACCCAATCATTCTTTTCATCAATTGATTTCCAGATAGCTTCGATTTTAGACTTTACAGGTGTATTTAAGAGATTCCATCTGTACAGTCTTGATTTGATTGCGTTGATTTCATTTGGGACAAGACTTATCAATCTCTCTTGATTGTAGTGCCAAATGTCTCTCCAATTATTCCATTGTTTTCTTGGCGGCAATGGAAGATAATTTGCTAAGGGTTCTAAGGATGAGGTGTTTCTAGGCAGCCCATTATCATTAATTAATTGAGCAAGTTGGTTGAAAAAATCTCCATATGAAATGTCCCAATTTGAGAGCAATTGTAATGTTGCTTCTATAAGATCTTCAGTGTTATTGTTATTTGACTTCGTTGGATTAATATCTATTATTTCTTCAAGGTTTGCCGGAAATCCGAGACGTCGATTTAGACAAGCACGATAGTGAGAAGCATAGATTGTGAAAAAGTTATCTAATGTCTCTGCCATGGCTTCACGAGATATCAACATTGCCAGTGGTTCTTGCAGTAATTTCAGATTTTCATAGCATATCCTTGGTTGACGACCAAAAGAATACATTCCAGTTTGATCAAAATATGCAGCTGTAAAATTTGGGTCCCAGTCTTCAATGAATGCAAAAGGACCATAGTCAAAACTTTCTCCTGCTAGGGACATATTATCAGTATTCAAAACTCCATGGGTGAAGCCTGCTGACATCCATCCAGCTGCTAGTTTTGCAACACGGCTCACTAATTCTCTATAGAAAGCGATTAATTGAGCATCAGTATTTGCAGAACAGTCTGTCATAGATGTTGAATTTATTATATCTATATTTGGATAGTGATTTTTAATCACATACTTTAAAAGCTTTTCTAACCCTTTTGGATCACGTAGATATAGGAATCTTTCGCATGTCCCAAAACGTAAATGTGTTTGTGCTATGCGCACCATGACAGAACTGCGAGTAGGTGATGGCTCATCTCCTCTCCACAATTTTTCACCTGTTTCAATTAAAGATAATGTTCTACTGGTAGTTACTCCGAGCTTATGCAGAGCTTCGCCGGCAATGATTTCACGTATACCTCCTTTTAAAGTTAAGCGTCCATCACCTCCTCGGCTCCAAGGGGTTTGTCCTGACCCTTTCGTTCCTAAGTCTTGCAGCTTGCCATAAGTATCTCTTGTTTGACCATATAAAAAGCCTCGTCCATCACCTAAGAATGGATTGTAATTACCAAATTGATATCCATGATATCTCAACGCTAAGAAAGGAGCCCTCCCTTGAAACTTCCCATAGGCTTCAATAAAATTTTCATTAGTAATTGTCTCTGAGTCGATACCTAGTTGCTGTAAAACATAGTCATTCCTATACTGTAATACGTGTTTTGGAAAGACCGCGGCTTCTACAACATCCCAGTAGTCAGAACCTAATCCCTCAATAGAAGATTCAAAATTTAGAGATAGCAATTTATTTTGCAAGAAGATCCTTTTCTAGATTTAATAAGAAGTTGACCTTACTTAGAAGTTCATCTAATTAATTTATGCCTGTACGAGCAATGTCCAAAACATCTGCCATTGCACGAATTTTGTTTATAGTCATTGTGAGTTGATTGGAATTTTTTACTTCAACTTTAAGGTCAATACAGGCTGGTTTCCCGTAGGCAGTTTGAACACGTGCATCACTTACGTTAATTCCGCTATCAGAAAGGCGCATCAAAATGTCTTTTAGAACACCTACTCGATCAATTACTTCTATTCTCAGCTTTGCAGAGAACTTGGTTTCTTGCTGAATTGACTTTTCATTCCATTTCACAGTTAACTGTCTAGCAATAGGTATATTTTCGACATTTATACAATCTTGTCTATGAATAGTAATTCCATGATTTCCAAGTGCAACAGTCCCAAGAATGTCTTCACCTGGGAGAGGGCTACAACATCCTCCTAAGCGATAATCAAGGCCTTCTAGACCCATGATAGGAGATGCTTTTGTAGAAGTTTTGTTTGGAGATAATGTATCTCGACGATCAGATATATCTTGAGCAACTTTCGCATTTGTTTCAGGAGATACCTGATTCATATTTTGAAGACGTATTTCTTCTTGGAGACGATTGAGTATTTGATGAAGAGTAACTGCTCCAAAACCTAGAGCTGCAAGCAAATCATCAGTAGATTTTAAATTACACCGTGTAGCTACTTTAGTCATTGCCTCACTGTTCAGCAATGTGTCAAATCCCTGCCTGCCTAAATCACGTTCTAAAAGGTCTTTGCCTCGTTGAATGGTTTCATCACGATGACTAACTTTGTACCATTGTCTTATACGATTACGTGCGGTAGGCGTAGCTACAAAATTGAGCCAATCAAGACTTGGGTGAGCAGTATTGCTAGTTACAACCTCAACAAAATCGCCATTATTTAATGCTGTTGCTAATGGACATAATTTGTCATTGATGCGTACACCATGGCAATGATTCCCTATTTCAGAATGAATGCGATAAGCAAAGTCTATAGCTGTTGACCCTTTCCTAAGACCAACGACATCACCTTTTGGCGTAAAAACAAATACCTCTTCATCGAACAAATCTTCTTTTATAGAGGAAAGGTAGTCATTATGATCTGAGCTACCCTCTTCTTGTTGCCAATCAACTAGTTGACGGAGCCAGTTAAATCGTTCTGTATTTCCAGAAGCTGGAGACCCGCCTTCTTTATATTTCCAGTGCGCGGCTATACCAAATTCAGCTACTTGGTGCATTTCTTGAGTCCTTATTTGGACTTCAATAGGTCTATGTCGACCAATTACCGCTGTATGAAGAGACTGATAGCCGTTCGGCTTAGGTAGCCCAATATAATCTTTAAAACGCCCTGGGATAGGTCGAAAAGTATCATGTACAACTGCAAGTGCTCTATAACAAGTCTCTAGGTTTGGGACAATGATACGTAGTGCTGCAACGTCATAGATTTCATGAAACTCCTTATCTTGTTTCTCCATTTTGCTCCATATGCCAAAGAGATGCTTAGGACGGCCATCAATATTGCAATCGTTAAGACCAGCATTAATAAGACGATTTTTAAGTAATTCAATTGTCAGATGTAATCGCTTTTCTCTTTCACTGCGTTTGGTAGCTACTTCTTGTTGTATTTTTTTGTAGGATTCTGGCTCAAGTAATTTAAATGCAAGGTCTTCTAATTCCCATTTAAATCTTCCTATGCCAAGTCTATTTGCTAAAGGAGCATAGATTTCCCTAGTTTCCAAAGCAATTCGTTGTTGCTTCGCAGGTTGAAGTACCTCAATTGTTCTCATGTTGTGCAACCTATCTGCCAATTTGACAAGAACAACGCGAATATCCCTAGCCATTGCTAAGAACATTTTACGTAAGTTTTCAGCTTGAGCTTCAGTTCTGTTCGTGAAATGAATGCCTCCTAATTTAGTAACACCTTCAACTAGTCCTCTAACTTCACTTCCAAAATAAGCTTCTAGTTCTGGAAGTGTAATGCTTGTATCTTCAACAACATCGTGAAGGAAACCAGCCGCTATGACTGTAGGACTTGCTCCTATATCTCTCAACAGATCTGCGACAGCAATAGGATGACTTATGTATGGATCTCCACTTACACGAAATTGTCCTTTGTGAAGTCGAAATGCTAAATCGAAAGCTGATGCTAACAATGTGTCTGAATCAGCAGGACAAGATTCACCTATTGCATTAGGGGCTTGATCTATACAATTTTTCAACCAAACTGGTAGTGGTATAGCATAATCATCAGAACTACTAACTATTTCAGGCCTAAGCTGAGGTTCATCAGGCATGTCCGCATTCCAGGCTAGAGAAGCCTGTGTTTCATTAGATGCAGACGTGGCTTTAAACATCTGACCAAGTGCGTTAATTCATTTTATTCGTGCTTGAGCAGCCTTGCTAAAATTTATGAATTGTTCTCAAAAGGATGTCTTAAATATTAAAGATTTGAGTATCCGTTATGTAGATAGCAAAACATGGGTACTTGAAGGACTGAACTTGAAACTTGGGCGTGGAGAACGTCTTGCTCTAATTGGTAGTTCTGGGTCTGGCAAAAGTACTTTTGCAAAGGTTTTGTTACAGATCATTCCTTCAGGCAGTTTTTGTAGAGGAGAACTTCTTTTAAATGGGGTCGATCTTATGAGCTTGTCTCATAATGATTTAGAAAAGTTGAGAGGTGAAATGATCGGGTTGGTTTTTCAGGACCCTGGCTCAAGACTTAACCCATTAATGACCATTGGAGAACATCTTCTGGATACTCTGCGTGCTCATCAACCTGATCAATCTTCTTCGTGGATGAAAAATAGATCAGAAGAATTGTTGGAAAAGGTTGGGATTAATCCACTTCGCTTTGATGCTTATCCTCACGAATTTAGTGGAGGGATGCGTCAACGAGTTGCTATTGCTTTGGCCATAGCATTAAACCCACCTTTGATCATTGCTGATGAACCAACATCAAGTCTTGATGTTGCAATAGCTCATCAGATCATGGGTGAATTAAGTAATCTTTGTGATGAGATTGGGAGCTCTCTGTTATTAATAAGTCACGACTTGGCACTTGCTTCTAGATGGTGTCAAAAAATGGCTATCCTTGACGAAGGTAAAATTGTTGAAGAAGGATACACTCACAAAATATTAACTGCTCCTAAATCTCTTTTTGCTAATAGGTTGATAAATGCTGCTAGAGCCAGGGAAGATTTAATGCTTCTTTCTGAGCCAACTCAAGAAGTTGTTTTAGAAGTAGAAAGCTTACGTTGTTGGCATCCTGTAGGAGGTGTGCCATGGCGAGTGAACTGGTTAAAAGCTATTAATGAAGTTAGTTTTGTTTTGAAAGTAGGAGAAACTCTTGGGATTGTAGGAGTTTCAGGCTGTGGAAAAAGTACTTTATGTAGAGCTCTTTTAGGACTCTTGCCAACAAGGGGTGGGCAGGTGAAATTGCTTGGAAAAAATCTTGAAAATTTGAAAGGAAAAGCTTTGAAAGTCGCTAGACAATCAGTGCAAATGGTTTTTCAAGACCCTTTTGCTTCTTTAAATCCCAAGATGAATGTCTTGGAAACAGTTGCTGACCCTCTTTTGATTCATAATATAACTAGTCGAGTCGCTGCAAAAGAACGAGCCAGAGATCTCTTGAAACAAGTAGGGTTATTTCCAGTTGAAAACTTTCAGAAACGTTTCCCACATCAGCTTTCAGGAGGTCAGCAACAAAGAGTAGCTATTGCACGTGCACTTGCTCTAAATCCTAAAATCCTTCTTTGCGATGAAAGTGTCAGTATGTTAGATGCTGAGATTCAGGCGGATATATTAAATTTGTTACGTTCTTTGCAAGAGAAGCTTGGCTTGGCAATTATTTTTATTACGCACGATCTTTCTGTGGCAAGTTCGTTTTGCCATAGAGTAATTGTTTTAGATCAAGGAAGAATTGCAGAAGAAGGCCCTGCTGATCAAATAATTCGTAGCCCTAAGTCTGTTCTTGCTAGAAAATTAGTGAGTGCTTCTCCAAGAATAATTTCAATTAATTAGATGCTGTCAATTTATTTTCGCAAAACAGATAAAACATTTAGGAATGTATCTGGTAATGGGGCTTCAAAAAGGATATCTGTCTTAGATATTGGATGCTGTAATCCTAGTTGAATAGCATGTAAAACTTGACCTGTAAGCTTTGTGGGCAATTTTTTACAACGACTATATGTAGGGTCTCCAAGGATTGGGTGCCCAATATGCGCAGAATGAACACGTATCTGATGAGTTCGCCCAGTCTCTAACTTAAAGCTTAAGAGAGAGTAATCGCCCAGTCTTTCTTTAAGTTCCCAATGCGTACATGCATCTCTACCTGAACCATCATTAACTACTGCATACTTTTTTCTATCTATAGGATGACGACCAATTGGAGCAGATATTATACCTTTATCTCCATGTGGGACGCCATGCACCAAAGCTATATATCTCCTTGATGCGATCCTCTTTTGAATTTGCACTTGTAGATTGACTAATGCCTCTTGGCTTTTTGCAATTACAATACAACCTGTTGTGTCTTTATCAAGTCGATGAACTATGCCGGGCCGAAGCTTACCGTTAATACCTGGTAGATCAGTGCAGTGATGCAATAATCCGTTTACTAAGGTTCTGTCTTTATTCCCTGGTGCTGGATGTACTGTTAATCCTGCCGGCTTATTAATGACAATTATGTGGCTATCTTCAAAAATAATATCCAAGTGCATTTTTTGCGGCTTTAGATAAGGCAGTGGTTCCGGTGGAGGTACCCAAAGTTGAATTTCATCTCCTGTTCTGAGAGGGGTTTTTGATTTTCCTTGAATTCCATTCACAAGTACCAATCCATCTTCTATAAATTTTTGAATTCTTGCTCTGCTTTGTTCAGATCGTTGGCTAACGAGCCAACGATCCAGACGCATTGGTAATGGCTTCGGATAAATTAGTTTTACAAGTTCTCCTTCCCCTTTTCCAAAGGATTGCTTTTGATCTTCAGGCATTATGGAAGCTCAAGAGAGATTGTTCCAATTAATCTTTTGCGAAAATCATCTAATAGTCTTTGAGACATGCGATTGGTATTGCCGGAAGTATGATAATTAGCAGCATTCTCTAACCAGAGATGTACATTGTTATTACTCTCTTCCCAGCTGATTCCATAACGTTTTTCAAGAATTTGATTAGATGTTTCAAAATCACTTTCATTCTTGACCTGATTCAATATGTTTAAAAATTTAATTGCGACTGACTCTACATCATAGGAAGCTTGACCAATATCATCACATAGTGCGAGCTTTACAGCAGCTTCTTGATCTTCTAATTGTGGAGGTAAAACACCAGGTGCATCTAAAAGATCAAGTTGTTGACCAACACGTACCCATTGCAATGACTTTGTAACACCCGCACGTCTAGCACTCTTAACAACCTTTTTGTTAACCAGTCTATTTATTAGAGCTGATTTGCCAACATTTGGGAAGCCAAGAATGAGTGCTCTAACTGCTCGTTTACGCATGCCTCGTGATTCTCGACGATTATTTAAATCATTACCTAATTTGATAGCGGCTTCTTTTATTTTATTTGTACCATTACCGTCTTTAGCATTACACCACCATGCTTCTTGCCCATTTTCTTTAAACCAATTGTCCCAAGAGTTGAAGGCCTTTTGAGAAATCATATCTCTGCGGTTGATAACTAGTAGGTGCTTTTTATTTCGGATCCATTTATGAAGGCATGGGTGACCTGTGGCAAGAGGAATACGAGCATCTCTTACTTCGACAACAAGATCCACTTTTTCAAGACTTTTGCTTAGTTGTTGTTCCGCTTTTGCTATGTGGCCTGGGTACCACTGAATGATTTGAGTGCTCACGGCACTATGAAAACAGTGAACGAAGTATTCATGAAAAATTCCAAAACAACACTGTCAATTTTTTTTTGTATTTTTATCTTTGTAATATTGATCATGAGGTAGTAAATATGTAATGTTTTTTCACTCTACCGAGCACTAAAATTATTTAGTGGAGCGTGTTCTCTTTCATAGCTATTAAAAGGGATTCTTGCTAGGTAGATTTGATTCTAAATTTAATTTGTCAATTTCACCGCTTTTCTTCTGGGAGGTTTTGTTGCATTTAAAATTTTCGATTTCAATAAAATAATTTAACTTTATGTCCTTTATCAAATCGATAATTTTTTTTAATACTTATCATCCTGAGTCTTTTTTCTCAATTACAGCAAGGCTTGTCAAAAAATCGTTTTATGTCATATCAATGTTTTTGAGAGGCTAAGGCTATGGTCAGATGATTTGTCTGGCTGATTAGTTGATTATTTTTACTTGTCTCGGGGTAGCCTCACTGCGTTTTCATATTTCAAGGCAACTCATGGCAAAGCGTTCTCTCTCAAATCTCAGCGTAGAGGACCTATGCGGCAAGAGAGTTTTGGTCAGGGTTGACTTTAATGTCCCATTGAACGAAGAAGGTTCAATAACTGATGACACAAGGATTCGTGCGGCTTTACCAACTATTCAGCACTTAATTGAAAAAGAGGCCAGAGTCATTCTTTCCGCTCATTTTGGTAGGCCCAAAGGAAAGGTCAATGAAGATATGCGTCTCACTCCAGTTTCTCAAAGGTTGAGTGAATTATTAGGTAAAACCGTTGTCAAAACAGAAAGTTGTATTGGACCTGATGCAGAAAAAAAGGTACATGAAATGTCTAATGGTGATGTAGTTCTTCTTGAGAATGTTCGCTTTATCGGAGAAGAAGAAAAAAATGATTCAGAATTTGCAAAGAAATTAGCCTCTTTAGCTGAAGTTTATGTCAATGATGCTTTTGGTGCCGCTCACAGAGCTCATGCTTCAACTGAAGGCGTTACGAATTACCTAAGCCCAAGCGTTGCTGGTTATTTAATGGAGAAAGAGCTTAAGTATTTGCAAGGTGCTATTGATTCCCCTCAACGTCCTTTGGCAGCAATTGTTGGAGGATCTAAGGTCAGCAGTAAAATAGGTGTATTAGAATCTTTGATTGATAAATGTGACAAGGTCCTAATAGGTGGAGGAATGATCTTCACTTTTTATAAAGCTCGTGGATTATCTGTAGGCAAAAGTTTAGTTGAGGATGACAAGCTTGATCTTGCTAGAGCTCTTGAGAAAAAGGCAAAAGAAAAAGGAGTGCAATTATTATTACCCAGTGATGTTGTACTTGCCGACAATTTCTCTCCAGATGCTTCTAGTCAGATGGTTCAGATTGATTCCATTCCTGAAGGATGGATGGGCTTAGATATCGGAAAGGAATCAGTGAAATTATTTCAAGATGCTTTGGCTGATTGTAAGACTGTTATTTGGAATGGACCTATGGGTGTTTTTGAATTTGATAAATTTGCAAATGGTACAAACTCTATCTCAACTACATTGGCAGAATTAAGTGCAAAAGGTTGCTGCACAATTATTGGAGGAGGGGATTCTGTTGCTGCAGTAGAAAAGGCAGGACTTGCCTCTAAAATGTCTCATATTTCAACTGGTGGTGGAGCAAGTTTAGAATTATTGGAAGGCAAGGTCCTTCCAGGTGTTGCTGCTTTGGATGACGAAATTTGATTTATTTGGCTTTTGCTTGTCGATAGAACTATTTTGTAATTTTATGGAATTAAATCATCTTGCCTAGATACTACTCTTACCATCTTTGTTATAGATATGAGACCTTCAGAATGAGCTATTAACGCACCCCACCTTTGTTTACCTTCCTTCATAGGTGCTCTCACTGACTTGAATAAACCTCCTGATCCCATTGGATTAAGTTCTATATTTTCATCACCTTTAGCATTTAATTTCTCGTTTTTTATAAACATTAAAGCTCCTGCGATTAAGGAATTTTCTAGAGGCTTATCTAAGATAATATCAATATCGTAAGTGCTACCTGTTAATACTGAATCGGGAATCCCTATAGTTACTTTGATTTTCTTATTGCCACTTTTGAGGATCGAATAATCGCTAATTATTTCGCTTTTATTTATTCTCCCATTGTCTAGATTAATTGCTATTCTCTGCTTTGATTGTAAGCTGAATTTATTAGTTCCAGTTTCTTTATCTCCTTTTACTAGAATTTGGATTGAATGGCGATTATCTTTAAGATCTTTGCCTGGTGTTACAAGCCATTTTGCGTTAGGGAATGAAGTGATAAATTCTGTATATTTTTGATCAATGTCTTTCGCAATTTCTTTTGGAATAAGTTCATAAAATGCAGATTTATCGTTATTATTCAAGGTGTTTTGGAGTTTGGCACTAATTAGTGCAATTTCAGCATTTTGTCGTTGTCTTGAGATTTCAGTGCCTTGCGAAGAGTTGTAAGAGAATAGAGTTAATAGGATTACTAATCCTGAAGAAAAAGTATTTTTCAGTAATTTTTGCACCTCGGTCTTTCCTTAATTACCTATAACTTAATATATAGAGACTTTTTTTATGCCTAGGCTTCTTATAGCTGCCAGTGGTACAGGTGGGCATATATTCCCAGCTCTTTCAGTGGCAGAAGAATTGCCTGAGTCTTGGGACATAAGTTGGCTAGGAGTCCCAGAGCGGTTAGAGAACCAATTGGTACCAACTAAATATGATATGACAGTGATCCCTGTGGGAGGATTGCAGTCCAAAGGATTAAGAAAATATTTCCAATTACTTAAATTAATTCTTGCTATATTTTTTGTAATTTATTTAATTAAAAGAAAGCAGATTAAATTAGTGTTTACAACCGGTGGCTATATTGCGGCTCCTGCGATAATTGCATCAAAACTTTGTGGCATCAATGTCATTTTGCATGAGTCAAATTCTTATCCTGGAAAAGTAACTAGATTATTGGGCAAATTTTGTGATGAGGTGGCTCTGGGATTACCAATCGCAGCTGAAAAATTAAAACGTTGTAGAACGATAGTTACGGGTATGCCAGTAAGGAAATCATTCTCATTAAAAAATCCTTTGCCTATTTGGGTGCCAAAGGGACTAGAACCATTAATTGTGGTAATGGGCGGAAGTCAGGGAGCTGTTGGATTGAATCGCATGGTTAGAGAAAGTTTGCCGTGGTTGTTAAAGCAGGGATATAGGGTTGTTCACATTACTGGTAAATATGACAAGCCATCAAACATAAACCATAAGAACTTTGTAGAAAAATCGTTTACTGAGGAGATACCTGGACTTTTGCAGCATGCTGATTTAGCCATTAGTAGAGCAGGAGCAGGTGCATTAAGTGAGTTTGCAATATGTTCCCTCCCAGTAATTTTGGTGCCTTATCCATATTCGTCAGATCATCATCAAGATGCAAATGCTGCATATGCAGCTCAGTTTGGTGCTGCATTAATAGTTCATGAGGATAGGCTTGGGACTCATGTTTTAACTAGAGCCTTAGAGAACTTATTGGCAACAAATAGAATGTCGAGCAAATATAAATCTGATGATTTATTAAATAAAATGCGTATAGGGATGACTAAACTTGCAATTAAAGATGCTAATCAGCGGTTGATTAGCATTCTTCAAAGATATGTTTAAGAACTTGTTGCATTGCCTCAATAATTCGGCGATTATCAGATTTCTTTTGAAGACTGATACGTAACCAATTTTCTCCTAGGCCCTCAAAAGAGCTGCAGTCCCTTAGTAAGATGTTTTTCTTAGCTAGTCTTTCCCTAAATATTGCAAGTGATTGACTACTTTCTATTAGTTGAAAATTAGTTGATGATGGATGAGCAATGATTCCCTTAAGATTTTGCAAATTTGATTGAAGCCAAGGACCTTCTTCATTGATCCATTTATGCACTTGGTTAATTCGGTTATGTAGAATCTTTTCATCAGTCATTATCATTTTACCGATTGATATTGCTAAGCCATTGAGAGGCCATGGATCTCTCAATTCTTGCCATTGTTGCAATCGCTTGCTGGTACTAATGGCATACCCAATCCTTAAACCTGCGATCGAAAAGAGTTTTGTTAGGCTCCGAATAACAATTAAATTAGAGTAATTCTCTACTAATGGTATTAGCGACTCTTTTTCGCCATTTGGCACTAATGGCAGAAAAGCTTCGTCACAAATTACTAGGCTATGTGTTTTGAGTAATAATTCTAGGGAGTCTCGACTCCAGCATTGGCCAGTAGGATTATGTGGGTTTGTCACCCAAATTACATGCTTGCTTGGCTTTAAAGGAAATAATTGTGGTAACTTTGATGTCCATTTTAAAGGGAGTGGGGAATACAAGTATTTACCATTCCAGCATTTTAGAGCTCTTTTATAATCAGAAAAACCTGGTGATGGCAAAATGCTTAATCCATTTTGAGAAGCATCACGTCCAGCCCACGTGATTAATTCTGAAGCCCCATTGCCAGGCAAGACCATAGAAGGGTGAACTTTATGGTGTTTAGCGATTGCTTCTCTTAGAGCGGAGTGACTTCTGTCTGGATAGATTTTTAGGTCTAAATCTTTTAGAGCGTTAATTAGGCAACGATGTAGAGGTGAAGAAAGTGAAAAAGGGACTAAAGATGCACTTGCATCAATTAAAGAGCTTATGTGAACGCCCAATCTCTTTGCTTCTTGTTCGAGGTTTCCTCCGTGCTGAAGTGAATTTTGGTAATATATATGCTCGCTATAATTGTTTCTTAAATCCATGGCACGTTACTGCCTACAGCTTCTGAGATGTTTTTGAATCCATGACGATCTAATTGTAATACCAATCCCTCAAGGATTTTTGGTACCAATGCTGGGCCTTCAAAAATCCATCCTGTATATATCTGAATTAGAGATGCTCCTGCTGTAATACGCTCCCAAGCACTTTCAGGCGTATCTATGCCTCCAACTCCAATTAAGGTTAAGTCTGCCCCAGCATTTTTTCTTAGACGTTGGATGATTTCAATGGCTCTGCCGCGTAAAGGTCTACCACTGAGTCCACCATTTTCTTGACTGAGAGGATTCTTTGTTTGAGCTATAATTCGATTTTCTAATCCTAATCGATCTATACTTGTATTTACGGCTATTATCCCCGCTAATCCTTCTTCAAAGGCTACTGTGGTTAAGCTATCAATTGCAATATTATCTAGATCAGGAGCAATTTTTACTAATAAAGGTGGACAGGAAGGCAAGCGTCTTAATCGTTTGATTAACCTACGTAATGCTTTGGCATCTTGTAATTTTCTAAGATTTGGTGTGTTCGGTGAACTGACATTAATAACTGCATAATCAGCGAAAGATGAAAGTATTTCAAGAGAAGACGCATAATCTTCATGTGCTTGCTCAAGTGGAGTGACCTTAGATTTTCCTAAATTTAGGCCAATCAATGATGACCTGTTGCCAGGTGATTTGAGTTTTTGCCTTTCAAGAATATCTCTCATGGTGACAGCTCCATTGTTATTGAATCCCATTCGATTTAAAGCAGCCTTTTCTTTTGAAAGTCGAAAAAGTCTAGGCTTAGGATTTCCTTCTTGTGCATGCCACGTTACTGTTCCTAGTTCTGCAAACCCAAACCCAAAGTTGTTCCAGATGCCTGCTGCAATCCCATTTTTGTCAAAACCTGCTGCTAGACCTAGAGGGTTCTTAAAATGACAACCGAATATTTTTTGTTCTAGTCTTGGGTCTTTGCGGTTAAGTTCTATTTCTAACTGAGTTAATGCTTGTGATATCCCAGGCCAATTTCTATAAAGAGATGCTTGTCTAAGGCTATTAAGTGCAAGTTGAGTTAGTTGCTCTGCGTCAACTCCTTCATCTTTTGCAAGTATTGGTTTAAAAAATTTCTTGTACAGTGATTCGCTGGAGAATATGTTAGGCCATGATCTATTTTTCATTTTGGATATGATGATCACATTGAAGTTGTATCGCAATTTTTTTTGAAAAGCTCACGGCAATATCGTCGACTCTTTCATTATCAGGATCTCCACTATGTCCCTTTACATATTCAAGCCTAACGTTAGCTAGTCGATATTGATCCAATGCCTCCCACAGATCTTGATTGAGAACTTGTTTCCCAGATGCTGTTCTCCACCCTTTCTTTTTCCAACCTTTTATCCATGTTTCAAAGCCATCAATAAGATATTTACTATCTGTACGGATTCTGAGGTGTGGATCTCTATCAAAATCTCTTAGTTTTTTCAAAACTTCTAAAGCAGCTGTTAGTTCCATTCGATTATTTGTTGTGTTAGTTTCAAATCCCCCAAATTCTTGAACACTTCCATCTTCAAATCGTATAAGAGCTCCCCATCCTCCTGGCCCTGGATTCCCACTACATGCTCCATCGGTTGCGGCAGCAATTATTCGACCATGTTTTTTAGTCATTTTAAAAAAAGAGCCGGCCATTTAGACCGGCATTTAAAGAGTTCAAAATTCTGGTTTCATGAATAATAGACAGAATTTATTTTAGAGTTACTTTCCCTCCTACTGCTTCTATAGCTTTCTTGAGTGCTTCTGCGTCCTCTTTAGAAGCACCTTCTTTAATAGTCTTTGGAGCAGCTTCAACCATTGCTTTTGCATCTCCTAGGCCTAGCCCAGTAGCATTACGCACTTCTTTAAGGACTTTAATTTTGGCGGAAGCGTCAAAGCTTTCAAGTACAACATCAAATTCGGTTTTTTCTTCTGCAGCAGCTTCACCGCCACCAGTAGCGGCTCCTGGGGCTGCCATGACCACACCGGCAGATGCGGCGGCAGATACACCAAATGCCTCTTCTATTTGCTTTACAAGCTCAGAGGCTTCAAGCAGTGAAAGGCTTTTCAATGAATCGAGAATCTCGTCTGTTTTTTTAGACATGATTGGAATACAACAGTATTTAGGGAGAAAAAGAGTTAGTCGAAGAGTATGTGAGGTATTCAGCTTTCACTGTTCTCAGCATGTTGTTTAAGTGATCTAGCTAGACCAGAAGGAATTTCATTAACACCAACTGCAATTTTTGTAGTGATGGAATTTAATGCACCAGCAATTTGTGCCATAAGTGCTTCTTTAGAAGGTAGAGCAGCAATTGCTTTGATTTCATCTTGAGTAAGAAGCTTGCCTTCATATAGGCCGCCCTTTGTCTCAGATTTTTTGGTTTCCTTTTGGAAAGCTTGGACTGCTTTAAGGGCACTGCCCACATCGCCTTTTACAAGAACAAATGCGTTGGTGCCATTTAATAAGGATTCAAGGCCTGACCAAGTGGCATCTCCATTAATAGCTTTGCGCATCAAGGTGTTTTTAGTTACCTTGCAAATGCCACTGCTTTGCTCAAGACGAGAACGCAGATCAGACATTTCTTTAATGGATAGGCCCTGGTAATCCAGAACTAAAGCCATATCAGCTTTATCGAGGAGGCCTTTAATCTCTTCGACAATTTGTTTTTTGCTCTCCAGCGTGCGGCCCATAGGGTTGGATCGAATCGGGGGAAGAAGCCGGACATACGGCCGAATTGATCTCTTAAAATAAGAGACGAGGGCCGCTGTCGATTCAATCCAAATTTGGAAAATCTTTGCGTTAACCTCGGCAGGATTTCTATTAATTTTTCTAAATTAAGAAATTTAGAAAAAAAATACCTGCTGTCTATGGCCGGGCGCATGCCCGTTTGGCGTTAACCAATAGATTAAAGATACATCAAAGAGGTGACTATTCTTCCTTGCTGTCTTGTAAAGCAGCAATATCAATTTCTACAGAAGGTCCCATAGTCGAAGTTATATAAAGACTTTTCCAATAACGTCCTTTGGCTCCGCTTGGCTTATTTCTATCAATTGCTTCGTGTAATACCTTTAAATTTTCCAATAAATCTTCTGGAGAAAAGCTGGCTTTGCCAAATCGAACATGAACAATTCCTGCTCGATCAGCTCTAAACTCTAATTTTCCAGCTTTGAATTCTTTTATTGAACTTATAAGGTCAGTAGTTACTGTTCCAGCCTTGGGATTGGGCATCAACCCTCTAGGGCCAAGAACTCTTCCCAATTTAGCCACCTTGGGCATCATGTCAGGAGTAGAAATCAGGAGATCGAAGTTCATTTCACCTTTGCTAATTGAATCAATAAGTTCTTCTTCTCCTGCTAAATCAGCCCCTGCAGAATTTGCTTCGGCAACTTTTTCACCTTTGGCGATAACGGCAATACGTACTTTCTGGCCAGTTCCCTTGGGTAGGGAAACTGTTGTCCTTATTTGTTGATCTGTATATTTAGGATCAATTCCTAAGCGGATATGCGCTTCGATAGTTTCATCAAACTTTGCGTTTGCGTTTTCCTTGACTAATTGAATTGCCTCGAGTGGGGCATATGACTTGTCTTCCACTTTCGCGGAAAGACTTTTCATTCGTTTGGAGATTTTTGTCATAAGGTTTTGGGGTTCGTGCGACAAACATGTCTCCCCCGTAAATAAATGTTTTTAAGGTGTTTACTTTAAAAAGTAAATTAACAAAGAGAATTAATCACTAACGGAAACACCCATATTGCGAGCGGTCCCTGCAATTACTTTCATTGCTGATTCAATATTATTGCAATTGAGATCAGGTAACTTTGTTTTAGCGATTTCTTCAAGCTGAGCACGGTTAATGCTACCCGCTTGACCTTTAGCCGAATCTCCTGACCCTTTTGCAATTCCTGCAGCTTTAGTTATTAAGACTGATGCGGGAGGAGTTTTGGTGATAAAAGTAAAACTTCTATCTTCAAAAACTGAGATTTCGACAGGAATAACAAATCCTGCCTTGTCTTGAGTCCTGGCGTTGTATTCTTTGCAGAACGCCATAATGTTAACCCCATGTTGGCCAAGGGCAGGCCCAACTGGGGGCGCTGGATTAGCTTTGCCAGCCTGAAGGGCTAGTTTGATCACAGCTGTAATTTTCTTTGCCATCTTCTTGAAAAGGATTAATTAAAAATTGCCTTGGGAAAGGAAGAGTTTAATTGAAAAGGTTTTTGCAAACCTACTTCTTTGTATGCCCATGCATGCTCAAAAATTATGAATGGGTGATGAATCAGTTAATTCTGTTTACTGATTTGAGAGAATTCCAGTTCTACTGGAGTTTCTCTTCCAAAAATGGAAAGAAGAGCTTTTAACTTGTTCCTTTCTCCAGAAACTTCTATAACTTCTCCTTGGAAATCTTTAAAAGGCCCTGCAGTTACTAGAATTTGATCGCCTTCTGATAAATCAAGTTTAACCACAGTTTTCTTCTCAGCAGCACGCTTGAAGATTCGATTGACCTCTTGTCTACTTAGTGGTCTTGGCTTTATATGTCCTCTACCTCTTCCAGTAATTCGCCGATCTTCAGCTCCTACAAAGTTAATAACATTAGGAGTACTCCTAACTGCCATCATTGTATCTTCATCAAGGATCATTCGAACTAGAACATATCCAGGAAAAACTTTTTCTTCCGTAGATTGCCTACTTCCATCTTTTTTTAGTTTTACAGCAGGGGTTTGTGGAATTTCGATCTCAAGAATTCTATTGCTTACACCTAGAGTTACAGCCCTTTGTTCTAAAGTTGCCTTTACTTTTTTTTCGCAGCTAGATGCAACCTGAATAGCGTACCAGCGAGCTATAGAGGTTTTTGCGATGAGGGTACTCTCCTCTCCTTGAGATGGAGCAGGGGGATCCATCACCGGACTAGATTCTTGGGGTGTGGGATCAATCTCTGACACGTTTTAAATTAAATTAGTGAAATAAACAATGTTGAATTTTTGTGATTCAACGGAAGATTTGTGATGCGCCCCAACCATAAAAACGGCTGACTGCCGCAATTGACGCTGCAGATAGCGTGACCATTAATATAACTGCTATCGATTCACTAAATAATTGCTGGCGACTAGGCCAAACAACTAGTTTTAGCTCATCAACAGTAGAAGGTAGAAAACCTTTTTTTGTGGAAGGCTGCTCTTCACTTTCTGGTGGGATTGAATTTGGGGTTTCTTGAGGAGTTGAACTTGTCACTCTTTATAAGCCTAAGGCTAGGAATGCCCATGCGTAGCACATTGGCAGTTATCTATTTAATAGATTAATAGATAAGTTCACTTTTAGTTTTCTGGGAAGAATTCTAATGAACTTGCATTGTCTTGAGAAGTTGTTACGCGTATTGCTTTTGATCCAATGAATTTATCTTCTAACAATTTTGTTGCTAAGGGATTTTCTAGGCGTCGTCTCAGGATTCTTCGCAAAGGTCTTGCTCCATATTCAGGTTCGTATGCCTCTAAAGCAAGAGTTTCGATAGTAGTTTTGTCAATAATCAATTCGAGGTTTTGCTCTGCTAATAATTCTGATAACTCAGTTAATTGAAGTTGAATAATTTGCTTCAAGTTTTCTGTGGTAAGAGGACTGAAACGAATAACTTCATCAATACGATTTAAAAATTCAGGACGAAAATGTTTACTTAATGCTTCATCAATACTTTGGTTGAGATTTTCTTCTATTTCATTGTTATTGAGAGTTTTATCTTTTGATAGCTTTGCGCTTTCTAGAATTTTTCGACTTGCTAGATTGCTTGTCATTACAACAACTGTATGACGAAAATCAATTGTTCTACCTTGTGAATCAGTTAAACGACCATCATCGAGTACTTGTAAAAGAATATTAAAGACATCAGGATGAGCTTTTTCCACTTCATCTAATAAAAGAACGGAATATGGACGCCTTCTAATATATTCAGTTAATTGTCCACCTTGCTCATACCCTACATATCCTGGTGGTGCTCCAATTAATCTTGCAACTGCATTTCGTTCCATAAATTCACTCATATCAAGCCGTACTAATGCTTCCTGTTCATCAAACAATGAAGCTGCAAGAGTTTTAGCAAGTTCTGTTTTTCCTACTCCTGTTGGTCCTAGGAAAAGAAAAGATCCAATAGGACGACGACTATCTTTCATTCCAGCACGAGCTCTTTTTATAGCTGCTGCAACTGCATCAACTGCTTCACTTTGTCCAATAACTTTGGTTGATAATTCCTTATCTAAATCCAGTAACTTTTGCTTTTCTCCAGCAAGAACTTTGTTGACTGGTATTCCCGTCCATCGAGCCACTACATCTCCGATATCTTCCGGTTCAACCTGATCTTTAATTAGTAATTGCCCGCTGTCTTTCAACTCATTGAGTTCATCATAAATAGAGCTGATCTTTCTTTCTAAATGATGCAATTCATCGAATTGAAGTCTAGCGGCTTCTTCTAGCTCTCCTTGTTGTTGAGCTTCTTCAACAGATTCTTTAATGTATTTTTCTTGCTGTGATAGATCTCTTAGTTCTTCTAATATTGACTTTTCTTGACTCCATTGTTGCATCAACTCTTCTAGCTTTTTAGTTGAGAGATCTTTTTCTCTATTAATTTCTTCAATATTTATCAAGGGATCAACTCCCTTATCATTTAATAAAATATTTTCTAATTGTTTAAGACCCAATTCTGTTTCTTCTATTATTTTAGGCTTAGAGGTTGATTCCATTTTTATTTGAGCTGCTGCTTCATCAATTAAATCAATTGCTTTATCTGGTAAACATCTATCACTAATATATCTGTCGGCTAAACGGTTTGCTGTTATTAATGCTTCATCACTTATTTTTACTTCATGGTGAGTTTCATAACGTTCTTTAATCCCTCTTAAAATCTCTACACTTAAATCAATCGAAGGCTCTTTAATTAGAACTTTTTGAAACCTTCTATTAAGTGCCTGATCTTTCTCAATAGTGCGACGATAGTTGTCTGGTGTTGTAGCGCCAATGCATCTAATTTCACCATTAGCTAGAACAGGCTTTAATAGGTTCCCAGCATCTGTGCTTGAACGTTCAGTATTTAAAATAGTGTCCAATTCATCAATAAATAAAACTACCCCTGCATTTGGATCGCTTGCTTCTTTTAGAACTGATCGAAGACGTTCTTCAAATTGCCCTCGAAATTTTGTACCAGCAATTAATGCTCCTATGTCTAGTGAGATAAGTTTTAAGCCTTTAATAGAATCCGGCACTTCTTCCTTGACAATTCTTTGAGCCAATAATTCTGCTATCGCTGTTTTACCGACGCCAGGAGAGCCAATTAAAACAGGGTTATTTTTGCCTCTTCGAGATAAAACTTTAATTGCAAGTTGAATTTCCATGTCTCTACCAATCACTGGATCAAGCTTGCCTTCTTTGGCAGCTAAAGTCAGATCATTTCCATAGATATCCAGTGCAGTAGATTTTTCCTCAATACTTAACTCATTGCCACTATTTAGAACTAAAGCTTCATTATTAAGTTCTATTTGTTCACTTTTAGGTGGTAAATTTTCATGATTATTTGATTTATATCCATTATAACTTGATTCTGAACCTATTCTTTTTGACTTTGCTTTTTTTGTTTGCTTGGGTATCTTTTTAAGTTCACCTTCTAGTATTTCACTTGTTAAACCAAGTTGTTTAAAAAGATTAGTTCCAATTCGATTATCACGCGCTATTGCAATAAGTAAGTGTGATATTTCAATGAATTTGGAGCCCCATCTTCCTCGAAAGGTATTTGCAGAATCAAGAAGAATCTCTAGGTCTTCTCCTATAAATAATTGTTCTGAATTTGACAATTCAATGTTTGCAAGAAATCCTTCTAGCTCATCTAGTACTTCTACATTGTCGATGGGCAGTGCATTGACAATATTTGCGTACTTTCTATTTGAAAATAAAACTTGAATAATGTGCTCTGTGTCTAAATATTCATGTCTCCATCTACGTGCTTCAGATTCACCTTCAAGTAAAAGAAGCCATGCTTCATCACTAAAACTATCAGGCGATGTAGTAAGACTTTGTTGAGCGAATGTAGATTTTCCCGTTTGATATGTCATATGAATCAATCTTTAATCTCTCGAGATGAAATATCAATCAATTCAATTTTGTAGCCATTTGGGTCTTCGATGAAAGCAATAATTGTTTGCCCATGCTTCATAGGACCGGGCTCCCTAGTAACTCTCCCCCCATTATTTCTAATGTTCATGCAGGTCTTATATATGTTCTTAACCCCTATAGCAATATGGCCAAAGCCATCTCCTAATTGATAATTGTTTTTGTCCCAGTTGTGAGTTAGTTCAAGGACAGAATGTTCGCTTTCTGCTCCATATCCTACAAAGGCTAGTGTGAAGCGACCTGAAGGATAATCTTTTTGTCTTAAAAGCCTCATGCCCAATATTTGGGTGTAAAAGCAAATCGATTCTTCAAGATCTTTTACACGAAGCATAGTATGAAGTAATTGCATGTTTTATAGCCTATTTGGACTCTAAACTATCTCGATTTTGATTTGTTTTTCAGGTTTTGAAAAAGCTTGTCAAATGCCAGAAACCAAAAAAACTAAGTTAATCGTCCCTAGAGCTCATAAGATCTTAAGAAGTTTAATTTTAAAAAGTGATTGATTCCCTTGATTTGGTTATTGATAGCATCTTTGCAAGAGAAGTGCTTGATTCAAGGGGAAACCCTACAGTTGAAGCTGAGGTATTGCTTGAAGGCGGAGCAAAAGGCAGAGCAATTGTTCCCAGTGGAGCAAGTACTGGTGCCTATGAGGCGCATGAATTAAGGGATGGTGGAACTCGCTACATGGGAAAGGGTGTTCTCAGAGTCGTAGAACATATAGAAGACCGCATAGCACCTTCCCTTTGTGGTTTATCTGCTTCGGATCAAGTAAATGTTGATCAAATAATGCGAGAGCTTGATGGTACTGAAAATAAAGAAAATTTAGGAGCAAATGCCATCTTGGCAGTCAGTATTGCAACAGCACGCTCTGCTGCTAATGCTTTTGGGATGCCTTTGTATCGTTATTTAGGTAATCCAATGTCTTCACTATTACCAGTCCCATTAATGAATGTGATTAATGGAGGAGCTCATGCTGCCAATAATCTTGATTTTCAAGAATTTATGTTGGTGCCTCATGGTGCTGAGAGCTTTCGCGAAGCTCTCAGAATGGGTGCAGAAGTTTTTCATACACTTAAGAAGCTTCTTTCAGATAAGGGTTTATCTACTGCAGTTGGAGATGAAGGAGGCTTTGCACCTGACCTTGAAAATAATAACGCTGCTGGAGACCTACTTGTTCAAGCAATTGAAAAAGCTGGATTTCGTCCAGGAGAAGAGATTTCTTTGGCTTTAGATGTTGCAAGCACTGAATTTTTTAAAAATGGCTTGTATCACTTTGGTGAGGGAAAATTCTCAAGTGAAAAGATGGTAGAAGAATTGAAAAAGTTAGTTAATTTATATCCAATTATTTCAATAGAAGATGGTTTGTCGGAAGATGATTGGTCAGGCTGGGAATTATTAACAAAAGAATTAGGAAATAAGGTCCAACTAGTTGGGGATGATTTGTTTGTCACAAATACAAAACGATTGCGCCAAGGAATAGATAGGAGTATTGCAAATTCTATATTAATTAAAGTCAATCAGATTGGTACTTTGACTGAGACACTAGAAGCAATAGATCTATCTCATCGTATGGGATATACAAGTATTATTAGTCATAGAAGTGGTGAAACTGAAGATACTACAATCGCTGATCTAGCAGTGGCAACAAGAGCTGGTCAAATCAAAACAGGCTCATTGAGTAGGAGTGAGAGAGTAGCTAAATACAATCAACTTCTTCGAATTGAAGATCAATTAGGTGCTCAGGCTGTCTACGCAGGATCTGTTGGATTAGGGCCTAGAGGTTTATCTAAATAACAGGTTTTCTATTATTTTATTTTAGTAATGGTGACTGTTATTTATTGCCTTTAATCCTTTCAATATTTTCATCCCTTCTTATTTTTATTTGTATCTTTAACCAATTTATTGAAATGGGTAGAGCGATAACTATAGGAATTATTGAGAAAAAAGATTTGTTGCTAGAGCCTAAAAGAGCAGCAGATATTCCAAGACATCCCAACAAGATTGATTGAGACATTGATTGCTGAGCACTAATCATTCTACGAAGTTGTCGGTCTGATTCACCCAGCCTTATTTGTAATTGAAGGTCCCCTTGTTCTAGCCTTTCTAGATTTTCATCTAAACGTTTGGGAAGACCTACCGCTTTAGTACCTAGTTCTCCAAATTGTCTACCAATTTCATTAATAAGGTCATTGGGATTAGAGTTGTTTGAATTCATTATTGTGATTAGGTATGGCTTTGTAATGGCTATTAAATTAAAGCTTGGATCAAGGCTTCTTCCTACCCCTTCAAAAGTAGAAAGCGCTCTCATCACAAAAATTAGTTCAACTGGCAACCTAAAAGGTTGTCCATAAACTAATTCATAAAGATCTACAGATAATTTTTCTATGACATCTTTGTCAAAAGGAGGAGTTAATCTTTCTTTTAGCATAATTCTTACAAGCCTTCGAACAGGGCCTAAATCAATTTCTTGCGCAAGCAATCCAGCCTCTTGTAATGCTTGAATTAATTTCGTTGCATCTTGAAGAGCAGCCGCACGAACCATGCTTCCAAGTTTGTTTCTAAGTCGATCAGAAATCATTCCCATCATTCCAAAGTCATAAAAGATGAGAGATCCATCAGATGAAACAGCAAGATTTCCTGGATGAGGGTCTGCATGGAAAAAACCATATTCAATTAATTGCTTTAAATAACTTGAAGCTCCTAGTTCTGCAATTTTGGAAGGGTTTACTCCGCTTTTTATAATTGCTGCTTGATCATTTATTTTTATTCCTGGGAGATAGTCTAAGCAAAGAACTTTTTGTGTACTTAGCTCCCAGATAACGCCGGGTATTTTGATATTTGGTTCATCAAGAAATTGTTGGCGAAATCTTGCTGCATATTGCGCTTCAATTCTAAAGTCAAGTTCTTTTAATAAGACTCTTTTGCATTCTTTGGCTATTGAAATCCAGTCCTTGCCTTTACTAAATGATTTATTCCTTTGAAGTAAGGCAGCTACTTTTTGCATTACTTCAAGATCAAGTCTGAAAAAGGCTTCCAAACCAGGACGTTGAATTTTCAAAACAATTTTACGGCCACTACTTAGGCAGGCTCGGTGTACTTGGGCTATTGATGCTGCAGCAATAGGAATTTCTTCAAGGTCGACAATTTCTTTACAACGTGCGCCTAGTTCTTTTTCTACAATTTCCTGAGCATCCTCAAAACTAAAAGGAGGAACTTTGTCTTGTAAACCTGCTAGTTCAGTGACCCAATCTCTAGGTAATACATCTGGTCTGGCAGAGATTAGTTGCCCCAGCTTTATAAAAGCTGAACCTAGATGTAGCAATTCTTTGGTAAGCCATTGAGCTCTAGCTTTTTGCCTAGATTTTTGTTTTTCAATTGTGAATCCACCTATATATGACCAGTCTTGAGAGTCGAACCATAAATAGGATAACAATGTAAAAACTGATCTCCATATCCGTAATGCACGAAAATATCTTTTGATTATTTGTAGAACTGATTTACAATTTATCAATTGATTTCCTCGATTTTTTTAGTTAACTTTGCAACTTTGGCTCTAAGTTTATCTACCCTATTTTGTGAAGTTACTGAGTTATCTTGTGGGAAAGGAATTTCTTCATTATCTATATCTTCATCATTATCAAGCCTATCAGCTTCACTAGAAATCTCTTTTTGTAAAAGGTCCCATTCTTCTTTAAAACGATCTGGGGCTTCTTGCATGAAAATTGCTGCTTTTGAAACAGAAGCCATAAATCCACTACCAAGGCGAGCTTTTAAGCGATTAAAAGTAGCTCTGAGGATGGTTTCAGAGGTGGGCATTAATTTGCTAACTCTAAACTAGACTTTATAAGATTTTGCTTTGATTATGGCTTTGGGAGCCTTTTAAAAAGCTTCTTCAATATTTCTTCTGCTTCATAGGATTGAACTTTTAACGGATCTGAGGGCTCCCTGGAGTTGTTAGGTATGGAAGGTTGCTGAACTAATTGCAATGGGTATTCAGAGTTGTTTGAGAGCTCTTTTGGTTCTGTTTTAGAGATTGTTTGGTTTGGGGAAGTTGAATTTGATTGTTCAATTGCTGCGGTATTGAATTCATTGCTTGAGTTTTGATGATCCGTGTGAAAGAAACTTTTATTTGGAGCTTGAACAGCAGTTTGACTGGACGTTCTTTCCTCAGAATTTACATTTTTGCTGAGCTTGTCTTCTAAAACTGCACTTTCTCTGTTTCTAGTGAGCTCTAATTTGTTAGCAGCTATAGGCAACTGTGAGTTGCTTTGGTTTTCTATTGAGACTTCTTTATTTGCTGATTGGATTTTACTTTTGCTGATTAGGATTTTATGAGTCGTTACATATCCAGTTGCAAGGCAGCCTCCAGTTACAAATGGTAAAACCCAAAAATTTATAATTTTCTTAAGGTTGCCTTTATTTGCCATGTTTTGTGCGATAGAGCAAAACTTTAAATCTATAGCGATAGTTTATTGACTCTAAGACTGATAATCGTTGGTTTAATCAATCTTTTCTAGTCCTAAAGATAGTTCTTTTTATTTCTCTTATTAGATTCATGATTAATGTAATCCCTCTAAAATTTTCATTTTTATTCGAGATTGCTTGTGAAGCATTCCCAATATTTTTTTTCCGAGTCTTATATGCTGCTCTAGTAAGCGTTCAATTATTGAAGGAGAGCAAAAAATCTTGGAAACAATTGAAGCTGATGTTGTGATAGTTGGTGGAGGACCTGCTGGTTGCAGCTGCGCTCTTTACTCTTCAAGAGCAGATCTCAAAACAGTCATTCTAGATAAGAATCCTGCAGTAGGAGCACTTGCTATAACTCATCAAATTGCTAATTATCCTGGAGTTCCAACTGATATTAGTGGAGAGGACTTGTTGAATTTGATGAGAGATCAGTGTATTCAATATGGTACTGATTACAGAAGAGCCCAAGTTTTTGGAGTTGATGTAAATGGAGATTGGAAAACTGTTTATACGCCTGAGGGAACTTTTAAAGGACGTGCGCTTGTCCTAGCTAGTGGCGCCATGGGTAGACCAGCTTCTTTTAAAGGTGAAGCAGAGTTCTTAGGTAGAGGAGTTAGTTATTGTGCAACTTGTGATGGAGCATTCTATAAAGGAAGAGAAGTGGCTGTTGTGGGTGTTAATAAAGAGGCCATTGAAGAAGCACAAGTCCTTACAAAGTTTGCTTCTATTGTTCATTGGATTACTTCAAGTGACCCTAAGCAAGAAGATGTTCATGCGCAGACTTTAATAAACGAGCCAAATGTCCGTCATTGGAGCCGGACAAGGCTACTTCAGATTGAAGGCGCTGATGCAGGAGTGACTGGAATTACTGTGAAGAATCGGATCCAAGAAGACAAACAATTATTACCAGTTGAAGGAGTATTTGTTTATATGGCTGGTTCAAAACCTATTACAGATTTCTTGGGCGATCAAATTGCATTAAAAGAAGATGGCGGAGTAGTTGTTGATGATTTCATGTCAACTACTTCAGAAGGCGTCTGGGCGATAGGCGACATTAGGAACACACCTTTTAAACAGGCAGTTGTTGCTGCTTCTGATGGATGTATTGCGGCGATGGCTATAGATAGATTTTTAAATAGTCGTAAATCTATTCGTGTGGACTGGGTACATTCATAGATATAGAAAGGGGTTAATTTCAAGTAGGTTTATATAGGTTTTACTTGAATATTTTTTATAATTCCGTTGCTTCAGAAACATATGCTACTCCTCCATAATAGCTAAGTATAGATCTTACATTTACTCTGATTTTATTAATAATTTCATCATCACAAAAAACTATTACATGCGCATTTGCACCAAGCCCTGAGAATTCCATATCTTCTGAGACTATTGTTTCAGGCCCCCTACCTGTGGCATGTTTCATAACTGTATAACCTGGCACACCAGCGGATTCAAGAACTTTGACAATTGCGTCTAATTCCCTTTCGCTGAAAATAAGGTCTAATCGCTTCATTTATCTAACCTGCAGAGGGAATAATGTTATTAACAAGACCCATATATAAAGGGATGCCTATAACAATATTAAAAGGGAATGTTAATCCTAGGGTAGTAGAAATGTAATAACTTGCTTTAGCTTCAGGTACTGTCATCCTCATAGCTGCTGGAACAGCAAGATAAGAGGCACTAGCGCAAAGGACTGCGAATAAAAGAGCATTACCTGGTCCTAGCATTAATGCTTTGGCAACAAAAACACCTAAGAAGGCATTGAAAAGAGGAATTAGTACTGCAAAGAAAATTAGAAATGAGCCTGCTTTTTTTAGACCGGGTAATCGCTGAGCAGCAACAATTCCCATATCGAGTAGAAAGAAGCATTCTGCTCCATAGAAGAGTTTTCCAGTAAAAGGTTGCATTTTTTCTACGCCAATAGGGTTATGCGCAGCAGTTAAGAAACCAATTAGAAGACTACCTAGAAGTAAATAAACAGATCCATTTAGGAGAGACTCTCTTATAATCGTGCTCCATTTCATTTCTCTAGAGTCAGGTCTATTCTTTGTTCCTGCTATTTTTACTAGTAATAATCCAACAATAATTGCGGGTGATTCCATTAGCGCAAGTGCTGCAACCATAAATCCATCAAAATGAATATTTTGACTTTCTAAAAAGCTTTCAGCAGTAATAAATGTAACTGCACTAATTGAGCCATAGGCTGCTGCAATTGCAGCAGAATTAAATACATCTAATTTTAATCTCAGAATTCCAAAACAAATAAGTGGAATTAAAAGAGACATTGCTATGGCTGAACAGACTGTAGGTAAGACTTGGCCTCCAAATCCACTCTTCTCCAGTTCCATTCCTCCTTTAAATCCAATTGCAAGAAGAAGATATAAAGAAAATAGTTTTGGAAGAGGAGCAGGTATCTCAAGGTCTGAACGTAATACCACAGCAACTATTCCTAGAAAAAAGAAAAGTACAGGCGGTGTTAAAACATTCTGTAGTACAAGATTAGCCTCCATAATTATCTAGTAAATATTACTTTTAAACGTTTTTAAGCTCATTAATTGCTGCTTGAAGAGCTTCTTTTCTAGTGTCTATAAGTCCTTGGACTCCAAATTTCGATAGTCTATCTTTAACTTTGCCTGTTGCTCCAGCAACATAAGCTTTTCTTGAATTAATACGAGCTTCTTGAATCATATCTTCAATAGCAAGTGTTGCAGTAACTCCTAATCGTGGGACATCAGTAATATCTAAAATTAAGACCTTATAATTTCTAATCAGCATCATTCTTTCTGTAATACCTTTTGCTGCTCCAAAACTAAGTGGTCCTTTAAGCCTAAATAACATTACTTCTCCTGAACAATCTTCAAGTAGCTTTTGTTCGTCTTCAGGAAGTGGTAAGTCTTTATTAGATGCCTGTAGTGGATTATCAGCATCCATTCCTTCTAACTGTGTTTCAGTAATTGAGTCAATTGTCAGCATATTTGCTACAAAAACACCTACTAAAACCGCCCAGATTAAATCCCAAAAAACAGTCATGAATAAGACTCCATGCATCACACTGGCCGTCTTTAAAGAAAGCCTATGAGCCCTTAAAAGGAATCCCCAATCAATAATATCTAGACCAACTTTTATAAGAATTCCTGCAAGAAGGGCTGTCGGAATTTTTTCAGCGAGAGGCCCTGCCCCAATCAAAACGATCAAAAGGACTATTGAATGGACCATCCCTGATAAAGGGGTTGATCCACCTGATTTAACATTAATGACTGTTCCCATTGTTGCACCAGCACCTGGTAGTCCTGAAAACAATCCAGCTACAGCATTTCCTATTCCTTGTCCTATTAATTCTCGGTCTGAATTATGCCTAGTTTGAGAAATATTGTCTGCTACAAGTGATGTAAGTAAAGAGTCAATTGCCCCTAAAACTGCAAGCACAAGACCAGCCTTAAGAATTATTGGTAAGTATTTATTAAAGCTAGGGATACTAAGAGATGGAACTCCTTCAGGGATTTCACCAATTCGATCTATTGCAGTATCACCAAATAGAGCAATTGAAAGAGGAGTAACTATTAAGAGGGCTAAGAGGGGAGATGGTACCCATTGACTTACTCGTCTTGGAGTTAAGAAAACTATTGCAAGGGTCATTATTGCAACTGAGATTGCTGCACCATTAGGTTGGAAATTTGAAAAAACTGTTGTCAGTGATTCAATTACTCCACCCCTTGTGGTGATTCCAAGAAGTGGTCCTATTTGTAGGGCAATAATAATGACACCTATTCCAGACATGAAGCCCGAAACAACTGAGTAAGGAACAAGCGTTATGTATTTACCAAGTCTTAAAAATCCAAATAAAATCTGAAATAAACCCCCAATAACAACTGCTGCCATAACAAGGGGAAGAATTTGTTCCGCAGAAAGATCTCTAGGGACTCCAACAGCTGCAAGGCTTGCAACTACCCCTGCCACTGTTACACTCATTGGCCCTGTAGGGCCGCTAACTTGAGCCGGTGTTCCTCCAAATAAAGCGGCAAGGAAACCAACAACTACGGCTCCATAAAGGCCATAAATTGCCCCACCAGGTCCAAGAGCAGCATTTCCAAAAGCTAGTGCTAGTGGTAAGGCAACAACTGCTGCTGTCAGACCACCTAAGACATCACCTCTAACATTCTTTAGGTGAAAACCATGAATTAGGGCCACTTACTAGACTCCCTACGTCAAATAACTCGAATCAGCCTATCTTGCTGAGGTCCCTAGTGCTATGTTTTTACTAGATTGAAAGCCAAAAATTGTATTATTTATTGCAAAAATCTCAATATTTTAGGAACAAAAAGTAGTGAAATCAGACTGTTCATATTATATAAAGCTTTACGATCATTAAAGATTGCATTTGTTTTGACCATATGGAACTCACTTATCGGCCACGACGTCTTCGTAGAACTACAGCTTTAAGAAGCATGGTTCAAGAACATAGTGTTCATGCTTCAGATTTTATTTACCCTTTATTTATTCATGAGGGAGCTGAAGTACAACCAATAGGAGCAATGCCTGGGGCAAATCGTTGGACTCTAGATACTGTGGTTGGTGAGGTCACAAGAGCTTGGAATTTAGGTGTTAGATGTGTTGTGTTATTTCCTAAAATTGATGAAGAACTGAAGACAGAAGAAGGAGAAGAGTGTTTTAACGAAAAGGGCTTGATACCAAGAGCAATTAGACGATTGAAAACAGAATTGCCTGAGATGGCAATAATGACTGATGTTGCTTTAGATCCATATTCATTAGATGGACATGATGGAATTGTTAGTTCAGAAGGAGTTGTTTTAAATGATGAGACAGTGAGCCAACTTTGTAAGCAGGCAATTGTGCAAGCTGCTGCTGGGGCTGATTTGATTGGTCCAAGTGACATGATGGATGGTCGTGTTGGCGCTATTCGAGAAGCTTTAGATGAAGAAGGATATGAAAATGTAGGGATAATTAGTTACACAGCAAAATATTCTTCTGCTTATTACGGTCCTTTTAGAGAGGCACTTGATTCTGCTCCAAGGGCTATTAATAATTCCAAACCTATACCTAAAGATAAAAATACTTATCAAATGAACCCTGCTAATGCTCGCGAGGCTATTACGGAGGCCCAGCTTGATGAACAAGAAGGATCGGATATCTTAATGGTTAAACCTGGTTTAGCTTATTTAGATATTATTTACCGTTTAAGGCAAGAATCTGAATTACCTATTGCTGCTTATAACGTTAGTGGTGAATATTCAATGATTAAGGCAGCAGCTTTACAGGGTTGGATTGATGAAAAATCAGTCGTATTGGAAACTTTATTGAGTTTTAAGAGAGCTGGCGCTGATTTAATATTGACTTATCATGCCTGTGATGCGGCTGAATGGTTAAATGATAAATAGTATTAATTTGAGCTAAATTTTTCATATACTTAATTGAAGCAAGGTTCAGAATGGCACAAAATTCTGTTGAAGAAAGTATTACCAATGTTAAAAGACTTGGCCATGTAGCTATACGTGTACAAGATGTCGATAGAGCTAAAGCCTTTTACATTCGTCTAGGTATGCAACTTGTTTGGGATGATCAAGACTGGTGCTATTTAGAGGCAGGACCTAGTCGTGATGGTCTTGCTTTGTTGGGCCCAGGATACAAAGCAGCAGGCCCTCACTTTGCTTTTCACTTTAATAAGAAGAGTGAGGTGGAAAAGGCGCATGCAGAATTACTTGAATCCGGCGTTCAAGTTGGTTCTTTACATTCTCACCGAGATGGCACTGCGTCGTTTTATCTAAAAGATCCTGAAGGTAATTGGTTGGAAATGCTGTATCACCCTCCAGAAGGTATTCCTTCCAATCAATGAGAATGTGAGCAATGCTTGAATGAGTTATCAATACAGTGATTCTGAATCATGTGTTGCCGATATTGCATGTGATGAAACACTTGATTTGTTGGAGTGGCCCAGGCTTTGTGAACAGCTTGCTTCATTTGCAAGTACTTCTCAGGGTCAAAAAAAATGTAAAACTTGTTCAATTCCAGATGATATAAAAACGACTCGAAGGTATCTTTCAGAAACTATAGAAATAGGATCTATAGACGAAGAAATAGAAGGAGGCATAAGTTTTCTTGGAGTCAATTATCTAGATCAGATTCTGCTGCGTTCTTCAAAAGGGGGAGTTCTTTCTGGATTGGAGTTGTTATCAGTCGCAGAAACATTAAAAGCCGCTCGTCGCTTGAGACGTCAAATTTATGATCCATTGAGTAGACCAATTATCTCGTCATTACTCTCTGATTTGGCTACCTTGCCTGAATTGCAGAGACTTATCGAATTTGGATTAGAAGAAGGAGGCCGAGTAGCCGATAGAGCTAGTGAGAAATTATCTGAATTGCGTAGACAGGTTTATATTTTACGAATTGAGAGAAGAGATCTATTAAAAGATTTGATAAGGAAATGTAATTCATTTCTTCAAGACACTGTGATTGCTGAACGCTATAACCGACCTGTCTTAGCTTTAAAGTCGGGTGCAATTGATCAACTCTTAGGAACTATTCATGACAACTCTGCATCAGGCAATACAGTTTTTCTAGAACCTAAAGCAGTTATCCCACTAGGGAATCGTATTGAAGAGTTTGAGGCAAAGATTCTTGTAGAAGAGCAGAGATTATTAGCTTATTGGAGTGAGGAGGTTGGAACGAATTTTCAGGTTTTAGAAAGTCTTTCTCAAATTTTGTTGCGCTTAGAGTTTGCCTTGGCGCGTGCGCGTTATAGCAATTGGTTGGGAGGTGTTGCGCCTCAAATAAGAGATGAAGAGGACGCTCCATTCATTATTCAAGAATTCCGTCACCCACTACTTATTTGGCAAGAGCATTATGAACAAGGTGATGTGGTTATTCCAATCAGTTTTGAAGTTTCATCAGATTTGAGGGTAGTTGCTATTACTGGCCCCAATACAGGAGGGAAGACAGTCACTTTGAAAAGTATTGGGTTGGCAATTCTTATGACTAAGCTTGGATTGTTTTTACCATGCGTGGGAGAACCGTCGTTGCCTTGGTGTAATCAGGTTTTGGCAGATATAGGCGATGAGCAGTCACTTCAGCAGAATCTATCAACATTTAGTGGTCATGTTGTTCGGATTATTCGTATTCTCGATGCGATAGCTATTAGATCTGGACCATCAATAATATTACTGGATGAATTAGGAGCTGGTACTGATCCAACTGAAGGAACTGCATTAGCTATTGCTTTGTTAAAGACATTTGCTGATAGAGCAAGGTTGACTATTGCAACTACACATTTTGGTGAACTAAAGGCTCTTAAATATCATGATTCGCGATTTGAAAATGCTTCTGTTGGATTTGATAGTGAAACTATTAGACCTACATATCATTTGCAATGGGGAATTCCAGGAAAAAGTAATGCTTTGGCAATCGCACGTAGATTAGGACTAGATCATTTAGTTGCTAATAGGGCTCAAGATCTTATTGGAAGTAATGGTGTTGATAATGTAAATCAAGTGATACAAGGGTTAGAGGAACAGAGACAAAGACAACAGGATGCCGCAGAAGAGGCTGCGGCACTTTTAGCTCGCACGGAGATGCTTCATGATGAGCTAATGAGTAGATGGCACAAGCAATGTCAACAATCGGAAGATTTTCAGGAAAGAGGGCGTAAGGAATTAGAGATTTCTATTCGTGAAGGACAAGTAGAGGTCAGAGAATTAATTCGGCGTTTGCGTGATCGATCAGCAGATGGTGAAATTGCTAGAAAAACTGGCCAAAGATTAAGACGCATAGAAAATATTCACCGTCAGCAAAAATCATTTAAGAATGAAAGAGCTTGGTCTCCAAAAGCGGGAGATCGAGTGAGGTTGATCTCTATAGGTAAAGCAGGGGAAGTTATCTCAGTATCAGCAGATGGTAGGCAACTTACGGTTATGTGCGGCTTGTTTCGAAGTATTGTTGACTTGCATGCGGTGGAGAGTCTTGATGGACAAAAACCAAATCTTCCAGACTCTGTAGTAAATATAAAAACAACTACTCCTTTAAGCAATTCTGCAAATATTAGGACTAAACGCAATACAGTTGATGTTAGAGGCCTAAGGGTTCATGAAGCAGAATCTGTGATTGAAGAAAAACTACGAAATATGGTTGGTCCTTTGTGGGTTGTTCATGGAATTGGAACCGGTAGATTAAAAAAAGGACTTACTGAGTGGTTAGATAATTTGGATTATGTTGAAAAAATAACCACTGCCGAACAAGTTGATGGAGGAGCAGGTTGCAGTATTATTTGGTTGAAGTGATGAGTTCTTTGATCTCAGTTTAGAAGTTGCGGGTAATGATCAACAGATTTTTACTTCATGCTTTGCTGTATCTAGTCTCTTGGCTTTAGGTTTGATAATCCTTATAGCTACTATTTTGCTGTGCAGTTTATTGATCAAGCACGCATAACAGTCAAGGCAGGACGTGGCGGTGATGGAATTGTAGCTTTTCGAAGAGAGAAGTATGTTCCTGCAGGAGGTCCTTCAGGAGGTGATGGTGGCAATGGTGGAAATGTTGTTTTCCAAGCCGATTCAAACTTACAAACTTTGTTGGACTTTAAATTTAAGCAAATAATTCTTGCTGAGAATGGTCGGAGAGGAGGGCCTAATAAATGCACTGGTGCTTCTGGAAATAATATTGTTCTTAAAGTCCCTTGTGGAACAGAGGTTAGACATCTGGAAACCGGAATTATCTTTGGCGATTTGACTATTGATGGAGAGTCTCTTGTAGTTGCCTTTGGTGGTATCGGAGGACTTGGAAATGCTCATTATTTAAGTAATAGAAACCGTGCTCCTGAAAAATTTACGGAGGGGAAGGATGGTGAAGAGTGGTTATTGCATCTTGAATTGAAATTATTGGCAGAAGTTGGAATTATTGGCTTGCCTAATGCAGGTAAAAGTACATTGATTTCAGTGCTTTCATCTGCCAGGCCAAAAATTGCTGATTATCCTTTCACAACTTTGATCCCAAACCTTGGGGTTGTTCGTAAGCCAAGTGGAGATGGAACGGTATTCGCTGATATCCCAGGCTTAATAGAAGGAGCAGCCGAAGGAATTGGATTAGGTCACGAATTTTTAAGGCATATAGAAAGAACAAGACTCTTGATTCATCTTGTTGATGCATCTGCTTTAAATCCTTTAGAAGATATTGAAATTGTTGAAAATGAACTTTCTGCGTATGGTCATTCACTGATTGATCGTCCAAGGATTTTGGTTCTGAATAAAAAAGAGTTGTTGGATGCAAAAAACTTGAAAAAGTTGGAAAGAAAATTGAATCAGGGATCCATTTCCGAAGTAATATCAATTTCTGCGATTATGAGTAATGGGTTAGATATTCTCCTCAATAAAATTTGGTCTAAATTAGAAATTTAATATTATTTATATGTTTGAGAGCAAATTAATGCTTGTCTATACCCAAAGAATTGGCCATAAATAGTATGAGGCAGTTTTACTTATGACTTTTTACACTTGTTTCGATGACCAAGGTGACATCATTGCTCGTTGTCAAACATCTCAAGACATAGAAGTTTTGAGACGCATGGGTCGTCCTATTAAAGAAGTTAAAATGATGAGAAATGAAGAATCTGTTGTTTGTTCACTTACAGGTAGCCCATCAGATTTCAATATGGATTATTGAATAACAATTTTCCTGAAATTATTTAGACAAAAAAAGTGGGCTATTACAGCCCACTTTTTTAATCATCGTAGACTAGGCACTCTGGCTCGTCTGGGTTTGCATCACAAAATAACTCCAATGCGTTTGGGTCATGCTTGTCTTTAGGATGATGTTCTTTGTATTCCTCAAGTGAGTGCAGTTCTTCTTCAAGATGCCTGACTTTCGGATTATTTCCTTCTGCTTTTGCAGAAAGAATCTCTGTTTGATCTTTTTGGATGTGTTCGTCGATTGATTTCATTGGTTCTTTACTTAAGCCTTCTCGGTCGACCTACCCACATTAAATAATTTGAGCAAATATGCCACGTATTTTTCCCATACTTGGTTTTGTTTACAACATTTTTGAAGGGAAAGGGTATCTATAGCTACGTTTTAAGCATTTTAAGTTTGTGTTTGATAATCAATATCTTTTTCAGATTCACGAATTCAATCAATTGCTGTTCTTATTTAGACAGTTTGAGTACTTCTTTGGTTGTTCAGATGATCAAAAACACTTTTGTCTCCAATATCCGCCGCTGCATCCATTCCAAATTTTCGCAATGCCAGAATTACTAACAGAATAGCTGAAATACATTGCAATAACATGACCGTCTCATTGTTGAGTATTCCCAGTAAATGTCCTCCTAGGCTGATTGGTAACAAAAAAGTTAGACCTATGGCTTCTGGTCTACGGAAGCAAAAAAATTCTTTAAAGCCTAAGCCTGTAAGAGCAGCAAAATAAGGTCCAATTAATAATGTCAATATTGGCTTAGAGGCAATATCAGATAACATGTCTTGAGAGTTTCCTTTCAAAATCAATATTCCAATACCTAAAGTTCCGATTCCCCATAAAATTTGAAGAGTTTGGTGTAGTAAACGAATATATATGTGAATCCATTTAAGGGCATAACCTAGAGAAGCAGTCATTGGTATAAACCAAAACCAAGCATGTTCTGAACCAATGAGTAACCAATGAACTAATCCAATTGAGAATGATAGTCCACAAATCAAGAGAGCTATCCGGTATTTCTTTACTTCTATTTGATCACTAGATGTGATTTTATAGCTTCCATAAATTCCTTGGAATTCAGTTTCTAAAGGCTTGTCCATGGTTTTAAGATGATTGAAATGTTATTAGCTCATGCAGAGTTAATTATTTCTTGGATATTAGGTCCTAGAGGAACAATATTGCTTGGATTAAGTGGGAAAAGTGCACCAAAATAGTCATTGCGCCAATTTTTGGAATCACAAGTTTTTGATACTTTAGGGAGATTGAAAAAATTTTTTCTCCACTGTAAAAGATTTGGGAATTTAGTTAGAGGTGATTGATTGCAGCGAAATAATGGAGCATAAACAGATTCCCAACGAATCATTGTTGGGAATAATCTTATGTCAGCAATAGTTAATTTTTCTCCACATAACCAAGGCCCCTTTATGGATAGATTTTTTTCTACTATTTTAAGAGAATTGAATAAGGTTTTGCATGCTTCTTCATAGGATCTTTGATTTCTCGCAAAACCACATTTATATACACCGTTATTTACTGAATCTTGTAGCAATTCTTGCCAATCCTTAATTTCTTCATGTAGTTCCTTTGGATAAAAGTTGGGAGTACTTTCTTCGGTTGGCCATATATTTAGCGTTTCTACAAGTTGAGCACTTTCATTGCCAAGTAGTTCTGGGGTTTTTTTATTATTTGGTTTTGGATCTACAAGAACTGGAACTGTTGCCCTATGAGTTGGTGGGGCATTGCAAAGCTTATAGATTTCTAAAACAGATTTACACCCCTTCCATGAAGGGTCAATTTTCCATAGTCCAGCTTTAGGATTAGGTTTAGCAATTAGTATGTTCAAGCTTTTATTGAGATCCTTAAGTTCATAGAGCAACCATGTCCTATGTGCCCATGGACAGCTTCGTGCTACTACAAGCAAAGGGAAATCCTCTGAAGATCTATTGAGAAGGTCCTCAGCTTTAGGTGGCTTTGAATCGAGTGCTTGACTTTGCGTGCGAGTGTAGTTTCCTTCTGCATCTGCAGGAGCCAGACCATTCATTAGTTGATTCCATTGCCATTTCCAACCCATTCGAGCGGATGCAACTATTGCTGGAGGTATTGACATGCAAAATATTTTGTAGATATTTTCAGATGTAGCGAACAATTTTGATATTCCTTGATGTCTGGCATACAAGTGCTATTGGTTGCAGGTACTCATGGTAATGAAATAAATGCGCCTTGGCTTTTTGAACAATGGAAGCAAAAAGATTCTTTAATTAATACACATAACATTAATATTCAAACTGTTATCGGTAATCCTGTAGCACTAGAGCAAGGTAAAAGATATGTAGATAGAGATTTAAATAGAAGTTTCAGAAAAGATCTTTTGCTGTCTTCAGATCTTAATGCCGCAGAGCACTTTCGTGCTTTGGAACTCGTTAGCGAATATGGACCAAATGGCAATAATCCATGTCAAATAGCAATTGATTTTCATAGCACTACATCTTCGATGGGATCTAGTCTTGTGGTCTATGGGCGACGTCCAGCTGATTTAGCAATAGTCTCACTAATTCAAAATCACCTTGGCCTCCCAATTTATTTGCATGAAGGTGATAATGCTCAGTCAGGGTTTTTAGTTGAATCTTGGCCTTGTGGCTTTGTGGTTGAAGTAGGTCCTGTGCCCCAGGGTTTACTGCATTTTCAAATTATTAATCAGACTTTGTTGACGTTAGATTCGTGTTTAAAAGAAATTTCTAATGTAATTAATTCCAAAACTGTTTACCCAGAGCAGTTAATAGTTCATAGACATTTGAAAAATATTGATTTCCCTAGAGATTCCTCAGGGGTACCTTCTTCACTAGTGCATAAAGATATTCAAGGTAGAGATTGGTACCCAATAAAGAATGGTCATCCTTTGTTTGAAAGTTTAAGCGGTGATCTGACACTACTATTAGAGGGGGGCTTAGAAGAGGAGTTTGTTCCAGTATTTATTAATGAGGCTGCCTATGCTGAGAAAAATATTGCAATGAGTCTAACCAAGAAGGAAATGTGGGACGTTCAAAAGGATTGGATAAATGACTTGTCCAAATTATTGAATCCTTAAGGAAATGATTTAAAAAGAACAAAATATATTGTCTTAATAACAACTTCTTGGTTCAGTACGCAGTTTTGCAAACTTTCATCTAAACTCCTCTTGGCGGATAATATTCGCTCTTACATAATGTCCCGTTTGGGATTTTTTTCACGTCCTCATGACCACCATTAGGCAGCAGCGTTCTTCGTTGCTAAAAGGTTGGCCGCAGTTCTGTGAGTGGGTTACATCCACTGATAACCGAATTTATGTCGGTTGGTTCGGTGTATTGATGATTCCTTGCCTTCTAGCGGCAGCTATTTGTTTTGTAGTTGCGTTTATTGCAGCTCCTCCAGTTGATATTGACGGCATTCGTGAGCCTGTAGCAGGATCTTTCCTTTATGGGAACAACATCATTTCAGGTGCTGTAGTTCCTTCTAGTAATGCAATAGGTCTTCACTTCTACCCAATTTGGGAAGCTGCAACACTCGATGAGTGGCTTTATAACGGCGGTCCTTACCAGCTTGTTATTTTCCACTTCCTTATTGGTATTTGCGGTTGGATGGGTCGTCAATGGGAACTTTCATACCGATTAGGTATGCGCCCATGGATCTGTGTTGCTTATTCAGCTCCTGTATCAGCTGCTTTTGCAGTATTCCTTGTTTACCCATTTGGTCAGGGTTCTTTCTCTGATGGAATGCCTCTAGGGATATCAGGAACATTTAACTTTATGTTTGTGTTCCAAGCAGAGCACAACATACTTATGCATCCTTTCCATATGGCAGGAGTTGCAGGTATGTTTGGCGGAAGCTTGTTTTCAGCTATGCATGGTTCTTTGGTGACTTCTTCACTTATTCGTGAAACCACCGAGACTGAGTCTCAGAACTATGGTTATAAGTTTGGACAAGAGGAAGAGACCTATAACATCGTTGCAGCTCATGGCTACTTCGGTCGCTTAATCTTCCAATATGCGAGTTTTAATAACAGCCGCAGTCTTCACTTCTTCTTAGCAATTTTCCCTGTTGTATGTGTTTGGCTAACCTCTATGGGCATTTGCACCATGGCGTTTAACCTTAACGGCTTCAACTTTAATCAGTCCGTCGTTGACGCAAATGGCAAGGTTGTTCCTACTTGGGGAGATGTACTTAACCGTGCGAACCTAGGCATGGAAGTTATGCACGAGCGTAATGCTCATAATTTCCCTCTTGACCTAGCAGCTGCTGAATCCACCTCTGTGGCTTTAGTTGCTCCTTCAATTGGTTGATTTACAAACCTAAGTTGAACAAAAACTTAAATTTATAAGTTTTGATAACCCCTCTTAATTATTTAAGAGGGGTTTTTTTTGGAAAGAATTATTTTTTGCTGTTAAATGAGTAATGATTGATTAGTCTTTTTGAAATAACCTCCTAGTTTTTCTGGAGTTTAAGAAATTTATGGGAAGTAGTTTTGGCGATTTATTTCGAGTAAGCACATTTGGTGAATCACATGGTGGTTCAGTTGGAGTGATTGTAGAAGGGTGTCCCCCAAGACTTGAAATAGATCTTGAAAAAATACAAGAAGAGCTTGATAGAAGAAGGCCAGGACAAAGTAAAATCACCACTCCTCGCAAAGAATTAGACCAAGTAGAGATTTTAAGCGGAATAGCTAATAGAGAAACGCTTGGTACTCCAATAGCCATGATTGTTAGGAACAGAGATCAACGGCCAAGTGATTATAAAGAGATGAAAAATATTTTCAGGCCCTCTCATGCAGATGGTACTTATCATTTGAAATATGGAATTCAAGCTCCGAGTGGAGGAGGTAGGGCTTCCGCTAGAGAAACGATAGGTCGAGTTGCCGCAGGCGCAATAGCTAAACAGCTTCTTCAAAAGGTTCAAAATACTCAAATACTTGCTTGGGTTAAGCGTATTCACAATATTGAAGCTGAAATCGATATTAATACCATTGGTTTTGCAGATATTGAATCCAATATTGTGCGTTGCCCAAATCAAGATGTTGCGAAGCTAATGATTCAAAGAATTGAGGAAATAAGCAGAGATGGTGATTCTTGTGGCGGTCTTATTGAATGTGTGGTTAGGAATGTCCCTGCAGGTCTTGGGATGCCTGTTTTTGACAAATTAGAAGCTGATCTTTCTAAAGCTTTGATGTCTCTCCCAGCAACTAAAGGGTTTGAAGTTGGCTCTGGCTTTAGAGGCACATTCCTTAAGGGAAGTGAGCACAATGATGCATTTATCGCAGGAGATAAAAACCGCTTAAGAACAGCTACTAATAATTCTGGTGGGATTCAAGGTGGTATTAGTAATGGCGAGCCAATAATCCTTAGAGTTGGATTTAAACCTACAGCTACGATTCGCAAAGATCAGCAAACAATTGATTCAGAAGGGAAACAAATAACTCTTGCTTCAAAAGGTAGACATGATCCCTGTGTTTTGCCTAGAGCAGTCCCAATGGTTGAAGCTATGGTTTCGATTGTTTTAGCTGATCATCTTTTACGACAAAGAGGCCAATGTAGCCTTTGGTAGTTATTAATTAGTGGAAAAATTAGGGGTTGCTTTTAACCATTCTGCCAGCTGGGGGTCTACAGATTCTTTTTGTATTAACTCTCTTCCAACTGCGATAGCGCCATACCCTTGTTCTAACCAACTGTTTATATTGATGATTGACATTCCTCCTGCAGCTATAACAAATGGCAAAGGATTAATTGAAGCCTTTATTTGATTTAGGTAATTTATTCCTATAACTGAGGCAGGGAATAGCTTGATTATTCGATATCCAAAGTTTTTTGCTTGTTGAATATCTGAAGGAGATAAGACACCAGGCACTAAAGCTTGACCCAATGCTTTAGCTCTCTTTTGAAGTTCAATATCCCAACAAGGTGACATTGCATAATTAAATCCAAGTTTTGTAATTAACTCTAAGGAGTTTGAATTAGTAATAGATGCAGCTCCAAATGATATTTCTTTAAATTCTTTTTTTATTTCTTGTATGAATTTAATCCAGTTTTTGTGAGAAGACCAAGCAATTTCAATATTTCTAACTCCTAAAGATTGCAGTGTTTTTATTAAAGTTAAAAATGATTTGATTTCAAGATTATCAAGATCGTCTTCAGTGATTCGCAAGACAATTAATAAAGGCTGATAAGTTAAAGATGCAATTAATTCATCTTGTTTTTGTTGCCATATTTCGGATGAGCTAGATTTAAATATATTCAGCAACTTTCACTTTACGCTTGATTAACAGTTGTTGTAGATCTTCAGAATCAACAGTTTCTTTTTCAATAAGCATTTCAGCGAGTTCATCAAGTACAGATCTATTTTCAAGCAGTGCTTTGGTTGCTCGTTTATAGGCAATATCAACTAAACAAGATACTTCATCGTCAATGGTTGCAGCCGTATCTTCTGAGAAATCTCTTTCTGCTGCAATATCACGACCGAGAAACATTCCTCCTTGAGAACGACCTAATGCCACCGGGCCTAATTTTTCACTCATGCCAAAACGTGTGACCATTTGTCTTGCTACTTGTGCAACTTGTTTTAAGTCATTAGAAGCTCCAGTGGTGACTTCATCTTCTCCATAGACAATTTCTTCTGCTACTCGCCCACCTAGAGCTACTGCCATTTGGTTTTGAAGATATGACCTTGAATAGAGACCAGATTCCATTCTTTCTTCGCTGGGAGTGAAAAAAGTTAATCCACCGGCTTGACCTCTTGGGATAATCGATATTTTTTGGACTGGATCATAGTCTGGCATAACTGCTCCAACGAGAGCGTGACCAGCTTCGTGATAAGCAACAAGTTCTTTTCGTTTGTTACTCATTACGCGATCTTTTTTCTCAGGGCCTGCCATTACTCGTTCAATAGCATCGCTAATCTCTATATTGCTTACTTCTGTATGTTCTCTTCTAGCAGCAAGAATTGCAGATTCATTGAGTAAATTAGCTAAATCTGCCCCTGTGAACCCTGGAGTCCTTCTTGCGACTTGATCAAGGTCAACATCTTTCGACAAAGTTTTTTCTCTAGCGTGTACTTTTAATATTTGGAGACGCCCTAAATAGTCAGGTCTATCAACAACAACTTGTCTATCAAAACGTCCAGGTCTTAATAAAGCAGAGTCAAGAACATCTGGTCTATTTGTAGCAGCAACAATAATAATTCCTGTATTGCCTTCAAATCCATCCATTTCAGTAAGCAATTGATTAAGAGTTTGCTCTCTTTCATCATTGCCTCCTCCTAAGCCAGCCCCTCTTTGACGTCCAACAGCATCAATTTCATCAATAAATACTATGCAAGGTGCATTCTTTTTTGCTTGTTCAAAAAGATCTCGTACTCTGCTGGCACCAACACCTACAAACATTTCTACAAACTCAGAGCCTGATATTGAGAAAAATGGGACTGCTGCTTCCCCTGCAACGGCCTTAGCTAAAAGTGTTTTTCCTGTTCCTGGAGGCCCTACAAGCAGTACCCCTTTTGGGATCTTGGCTCCTACTGCAGTAAATCGATCAGGATTCTTTAAGAAATCAACTACTTCAGCTAATTCTAATTTTGCTCCTTCTATACCCGCGACATCTCCAAAAGTGACTTGTGTAGACGGTTCCATTTGAAGGCGAGCTTTGCTTTTGCCAAAACTCATGGCTGGATTACCTCCTCCAGCTCCGCCTTGAGAACGTCTGAATAGAAAGAATAGGCCTCCTAATAGAAGTATTGGAAAAAGTAAACTGCTTGCAGCTTGCTGCCAAGGGTTTGCTTGTTGAGGAGGTTGAACAGCAATATCGACATCATGTTCAGTAAGTAGTTGTAAGAGATCATTATCTGGGGCAAGATTTACTGCTGCTCTGCCTCCATCATTCTCAATGATCTGAGCAGTTCCATTGTCAGGAGAAATGAAAACCCTACTAATTTGATTCTCTTGTACTGCCTCAATAAAATCGCTATATCGAAGGGTTCTAGATTCTTGAGATTGATTTGGCCTGTCTAAGAAAGCAGTCCCGACAAAGATCACTAATACAACGATTAGGAAGTAGAGAGCTATGTTTCGCCAGCGTTTGTTCAAGGTTCGTTACTCGTGATGAAGCAATGTTAATAGGATTAGGTGCTTTCTGTTAGCCACCTCGTAGTACTTCAACCACACTACGAAATGCAAACCACTCTGGTATCTCTTCATTATTGCGAAGCATTTTCCTGAATTGAGTGCCACTAAGCTTTTTGATATGCAAACCACAACTCTGAGCATGGTCAGCAGTTACGTACCCTTCCTCCTCGGTATAAACAAGGTTTAAAGAAGGAACAGTTTGCATTTCTAATTCTGATGCGCATGCTTTCGCAAATTCTTGAGCATCATAAGGACCATAAAAATCCTCACCAGTTAATTGTGACTTACACCCTGCCATGTCACGACCAATTATGAAATGCGAACACCCATAGTTTCTACGAATAATCATGTGTTGAAGAGCTTCGCGTGGACCAGCCATGTGCATGGAATATGGTAGATATGCCCATCTGATCATTGGATTTTTCACTTCAGCTGCTAAACGTTCGTAAGTTGCAAAACGAATTGAGCCTGGGATATCGTCTTGTTGAGTGGGACCGCATGTTGGATGAACTAGTACCACGGCTCCTTTACTTACATTTTCTGCATGAAGAGCCTGAGTAAATAGTTCATAATGTGCACGATGAATAGGGTTCCTGCATTGAAAGGCAACTACATCTTGATTGTGTGGGAGTTCTTTTCTTACCTCTGAAGGAGTTTTACAAGGAAATATTCTTTTAGGAAGTTCTAACCCTTCTAATTTTCCTGCTAAATAGAATTTTTTTCTTTCGATTGCGATCATCTTGACTGCAGGATGCTCTAATGAGGTTGTCCCATAGCAGCCTTTAGCTTCAAGTACCTTATCTGGTAACCACTTGTCCTCAATGGTCAAAACTGCTAAAGATTGGTTCTTATAACAAAGAAGAACTTTATCCCCTATTTTCAAGTCTTCACGATCGGTATCTAGAACAATAGGTAGACCAAATAATTTCCCATCTGCTGTTCTATTGCTATTAACTACAGAGTCATAATCTTTTTGATTCATGAATCCTTGAAGAGGGGAGAACCCTCCAATCAAAAGTAGTTCAATATCACAAGCATTACGGTCAGAGCAATCTATCTTTTTAGAAGCACTTTGCTTTATTGCTTCTTGTGAATTAGATGGGACCATTAAGTTCTGGAGAGTTCCTCCATATGGCTCTATTACTTCAGTTCTGGAATTGGTCAATGATTGATTAGAGGTCATTAGGAATATATAGATGGATTCCGAGAGATTCTCCCAGATAAGGAGTCTAAAAACTAGAGTATGAGATTGAAAAACAAAAAAAAGGGGCCTTAAGACCCCTTTTTTTTGTATGGTCTCTTTTAAAAGATCAAATACCTAAATACCTGTTTCAGGCTTTGCGACCATATAGTTCGCCAATGATTTTGACGTCAACTGGCTCTTTAGATCCAAGATCATTATCTGATGGTTGGATTGCAACAAAAGATCCTGCAAATTCTGCTGTATCAGAATCAACACTATCAATTGCAAGGGTTATTACACCTTTGCCATCAAGGTCTCTTTTGATGTTTTCTTTTGCAAGTTCTTCATCATCACCGCCTAAGGCAACAAGACCTTGTGCATATTCAACACCTGTGTCTTTAGCGCGGCTTTTAGGATCTAAGAAATCACCTGTGCGATAGCTAGGTGTATAAGTAGTTCCTGAGGCTTCAGCTCCTGGAGCTATTGACTTTCCTTTAAAATCAACTGCCATTTGCTTAGCAGAGAATACGAAAGGAAATTCTTCTCCATTTGGAGCAAGAACAGTAATCAATTGAAAGTCAATACCACCTTGTTCTTTAAAGGTGCTTCCAGAAACATCACCATAGACTTGCTCAACGGTTGTGTTGTTTCTTGGGCTGATAATTTTTGCTGGTACGAATTCAGCTTTTGATCTTCTTGATTTAGCAACCTTTACATACACCTCTGTTGGGTGCATGCAAATATCAGTTAGTCCTCCATCAATACTGAGTGATCCTTGAGATCCAGCAGAGACGGTTGGGCAATCATTTGCTTTGCCGGTATTAACAACATCGGCAAACCTTGAATTACCTCTTTCTCCGGATGCAGAGACACTACTTGGGGCAGCTATAAAGGTGAGACAGAAAGCAAGCACCAGGGCTAGCAAAGGACGAAATCTCATGGGTGGGAAGCCTAAAGGCCAAATGAACGCGGTATAAAAACCGCCCAATTACTCAGTTGGGAGCTTACAGGGGGAAATGCGCGTTATGTATGCCCTTTTGCAGCTCTAAACAACCCGTAGCTTATCTAAATACTTAAAAAGAAGCAGCATGTCTCGAGATCTCTTCCAGTGCAGTTCTTTTGGATGAATTGCCCCTTTTTGGGACTTTGAGAAATTTTCTATTTGTTTTTTAATTTGTTTATTAAAACACTTTTTAATTCATCTAATAATTGGTGCGCTACGGATAATTTGGAGCCAATTTTGATTTCATTGATTGCTTCTTCAGGGCCTAGTAACCACCCACCGTTCGAATCGGATTCGAACCCTTGATTGCTTCTGTCAATAGGATTAGCCATTAATAAATCGCACTTCTTTTGCTTTTTTTTGAGCATTGCCAGCTCTTTAATTTTTTCATCATTGCCTGTTAATGCTGTGAACCCTAGGAAAACCTGATTGTTTTTTCTATTGGCAATTAATTTTGAAAGTAGGTCTGGAACAATCTCAAACCTATCTTTCATTGATTTAAATAGCTCTTCTTTGCTGAGTTTAATGTTTTTGGTATTAACTAAAGGTTTTAAATCAGCTATTGCCGCTGTCATGGCAATGGCATCTGCTGAGCTTTGAAGATCTTCCAATATTGAGTACATTTCATTGGAGTTTCTAACTGCAAAGGTCTGTAAGCCCTCAAGAAGTGCTGCTTCTACTTGGATTGGGCCATGGATTAAATCAACTGTTGCACCACGAAACCTTGCTGCCTGGCCAATGAGAACTCCCATTTTTCCAGTACTGCGATTTGTTAGATACCTAGCTCTATCAATATCTTCAATTGTTGGACCTGCAGTTACTAAAAGTTTGAGGTTGCTCCAGTCCTTGTGGAGGGCTGAATTTGCTCTAAATTGAATAATTGCACTTTCAATTGCTAGCTGGATCAATAAAGGATCTGCCATTCGACCATCCCCAATTCGATCGCAAGCAAGGAGGCCTTCTGCGGGAGTTAAAGGAATTACGTTTGGGAAATTTTTTAGGGTTTCCCAATTATTTTTAATTGATGAATTGTTCCACATCGCCGTATTCATTGCTGCGGCTGCAATTACAGGTTTTTCTGAAGCTAAAAGTATACTTGCAGCCAAGCCTTCGCTAAGACCATGTACCCATCTGGATAGGGACGATGCACTTAAAGGGGCGACTGCTATTAGATCTGCCCATTCTGAAAGTGAGATATGTAATGGTCTTGGTTCTCTTCTATTCCATTGATCTTCGTCTTGGTAGCAAGCGTTTCTACTAAGAGTTGATAAAGACAGAGGACTGACTAACTTTGAAGCACTTGGTGATACAACGCAACGCACCTCTGCGCCGGTTTTAATTAAATTACTTACTAGAAGTGGGATCTTCACTGCCGCAATGCTTCCAGTAGTAATTACAAGGATTTTTTTTCCATTTAAGTTGTTATTCACTTTAGTCTTCATCAAAAGGTTCTTGATCCATTAAATGATGATAATCAAGAGTTAATTCTGGCCGATGAATAGCCAGAGCTCTTAAAAGATGCCAGTCATTTAAACCTTCAAATGGAGTTGGGTAATCGTCTTGCTCAAGTCTTTCTGCCAGTTCTGCAGTTGACTCATCATCAAATGCGTATAAAAGATCTTGTGTAATCTTCTGATAAGAGGAGTAAGGCATCATATCGCTCTGAGATAATAGTTCTATTGGTCTATTAAGAATTCATTCCTCATAAGTATTATCTCATTCTAAAAGGATCTTTGCTGAAGCATTGAGCTTGATTTTGCTGCAGATCAAATTTTGTTGCTCTATTCATTTAATTATGGCAGCCATCTAATTGTTGTTTGATGTTGAGTTTATGTTCAATTCCTTGGTTGTACCTGCTAGAAAGATATTAATGAAGTAAAAGAAACTATTAATGGTCACAGTTTTTTATGTCTCAGTCAAAAAGAGAGCAAGTCGTTAGTCATCTTAGATACATCAGACAAGAGCTTCGAGAAATGAATCAAGGCGTTTTAGATGATGGATTGTTACCTGAGCCAGGTGAAATCAGAGGTGTAATGGCACAAATGGAAGCATTACATGAATTGCTAGAAGGTAAATCGAAAACCAAGACAAAGGGCCTAGATGCTTAATTTATCAAAAGATATATAAAATATTTCCAATGATTATTTTGTCTGATACCAATCATTACTAAATATCTATTTAATATCTAAAATGAAATATCAATCTACAAGTTTAAATCGTAATATAATAAATTTGATTATGCGTCTAGAGGTTTGGAGTGATAACCCATGGCGGAGATATTCAATGTTAATTATTATTTTTTTATCTGCATTTTTATTCGGAAGTTCAATAGGTATGATTAATGGTGTATTAGCTTTAATGGATCCAATAGGAGCATTTTTCACTGTTACACTAATTGAAGTTCTTGTGCGCTTTAGAAAAGTAAATGTTCAAAAGAAAGGTTCTTCTATTTCTTTGTCAATACTTGATAGTTTCCGTATGGGATTTATTTATGGTTTGTTTACAGAGGGGTTTAAGTTGTTTTAGTAACGTTTATTTTTTATTATTAATTTTTATCTGCCGAAAGAAGATATAAAAGTGCCATTCTGATAGGTATTCCATTAGAAACTTGATTCTCAATTAAAGAAATCGAATTATCTTCAAGTAATTCGCTGCTCATTTCAATTCCTCTATTAACAGGACCAGGATGTAATACCGGCACATGTTTCCCACACCATTTCAAACTTTCGTGAGTTATTCCATATTCATTATGATACTTATCTAAATTGCTAAGTAAGTTCTCACTCATTCTTTCCTTTTGAAGTCTTAATGTAATAACAGCATCTGTATCAGTTAAAGCTTCTTTTAGACATCTGGAAATTGTAACTTTACCTCGATTCTTTATAGGATCTTTCTTTTGACCGGAGGGAGGGGCTTCTACAAATTTTGCAAAATCATCTGGTAATAGTGAAGGTGGTCCACAAAGGACCACATTTGCTCCACAGGCAGTAAGACTCCATAAATTTGAGCGTGCAACTCGAGAATGAAGAATGTCTCCAACTATCGCAATTCTCTTTCCTGCAATATTCCTAGGCGAAGGACTCTCTTTATTAAAAAATTGAGTCAATGTAAACAAGTCGAGAAGTCCTTGGCTGGGATGGCTATGAAGCCCATCCCCTCCATTGAGAATGGAAACATTTTTCTTTTTTTGATCAAGAGATTTTGCAAGCTGCTCTGGAACTCCAGTGCCACCATGACGGACAACCAGTACGTGAGCTCCCATTGCGACGTAAGTCATTACAGTATCTAAAGGGGTTTCCCCTTTAATTAATGAGCTATTAGAAGGAGCAAATGATTGAACATCCGCAGAAAGCCGTTTGGCAGCAAGTTCGAAACTACTTCTAGTTCTTGTACTGGGTTCGAAAAATAAAGTGGCAATTAAGCGACCTTGTAAAGCAGGTAATTTTCTTGAGCCAGATCTAGGAATTGTTTTAAACCGATTGGCAAGTTCAACAACAGTCTGATAGTCCTCAATTGAGAAGGAGGATAAGTCAAGAATATGTTTGTGGCTCCAGTTGCTCATGGACCTTCTTTAGAGCTTGGTTTCCATGCGTCTAAAAGAGAAGGACATCGATCCCCTTTAGCGCGCTTGCTAACACTGCGACTGTTTTGCAAATACCATCGCCAAGGTAAATCTTTTGCTTTTGATATTCCGATTCTCTTTGTTTGAATAATTGAGTTCATCTTTGAGCCTGAAAGGCCTTTGTCTATCCATAATCCATTCTCTACTGAGATTAGTGAATTGTCATGACTTCTGTTCAATCCAAATCTATTTGCCAATAATCCAGGCCCAGCTGCAATGCGTTCATTTTCATTAGGTATAGCTATTGCTCTAAGCAGAACACCATTTGCATAATCTTTTTTATGAGTAACAATATTGACGCAGTAATATGATCCATAAGTTAGATAAACATACAAACGACCAGGATTTCCAAAAAGAGTTTTATTCTTCGAGGTTTTTCTTGTGAAACCATGACAAGCAGGTTCTGATTGTGAATATGCTTCTGTCTCGACAATTGCTCCCCAAAGTAATTTCTTGTTGGATTCTCGTTTAACTAGCAAACAACCAATTAAATCAGGCGCTACCTCTTCAGATGGCCTGCAGAAAAAGTTAATTGGAAGAGATGAAATGGCTATTTGATGTTTTTGAAATTGATATGGCCAAGTTTTTTTATCTAACATTATTTCTAAAGCTATAAGTAATTCATCAAAATATATTGAATTAATCTCAAGTAAGGAAATGTCTAATAAAAACAAACTTGATTTACCAACATCACTTTCAAAGAATTCTTCTATGCGCTTAGATCTTTGGACATGGAAGGAAGTAGAGAAATACCTCGTTAATTGTAAAGGTATTATTTTACCCATTGGTTCAACTGAGCAGCATGGCCCTACGGGCGCAATAGGTACTGATGCAATGACTGCAGAGGCTGTCGCAAGAGAAGTAGGTATTAGAACAGGTGTCCTTGTTACTCCGACGCAGCCTTATGGAATGGCAGAACATCATTTGGGCTTTCCAGGAACTATGAGCCTGAGATCTTCTACTTTGCAGAAATTAATTCATGACCTTTTGATTTCTCTTGTAATGCACGGGTTTCAAAGGATTTTTATTATTAATGGACATGGAGGGAATATTGCGTCGATTAAAGCAGCTTTTTCTGAGGTTTATAACACTGCATCTTCTAGGCATTTACCAGTAGCTAAATCATTACGGTTTAAATTGGCTAATTGGTTTATGTCTCCTGAGGTTTTTCGTCAAGCACGAGCTTTATATGGTGAAAGAGAAGGCCAGCATGCGACTCCTAGTGAAATAGCTTTAACTCTTCATTTAGAACCAAGCCTTTTAGCTAAGCAATCAGAACTACCTGATCCAGCCCCTGCTGGGCCAATATATACTTATAAGGACTTTCGCCAGAGATACCCTGACGGCAGGATGGGCTCTGATCCATTCTTGGCAAAGGCTGAAGATGGTGAAATGTTTTTAGATAAAGCTGCTTCAGCTTTAAGTAACGATTTAATTGATTTTCTTAAAGAAACATGACCAGAATTTCTTCGGATGATGTTCGTAAGGTTTCTAAGCTTGCTCGGTTAGAGATTTCTGAGGAACATGTTGAAACATATGCGAATCAACTGGAAGAAATTTTGGAATATATTGCTCAACTTGAGAAAATTGATACTAAAAATATTCCACCTACGACAAGAGCTGTGGAAGTTGTTAATGTGTTAAGAGAAGATATTGTAGATAAATCAAATGTTCGAGACAAAATATTAGATTTAGCTCCTAATAGAGAGGGACAATTTTATAGGGTTCCTAAGATTTTGGCTGAATAAATTAATCAATTTTATCTGGGATGATTGCAGTTTTATGAAGAATATAAAGCCATTTTCTTCTCAATTTTTTCGTTGGGATTAAGTTCGCTAGAGGCCTCATTTTACTCCTACTTTTTTTGTGACTTCTTATTCCTAAAATAATGTCATAAAGGAAATTAAAACTATCTTTTTTTGATTCAAAAATACCCATTCTTTGTGGTGACCCTTTCTGATCTAAAAGTGGTTTAGTTGCTTCATAAGCTGGCTTATATTCAAACCAAGGAATTGAAGGCCATAAATGATGAACTAGATGATAATTTTGGCCCATTATCAGTATATTCATTACTCGACTTGGATATACCCTTGAATTCTTCCATTTATTGCGAGCCATAAATGGGCGATGAGGGAGGTAGTCAAAGAATATTCCAAGAGTAACTCCAACCATTAGTGCTGGACCAAACCAAAGGTTATAAATTACGTTCATGAAATTAAAATGAACACCAGCTAAAACAATTGTTATGAAAATGGATCGCTCTAGGCCCCATTGCATTAGTTCATATTTCCTCCAGAGTTTCCTTTGAAAAAAGAAATATTCATGATAAAAAAACCTTGGAGCAATTAACCAGACTGGGCCAAAAGTACTGACTATATGATCAGGGTCATTCTTGGGATCATTGACATGAGAGTGATGTTGAAGATGGACTCTAGTGAAAACTGGAAAACTAAAACCTAATAATATTGCTGCGCCATGACCCATAGCCTGATTTATCCATTTATTAGGATGAGCTGCTTTGTGACAGGCATCATGGATAACAGTCCCTTCCATATGAAGAGAAAGGAATGCAAGCCCAACTAGTACAGGAAGTGGCCATACCCCTTTATACCATTGCCATATAGAGAGAAATGCTATTGCATAACCACCAATAAATAAGCCTAAAGTGGGATTGAAAAAATTAGGTGGATCTAGATAATCTTTAATGCGCTTTTGCCAAAAACTTGACGATTGGAATTTGGGGGGTAAATCATTATGAATAGTTGTATTTAAGGTATTTGTCATTGCATTTTTGAATTACAACTTAGGAACAAACTCATACCTATTTGTTTTAGTAATTAATGCCCACCGGGAGACTTGAACTCCCACGACCTAAGTCACGGGTACCTAAAACCCGCGCGTCTACCAATTCCGCCAGATGGGCCAATGGTTGATAGCGTAGCTGATAGTGAGTTTTTCATAGGGGAAATATATAAATAAGCTTATTTATAGAAATGGAAGAAGCAATGGTTATTTGCGAACTAATAAGGCCAAAGCTCATTTGCGCGTCCTTCTTGTATAGCTAGATATTTTTTTCAGAAGCCAGAATGGGCTTATTCCTAAACTTTAGACAAAATAAGTACATATAAGCTTGCTCAAAAATTATGTTGGCAGTTGTTATTGGTGATTTTTCTATAATCCTAGGCCTAGCGATCTTGCTATTACCACTTCTAATTACTGAATTAAGTCGGCCCAAGGATTCCTTCTGGGGAGCATTGACAATGATTTTGGGATTAGTCCTTATTACAAGTAAAGAGAGGCTTAGCGGATCGCCAATGCTTGCGGTCCTGTTTAGTTCATTAATTATTTTTAGACTATTGTTAGAGGTGTCACAAAATCGATGGCAGCAACTGACATTGGAAGAAAAAGCTGGAATAAAGTCTTTTAGTCTTTGGAACAATAGAATATCTCAGATCATTGCTGTTTTTGGAAGATTGGGCTCTATTGTTCTTGCAATATCTGATCTTTTTAAAGGTAAGCCGAAACCAAGTTCAATTGGTAAAAAGTGGGTTAGGCCAGAAACCAATAATAAAAGTGCAGGTTCAGACTCAAAGCAGCTTGCTTCTTTAGAGGGTAATATTGATGACAAGAATTTCGCTTCAGATCAGATTTCAACTCTTGCTTCAGGGAATACACCTTCCGACGCTTCATAAGCTTCTCTAATTAATTTTCATTGTGAATCACGAGAAAACAAACGACGGTAATAATCGTCCTTCCTACAAAGAATCTCTTAATCTCTTAAAAACAAGCTTCAGCATGCGAGCTAATGCAATTGTTCGCGAGCCTGAACTTCAGCAATTTTGGAAAGAAAAAGGAATTGATTTTGAGCTTGGCTTAGCCAACAAAGGTTCTACTTTTACGCTGCATGATGGACCTCCTTATGCAAATGGAAATCTTCATATGGGACATGCTCTCAACAAGATTCTAAAAGACATAATTAACAAGTATCAAATTCTTAAAGGAAGCAAAGTTCGTTTTGTGCCTGGATGGGATTGCCATGGATTGCCTATTGAATTACAGGTCCTCAAAACTCTTGATAGAAAAGAGCGTGAAGATTTAACTCCGATCAAATTGAGGAAAAAAGCTGCTGCATATGCTCACAAGCAGATTGCTCTTCAAAAAGATGGGTTTCGTCGATGGGGAATTTGGGCTGATTGGGATAACCCTTATTTAACTCTTCAAAAAGAATATGAAGCTGCTCAGATTAAATTGTTTGGAGAGATGGCTTTCAAGGGGTATATCTATAGAGGTCTTAAGCCAGTACATTGGAGTCCAAGTTCTAGAACAGCTTTAGCAGAAGCAGAGTTGGAATACCCAGAAGGTCATACAAGTCCAAGCATTTATGTTGCTTTTAGTGTTGTTAAACTTCCAAACCTTTTGCAAGAGTCTTTAAGTAAACAAGGCTTGGCACTACCAGTGCATGAAGATGGGTTAAGTAATAAGTTAAAAGTAGCTATATGGACAACAACTCCTTGGACTTTACCTGCCAATATGGCAGTAGCTGTTAATGAGAATATTGATTATATTATTGCAAAAGATAATTCTGAAAAGTTACTAATTATAGCCTCAGATCTTCGTGAAATAGTCAGTGAAGAAATTGGATCACCTTTAGAAAAGGTTGCAATAGTAAAAGGCAAAATGTTAGATGGAGTTTTATACAAACACCCTTTATTTGATAGCTTAAATCCATTTGTGTTAGGAGGAAATTATATTACAACCGAGTCTGGTACGGGAATAGTTCATACAGCGCCAGGTCATGGTGTTGATGACTTTAACACTGGAATGAAGTACAAGCTTCCTATAATATGCCCTGTTGATGAAAAGGGTTTCTTTACTTCTGAAGCAGGTGATTTTGAGGGCTTAAATGTTTTAAAAGATGCTAATACTAAGATTATTAATGCTTTAAAAGAATCTGGTTGCTTGTTAAAGGAAAAACCCTATATACATAAATATCCATATGACTGGAGAACAAAAAAACCAACTATTTTTCGTGCTACAGAACAGTGGTTTGCATCAGTTGAAGGATTTAGAAATGATGCCTTAAATTCTATTGAAAAGGTAGAATGGTTACCACAATCAGGTAAAAAGCGCATTAAATCAATGGTTGAGGATAGAGGTGATTGGTGTATTTCTAGGCAGCGTAATTGGGGCGTCCCTATACCGGTTTTTTATTCAAAGGAAGGGTCAAAAGTTCTTTTAAATGAAGCTACTATTAAACATATATATAACTTGTTTGTGAAGTATGGAGCAGATGCTTGGTGGGAGTTGCCGATATCAGAACTTCTTCCCAGCAATTATTCATCAGAAGCTCATAAGTGGGAAAAAGGAAAAGATACGATGGATGTTTGGTTTGACTCTGGATCTAGTTGGACATCAGTAATTTCTAAATCAGATGAACTTAATTATCCGGCTGATCTTTATTTAGAAGGTTCAGATCAACATCGAGGTTGGTTCCAGTCTTCATTACTTACTTCTGTTGCAGTAAATAGTCATGCTCCATACTTAAAAGTCCTTACTCATGGCTTTGCATTAGATGAAAATGGTCGAAAAATGAGCAAATCATTAGGTAACATTATTGATCCTTGGAAAATTATAAATGGTGGAAATAATAAGAAATTGGAACCAGCTTATGGTGCAGATGTCCTTAGGCTTTGGGTAAGCTCTGTTGATTATTCAGTAGATGTACCAATTGGGAATAACATTTTAAGTCAATTGTCAGATGTTTATAGGAAAGTAAGAAATACCGCACGTTATCTTTTAGGTAATTTGCATGATTTTGACCCAGCTAAAGATGGATTGGATATAGGAGATTTACCTATTTTAGATCGTTGGATGCTTAATAGGACAGCTGATGTTGTTGATGAGATTTCAATAGCATTTGAAAGATATGAGTTCTCAAAGTTCTTTCAGCTATTGCAGAGCTTCTGTGTAGTTGATTTATCTAATTTTTATTTAGATATAGCTAAAGATAGGCTATATGTTAGTGCCCCAAATGATTTTAGGAGGAGATCATGCCAATATGTTTTATCTCTAATTGTAGAGCGCCTTGCTGGAGTTATTTCTCCAGTTTTAAGTCATACAGCAGAAGATATTTGGCAGAATATCCCTTATAAACTAAATGAAGAGTCTGTATTTCAAAGGTACTGGCCTAAAGTTCCAGATTCTTGGAGAGATTCTTCTTTCAATAAACCAATCAATCAAATTAGAGAATTAAGAACTTCTGTCAACCGTGCTTTAGAAGATTGTAGAACTAGACAAGAATTAGGATCTTCTCTTGAGGCTTCTGTTCGCATTTCTCCAATTAATGAATCACTTCAAAATTCTCTTACATTTCTTCAGGAAAATGGTCACAATTCTGTTGATAATTTATTTGATTGGTTAATTGTTTCTAAAGTTCAAATAGGAGGAGAGCCATGGGCTGAGGTATTATTTACTAAAGAAGATGATATTGGTGTTATTGAAATAGCAAAATCTAGAGGAGCTAAATGTGAAAGATGTTGGCATTATGAATTGGATATTGGTCAATACGAAAGGCATCCATTACTATGTGGTAGATGCGTTGATATTATTGAACGAATAGATTAAATCATGATCAATAAAATAAATTATTTTTTATATCTTTATCAATCATTATTTTAAGTTAATCTAAAAATCTCCTGCGATTCTACCTTGCTTAGGCAGGCGTATAATAGCCCATTGTATAAAACCCACTATATAAATAATTAAAGCTAAATAACCTATAAAAGCGGACAAGGCTTCTGTCCAATTGGCTCCAAATAAAAAGTTAAAAATACTCCTTATGATTTGATTTAAACCTGATGGAGCTTCTCTCCAGTAATTACAATTTTGACTATTGATATTATTAACGCATTCTAAACTTATAAATGAAAGTGTTATATAAAAGCAACTATAGAAACTTAGTGACCATCGCCATGCTTTTAATACTAATGCTATGGTTTTATGTCGAGGAAATTCATTTATTTCTTCATTTAAATCTATCCAAAACCATATTGAGGTAAGAATTAGTAATGGTGAAAGAAAAGATGTTAAGTAACCAATAGGCCTATTGCCAATCAATAGAAGCATGCTTATAAACATTAGACTTGCAACCTTCCAATAAATTGACAAGAGCCTAACGATGGGAGATTCTTTTTTCATCGAAGCCCAAATAAAAATTACTAATGGAAGCCCAAATGCAAAAGTGGCTCCTAGTCTGTATGAAAGCCAGACGAGAGTGCTGTATGAGATTTCTGTCACAAAAAGAACTTTCAATTTAGTTATTATTAATCTATACCACTATTATTTGCTATGAAGCTAAGGACTTTTAATAAGCTCTAAATAGTGCGACAACATGTAAACCCCTTAAGCCACTTTTTTCAGCTTCATAATGAGCTGCCTAGGCCTGAGGATTTATTTGAAAGTATTGATTTACCTATTCATTTAGATATTGGTTGCGCAAGAGGTAAGTTTTTAATTGATATGGCAGCTGATAATGCCCAATGGAACTTTCTTGGAGTTGAAATTAGAGAGCCTCTAGTATTTGCGGCTGAAAAAGAAAGAATTGAATTAGGTCTTACTAATTTGAGATTTTTCTTTTGTAATGCAAATATAAGCTTAGAAAAATGGTTTCTTAGTTTAGAAAATGGACAATTAAAAAGAGTTTCTATTCAATTTCCAGATCCTTGGTTTAAAAAGCGTCACAGGAAGAGGAGAGTATTAAATCAGTCTTTTCTATTTCTTTTGGCACAAAGTCTTGATATTGGATCGGAATTATTTATTCAATCTGATGTAATAAGTGTTATGGATGAAATGACTGAGATTATTGAGCTTAGTCATTTTTTTGATCGGCATAGTAAATACTCTGAATCTAATTTAAATGCTAATCCTTTTAAATTTTGTACTGAACGCGAGAAATATGCAATTCATCAAGGAGTAAAAGTATATCGTCAATTATATTTTAGGAATAGTACAGGAATTTTATAGCTAATTTATTTATTAGTAAATAATCTATATTTGTATTGACTTAGTATCTAGTTGATTTAATTGAATTCTTCCAAAGCTATTTTTGCAATCTTAGTTGTCAATGACTCGACTAATAATTTATCTATTGATTCGACCATGACTCTTACTAATGGCTCTGTTCCACTTTTCCTGATAAATACTCTTCCTTCTTTCCCAAGATCTAATTCGGCTTCCGCTATTGATAAACGAAACTTTTCAGATTTGTTTAAATAATTTTGAGTTATATGCTTAGCTATAGGAACACTAATTAGCTTTTGTGGATAAGGCTTGAAGCTTTGATCACGCCATTCTGAAAGAAGAATTCCTTTGCGATTACATATACTTGAGAGCTGTATTGCAGCTAAAAGTCCATCTCCACATAAGTCGTTAAGTGTAGATAAAATGTGACCTGATTGCTCTCCTCCAAGACTAGCTTTATTTGTTAACATAGCCTTATGAACATGCTGGTCACCTACAGGAGTTCTTGTTAGCTTCCCACCTCTATTTAGCCATGCTTTTTCTAAACCTAAGTTAGACATTACAGTTGTGACTAGCCTTTGCTCAGGAAGCATATTTTTATCTTGAAGAGATGATCCCCATAAATACAGAGAATGGTCTCCATCGATTACTCGGCCTTTTCCATCTATTGCAATCATTCGATCAGCATCTCCATCAAATGCAAAACCCATTTGAGCGTTTGATTCAAGAACAACTTTTTTAATATGCTCAAGGTGTGTTGAACCGCAATTAACATTTATCTTTTCACCATCTGGAATCGCATTTATGCTTATTACGTTGGCTCCTAAAGCTTTAAATAGTTTTTCTCCGCATGAAGATGCAGATCCCCAGCATAAATCTAGAACAATTGGTATATCAATTAAACTTTCTTTATCTACGGTGTTTAAAAGACTATTTTTATAATCTTTTAAAAGGTCATTACGATTAATACAATTATCTTTGTCTTTACAAATAGGAATCAGTACTTTTCTTTTTAGTTTGTTATCGATAAAGATTTGCTTTTCTAAAGATATTTTTTCACCAGTTTTGTCAAAAATCTTTATTCCATTGTCTTCAGGAGGATTGTGACTTGCTGAGATCATAAGACCTCCAGAAGCATTGTACTTTTTGATCAGATGAGATACTGCAGGCGTAGGGCATAACCCTAGTAACCATATTTCTCTATTCTTTGTAGCTAATCCATGAGCCAAAGCAGAAGCAATTCTTTCGCTACTTGCTCTTGAATCTTGACCTATAAGAATGGGTCCTTCTCCAAGAAGAACATGATTGCACCAATAACCAATCTGAGAAACCAATGAATTAGTTAAAAATGTTTGCGATTTGCCTCGTATTCCATCAGTGCCAAAAAAACTAAGAGCTTGCTCATCATTTAAATCACCAACATGACTGATTGTGTTGGTGGACATTGGAAAATAAATTTCAAATTTATTGAAAGATAGCTTACATGGCAACATTTCAAACGCAAGCTATTCTGAAAATGACTGAGTACTTGTAAGAAATTTTTGCTTTGTGGAAAGCCCTTCTTTGATTGAATTAACAAAGATTCAAAGAATTTATTTGTTGATTGCTTCTTTTGTATTGGCTTGTTTCCTTTTTTTGCTCAGAGGTGGACTTGGACTTAATTCAGAAAAGTCTTTGAATATTCTTGCACTTAGCTCACTTCAGCCAGAGGTAGCGCTAAATAATGGTCATCCTACTATTTTTGAGTTTTATGCTGATTGGTGTGAGGCCTGTCAAGAGATGGCACCTTCTATAAAAAGTATTAAAGAAAAATATCAGGATCAGATTGATATAGTTTTATTAAATGTTGATAATGAAAAGTGGTTAGACCTTATAGAAAAATATGAAGTGAATGGAATACCACAATTAAACTTATTTGATCAGTTTGGTGTCATTAAAGGTCAATCAATAGGTTTGAAAAATATTGATCAAATTGATCAGATAGCAAATTCATTACTAAACAACGAGCAACTTCCAGTTTTTCCTGGAATTAATAATTTGGATGGTAAGAATATTGCAATATCGCCTCTTAAAGAGGATATTATTGTTAGTAAAATTAGCCCTAGAAGTCATAGTTAAGACTCTATCCAGCCCAACGCTTCAGAAACTTTAGGAAATTGCAAAGTAAATATTTTCTTACATTCTTTTGCAATAATTAGATGTTCTTTTTGAGTGCCATGACCAGATCTAAGATTTATATAGTGTAGCCATGATCTGCAAGAACCTGTCATGTAGATCCTTGTGGGTGTTGCTAGCGGTAGAATAAACCTAGCAGATTCTTTCGCAACTCCTTTATCAAGCATTTCTTGATACAAGTCTAAGGAATTTTTGAATTGTAATTTAATTTTTTCCCGAAAATCATTAGCAATATCTTCATCTAAATCGGAAGTTGAGTTTTGTCTGTTTTTGCTATCTTGCCTTCTTAACTCAGGTATAGGTATCTCACCCAGTTGTGTACTATCTGCATACCTTTGAGAGAATTCTTGGAAAGTAAATGACCTATGACGGAGTATTTGTGCAGCAATTGCGCGATTAGTTTCTATTTGTAGAGTCATATAGGCTTGCTCGAAAACACTCCAATGCTCGTTATTTATGCAATATTTAATTAATTTCCCAAACTCTTCATTTGCTTGATTCTTAGGATTACTTACTCTGGCAATATAGGCCATAGTTTTCTCAGCATCTGGAGTAGCTGTGACCAGATGAACATTATTCATAATTAAACCTTTGCAAGAGTAACTTTTTCAGGCTGATCTTGATATTTCCCTTTTCTATCTCTATAAGTTGTCCCACAAGGATCACCTTCAAAAAATAATAATTGGCAAATTCCTTCATTTGCATATATTCGACAATCTGCACCTGAACTATTACTGAATTCAAGGGTTAAATGTCCTTCCCAACTCGCTTCTGCTGGAGTGGTGTTAACAATAATTCCCAATCTTGCATAAGTGCTTTTCCCAAGACAAATAACTGTGATATTTGGTGGCACTTTCATTTTTTCTAAAGCCACTCCTAGTCCATATGAATGTGCTGGGAGTATAAAATAATCCCCATCTTCATCATGGTGAAGAGGAGTTGCTTCTAAATTATCAGGATTAAATTTTTTAGGATTCATTATTGTCCCAGGAACATGCCGAAATATAAGGAACTCTTTAGATGAAAGACGTAGGTCATATCCATAAGAGGAACATCCGAAACTAAGTACAGGCTTCTCTTTTATCTGAGGATCGAGGTGTCTAACAAGATTTGGTTGAAAAGGCTGGAGCATGCCTGCCTCTGATTGTTTAATAATCCAACGATCATTTTTAAGCATTATTTAGAGCACCTCAATTGAGTGACTTGATCGGCCATTGAAAAAACTCTAGTTGGTATTGATGGCCCTGTGAGAATTACATCTATAGAGTCATGGCGATTTTCTAATGAATGAATTAAATCTGTTTCTGTAAGGAAACCGTATTCGATAGCCAATCCAATTTCGTCAAGCACCAATTTGTCTAAAGAATTATTGATCAAGTGCTCTTTACATATTTTCCAGATTTCTTCAATGGCTGTTTTGGTTTTAGTTGATTCTTCTGATAGATCTGCTTGCGAATTTGGATTTTTTTGTATACAGCCATAGATATTCGGTCTAATCCATTCAAGATTCCCGCATAGGCTTGTCGAGTTGATTGGACCTTGAGCTACTCCTCCCTTTAAGAATTGAGCTATTACAACCTTGCTTCCTAATCCAGCGGAACGAAGTGCTTCACTAAGTACGGCTGAAAAGCTTCCTCTATATGGAGAAGCATAAACCTGTAATTGTCCTTGCGAAGAAATGATTTGAAGTCTTGGCTTGGACGAAATTGAACTAATGGGGCCTATACCGTATTGCTCTCTCGTCGAGTAATCATTTGTTGAGCTAGGACTTGCTGACATGAACGTCTGAAAAACTTTGCTTTAACGAATCTGCTTTAAATCTAGCGGGACTTGGAAGGTTCACAACTACTTTTACACTATCTATAGCGTTTGCCCTCCCCATTGCGCGTGTTGTTTCAGTAAAACTTTGATTATTTAGATTTTTTTTTGAAATAAAAATTACTACATACGCATTCTTTAAGCGCAAAAAGTCATTTTTGATACAAGAGGTTTTAGCTTCACTTCTTATCGTCCTTTGAATTGGTTTGCAAGATGACAGGTTCTGCTAACTCATTCAGCCGTTACCCGAGCCAATCATTAGGGATGCAATCGCAAAATCAGTTAAATCCAAATACTCAAGTTAAAAAGACATTATTGGATGTCATTAGAGGTCTTGATGGAGCCTCTAATGAAGCAGTAGAGAGATCGAAGACGATCTTTTTCCCCGGGGACCCTGCTGAGAGGGTTTATTTAATACGTAGAGGAGCTGTTCGACTCACAAGGGTTTATGAATCTGGTGAAGAAATTACTGTGGCTTTATTACGAGAAAATAGTTTGTTTGGGGTTCTTTCCTTGTTGACTTGCCATAGATCAGACCGCTTTTATCATGCAGTTGCTTTTACAAGAGTGGAGATGAGTTCAGCTCCTGCTGGCTCAGTTAGAAATGCTATCGAAGCCGATAGTGGGGTTGGGCTACTTCTCCTTCAAGGTTTATCGAGCAGGATTCTACAAACAGAAACAATGATTGAGACTTTGACTCATAGGGATATGTCATCTCGCTTAGTTAGTTTCCTGCTAGTTCTTTGTAGGGACTTTGGAGTAGCAAGTGATAAAGGAATTACTATTGACCTCCGATTATCCCATCAATCGATAGCAGAAGCTATTGGTTCCACACGAGTCACTATTACAAGACTTCTTGGGGATTTAAGAAATTTAGGTTTATTGCAGATAGATCGAAAGAAGATAACGGTATTTGATCCAATTGCTCTTGCTAAACGTTTTAACTAAAACAACCATTTATTGAGGAGTTCTATTACCTTTGTGTTAGTACTTAATTAATACTTTTAGAAGTGACAGGTTGGATGCTCCTCATTGTTTTGCTTCTTTTGGGAGGAGTATTATCTACACTTGGAGATTTGTTAGGAACTAGAATAGGGAAGGCTCGACTAAGTATTTTTAAATTAAGACCTCGAAGAACTGCTGTATTAATAACAATTCTTACTGGGAGTTTTATTAGTGCTATTTCATTAAGTCTAATGATTTTAGTTAGCCGTGAGTTAAGAGTAGGCTTATTTCAATTGGATGATATTCAGGCTAGGTTAAAGGAAAGTAGACAAGCTTTAGTTCCTTTAAAACAGCAAAGAGAAGCGCTTGAATTAAAAATTAAAAAAGCAGAGACAGAGCTGGTCAAATTAGGTAAGGATTTGTTTGCATTTCGTAAAGGAGAAGTTGTAATTACTAGTGGTGAAAGTCTTGCAACTGTGATGATTAAATTACAAAAAGACTCGAATGTAAAAGAAGAAATAGAGAATATATTAAGAAAAGCAAATTTCAATGCATTTATAAAAGTAAGTCCTGGGGAAAAGCCAAATAGAAGAATTGTTCTAGTGAGACGAGATCACATAGCTCGTTTAGAGGAAATTATTTCCGATAAAAAAGAATGGATTGTTAACATTCGTTCTGCAGGAAATATTTTGCTCGGAGAAAGCTATGTTTATGCATTTCCAGAAGTTCTTCTTAACAAGAATATTGTTCGAAAAGGCGAAGTGATAGCAAGTATAAATATAAGAAATTATAAAATATCTAAGAATTCACTTGAAAAGCAAATTAAGATTCTATTAGCATCAACATTAGCTGAAGTAAAAAGAAGAGGTTCACTGGTTTCAGAAATTCAAGTAGATTCTGAATCTATTAGGAACCTATTAGCTCAATTAGACTCGCAAGAAAAAGGTATTATAAAGTTAGAAGCTATTTCTCAAGTTAATAGTGATACAGCTCAGAGGGTCTTGGTTGTTTTAAACGCAACTAGAATTTCTAATAATACCTAATCATAATTAATCAATATGAGAAAAGTAATTTCGATTGATCCTGGGCATAAAAAATGTGGTATTTTACTTGCAGATGTAGAAGGATTATTTGTAATTGATGGTAAAACAGTTATTAATTCTTCAGTAATTAAATTAATTGAGGATTGGAGAGAAAAATATATTATTGACCTTATTATTATTGGTAATGGAACTACTAGTAGATATTGGCAGGGAAAATTTATTGATAATGAGATTGGTCCAATTGAGCTTGTAGATGAAAGAATGACCACATTATTGGCTAGGTCAAGATATTTAGAACTTTGTCCTCCAAAATTTATTTTCAGATGGATACCAAAGACATTGATACCACCCCCTGCAAATTTAGATGCTGTTGTTGCATTGATTTTGATTGAAAATTATTTCGGTAAAAAACTAGAGTGGAAATCGCCTGTGGAGCTTAGAATTTGGCCCTAATAGTGAAATTGTAATCTCCACCTGGTTCAAGATAATAATCAGTTTTTACTAGAAAGCGTAAAAGTGCATCTTTAATCAATGCTCTACCTAGAGGAGGTTCTACTAAGAGTTCACCATTACTAAACTTCCAATTAAATTGCCAGTTGAATTCCCCAGCAGAAACTTCACCGGCCATACACTTGGTAGCAAAATTTTGACTAAAAACTCTTAGATGTGCTGTGGTACTTGGCTTTTGATGCATTTAATTACCCGTCTGTTGCTGTTAAAGATGAATTTAGAAAAGATGTACCTTTGACCAGTCCATACTGTTCTATTACTTCCAATCCTTTTATTACTTTGTCTAGGACCTTTGTTATGACTTTACTCTCTGCTTGATCAAATTTCCCAAGGACATGAGGTATGGTTTTTTGTTTCCGATCACCCTGATTTATAGATGGTGGACCAATGCCAATTCTCAATCTACAAAAGTCCTGGCTGCCAAGATGCTTAATGATATCTTTTAATCCGTTGTGACCTCCTGAGCCTCCTCCTTCACGAAAGCGTAATTTGCCTAAAGGTAGGTCCATATCATCTACGAAAATCAATATCTGATTAATTTCTAAATCAAACCATTTAATTGCTGCAGAGATTGAACGACCACTTTCATTCATATATGTATTGGGCATTAATAGTTTTCTTTTATTAGCTCCAATTTCAATATTTGCGATATGGCCAAAAATTTTTTTATTCATAGCGAATTGGACGGATTCTTTCTTTGCGAGTCTTTCTAGAGCCATAAACCCAACGTTGTGCCGAGTGCTTGTATATTTTGAGCCAGGATTGCCTAGGCCAGCTAATAACTGGAAATTACCTGAACTCATCTGATATATAGAAAGTGAGTTGATTTAATTATATTTTTTATTTTGCTGAGGTGAATTTTCTTTATGTTTTAGCTCATGCTGATTGCCTTGGTCAGTCTTATCAGAAGCTGAAACTGCTTTCTGAAGCTCATTTTCAAATTCAGAAGATGCTTTTTGCAAACTCCTCAGTGTTTTTCCTAGACCTCTTCCTAGTGCTGGAAGCTTTTTTGGCCCAAAAATAAAAAGCGCAATAGCAGCTATGACTGCAATTTCAGGCAGACCTATCCCAAAGATATTCATCAGCTAAACCACTAAGCCTTACTTTCTATGACTTAGTTAACTCCGTTCCAATCAACAGAAAAACCTTGTAAGAGTAGTGATTGGTTATAAATTTGCAAAAGAATCACTAGAAAAACCAGTAGCAAAACTCCTACAAATGCCATTACTGGCACTGCTCCCCAGCCTGCTACAACCTTACCTTGGCCTGAATTACCAATGGATTTAAGCAGAGAGCCCACAGCGGTTTTTTGTCCCATTTTGAGTTTCGTGCCTCAGTTAATGAAGAATTCCCGATATTGTATGAGAAATACAGGCTAACATTGCCAACCTGTAGAAACATTTGATGGAAACTTCATCTCCAGCACTCTCAATCGCGATAACAATCTTGATTGTTTTACTAGGTTTGACAGCCTTTGGCGTATATACAGCCTTTGGTCCTCCTAATAGAGCATTAGATGATCCATGGGATGATCATGACGATTAAAAATCTGGGCCAAATTGTGTTTTGTTAAGCTCATCAGCATAGAAACATTTCAATCAAAGGTAATAATTGGGGCAATTAGGGCACAACTGCCCATAAGATACATTTGTTTCATAGATGAATTAGCTAGTCATGCTTGCCTTAAAGATTTCCGTATACACGGTCGTCTTCTTCTTCGTTGGTGTTTTCCTCTTCGGTTTCTTGGCTAGTGACCCAACAAGAACCCCAGCGAGAAAGGACTTAGAAAGCCCTCAAGACTGAGAAATTAGTCTTGGCTTCTAATCAGAACCAATACTGGCGCTAATTAGGCCAGTATTATTAGGTTTATGCAATTTTATTGTTCGTCGGCAAATCTATTTTGACGACGAAAACGTCTTTTGTGCTGCTTACAGGATGTATATCTGTAAGTTGCATATTGTTTATCCCAATAGAGGTTAGTAGTGCCTCTACAAGAGATCCTGCTAATTTTTTCAGTAAAAAAGAAATATTTAGTGATCAGGGAGAAAGAAATCAAACAATTTTTCAGATAAATGATGCTGCCATTGATAAACAATTTAAGACTGTCTCTAGTTTGGAAAATAAGAAGACTTTAAATGAGGCCCCTTTTCTTGAGCTTGAGATTATTGCAGACAGTCAATATTGGGAGGGAGACAACCTTTTTGTTGCTGAAGGTAATGTAAAGGCATTGCTTGAGAACGCTATTCTTCAGGCAGATAAAATACAGATTAACAAGTCTAAGAAAATTATTCTTGCGACTGGAAATGTTAGTTTTAGGAAAGGTTCACAGTATTTTTCTGCCAATAGATTTGAATATGATTTAGTGAATAAATTAGGTACAATGAACGATGTTTATGGAGTCATTGATGTTAAATTAATTCCTAAAGATTTAAATCTCTACAAATCAAAAGGTAAAAAAGAAAACTCTATTTCTGCAGAAGATAATCAATTGCGTGAAATAAAGTTAGAAGACGGATTTATCATACAAGGTGGTTTTTCTTCGGAGATGGAAAATATTGAGAAGTCTAAATTAGAGAATAACTCTATAAATAAATGGCGAATAAAGGCATCTAAAATTTTACTTGAAAATGATTTATGGAAGGCTCAAAAGGTTAGCTTTACTAATGATCCATTTAATCCAGCACAGACTAAAATTGATTCATATGAAGTTGAAGTAAAAGTCATAAAAGATGTTGAAAAAAAAGTAATAATCACTGCTAAAAAAAGTTATCTTATAGTAGAAGATAAATTTAAACTTCCTATAGGGAATAGAAAGTTTGTATCCGGTAAAGAAAAAGAGAAGAATTGGGTATTGGGTTTTGATGGTACTAATAAGGATGGATTATTTATTGGAAGACAACTTAGGCCTATTCAATTAAGTGATAGTTATAAATTATTTATGCAGCCTCAGTATTTAATTCAGCGCTCTATAAAAGGTGAAACAGATGCATATCCAGTTAGAGGAGGCACGATTCTAAGCAAGAAAGTTTCAGCTTCAACAAACTACTCAGATCTCTTTGGATTAGAGGCTCAATTACAGGGAAGTATTTTAAATTGGGATAATAATTTTGAAGCTGATATCTCAACTTTTAATAATGAAAGGTTTGCAAATGGTGCTAGATATTCAGGTGATTTTAAGAAAAAGTTTAATTTTGCTAAAGTTAAGGATTTAGAAGCTGTATTATTTGGACTGTATCGTTATCAGATTTGGAATGGAAGTTTAGGGAGTAGTGATATCTATACTGCATATGGGGCAAGAATAGATAAAGAAGGTAAATGGGCTAATAAGAAAAAAAAATTTGAATACAATGTGAGTACAAGTTTTGGAACATATCAAGGTGAGAATTTAGCTAAAACTGGTTTAATTGAGTTACTTAGGGTTGGGATTATATCAGAATTTGATATTAAATACCCTCTAAATATATATAATAATAAAGATAAGAATCGCAATAAAATTACTGTTTATTCTCCTAGACCAATTGAACCAGGATTTTCTATAGATACAAATATTATTTCATCTTATTTTAATTATGAAAATGGTAATAATCAAAGTTCATTCGAAATTGGCCTAGGTCCTAGTTTAACTATTGGCAGTTTTACCAGAAATTATTTAGATTACACTAAGTTATCACTAATGCCTTCTATAACATTTAAAGGAGGAGATAGTCCCTTCGCGTTTGATAATATAAATGATTTAGCAAAGCTTAAAGTAAATCTTAGTCAGCAACTTATAGGACCAATTGTTATAAAAAATATTTATCACGTCAATATAGATTCAGATTCTTCTAATTATGGAAAAACAATAAGTTGGAAATCAGGGATCATTCTACAGAGAAGATCTTACGAAATTGGACTCTCATATGACTTTAAAAATCAGTCAGGTGGATTTAATTTTCGCTTGAATGGATTTAACTATAAAGGCAATCCATTATCATTTTAAAAGTTAGAGATAACTATTATCAATTATCTCTAGCCTTACTCTGATTTAAAGTTATTTAAGTAAGGAAGTTTCTTGATCTTCAGATCAATAGCATTTATTTTATTAAGCAGTGATGAAGTTACATCCCATTCTCCTGAGAGAAGCATTTCTAATGCTTCTGGCTCTAATTGTATGGGCATAAACTTATCTTTAAAATAGAGTCTTTTATCGTTAATATTAAATTCAAATTCCATATTAGGAGTATTTTCTATTGCTTCTATAACTAGTCTTATATTGTTTTCTGAGATAGTTGCACACGGTATTCCAATTGATAAGCAATTTCCATAAAATATTTCAGCGAAGCTTTGGCCAATGATTCCTCGAATTCCCCATCTCATCAATGCCTGAGGCGCATGCTCTCTACTAGAACCACAGCCAAAATTGTTTCCCACTACAAGAATTGACGCATTTTTATTATTACTTTGATCAAAAGGGTGTGAGCCTGTCGCTTCGATCCGATCATCTGCAAAAACTTGATTGGCTAGAGCTTCAAAGTCTATGCATTTTAGAAAACGAGCGGGGATAATTCGATCAGTATCAATGTCATTGCCTTTTAGATAAATACATGTGCCTGTTATTGACTTAATTTGCCCTGCAGGGAATTTAGAGTATGTAGTCATGAATTTGTCGATGGATTGAAAGAATTTTCTAGTGAAGTAGTTTCCGTACGTCTGTTATTGATCCTGTCACTGCTGCTGCTGCAACCATTGCGGGGCTCATTAATAAAGTTCGACCTTGAGCAGAACCTTGCCTGCCTTTGAAGTTTCTATTGCTGGAGCTAGCACTGATTTGATTTCTCTCTAGTTTATCTGGATTCATTGCGAGACACATTGAACAACCAGGCTTACGCCATTCGAAGCCTGCTTTTTCAAAAATAGTATCTAACCCTTGAGATTCAGCATCTTGGGCCACTTTCTCTGAGCCTGGTACTACAAATGCTTTAACACCTTTTGCTACTTGCCGGTTTTTTGCTATTTCGGCAGCCTTCTCAAGGTCGCTTAATCTACCATTAGTGCAACTTCCTATAAAACATACATCTATAGGTATTCCTTCGATAGAACTGCCTGGTTTTAGATCCATATATTTATAAGCCTCTAAAGCAATTTGTTGATCGTTTTTATCTAAGGATTCTGGAGTGGGAATGGAGGCATCAATAGCTATTGACTGCCCTGGAGTAATTCCCCAAGTTACAGTTGGAGCAATTAGAGAAGCGTTGAATCTCACTTCATCGTCATAGATTGCGCTTTTTGAACTAGCAAGCGATTCCCACCAAAGAATTGCTTTTTCCCATTCTTTTCCTTTTGGTGAATAGGGCCGCCCTTTTAAATAGTTAAATGTTGTTTTATCAGGATTGATATAGCCGCATCTTGCACCACCTTCAATAGCCATATTGCAGATGGTCATTCTTTCTTCCATCGAGAGACCATCTATTGCAGGCCCAGCAAATTCATAGGCATAACCAACACCATCTTTGACGCCAAGTTTTTGAATTACATGAAGGATAAGATCTTTTGCGAATACACCTTTTTGAAGATATCCATCAAACCAGATGCGTTTCACTTTCAATTTCTTCATTGCCAAGGTTTGACTGGCAAGAACATCTCGAACTTGGCTGGTTCCTATTCCAAATGCAATAGAACCAAAAGCTCCATGTGTTGAGGTGTGAGAGTCGCCACAAGCGATAGTCATGCCTGGTTGCGTCAAACCTGTTTCTGGAGCTATTACATGAACTATTCCTTGATTGCCTGAACCAATTTTAAAAAACTTTATTGAGTGTTTTAAGCAGTTTAATTCAAGAGTCCTCAGCATTTGCTCAGCCAGAGAATCGGGAAAAGGTCTATTTTGACTAGTTGTAGGGACAATATGATCGACTGTTGCAATTGTTCTTTCAGGACAATGCACTGATAATCCCTTTTCATTTAACGCAGAAAAAGCTTGGGGACTTGTGACTTCATGAATTAGATGCAAGCCTACAAAAAGCTGTGTTGAGCCTCCAGGGATTTCAGCTACCCTGTGAAGGTCCCAAATCTTGTCATAGAGTGTTTCTGAGCTCAAGAATTTGCCTTGTGTGCCTAGAGATTAGCTTCGTCTGAGAAGAAATAATCGTAGTTGATCCAATGCTCTTACAACACTCAATTTTTGAATTTCTTCTCTTGCTCGATAAGAACCAAAGTTTTCTTGAATGGATTCGTTTACATTTGGACCTGCAATAAAAATCTCAACTCGCCCTATAGGTTTATTTAATGTGCTTCCACTTGGCCCAGCAATACCGCTTATCGCAATAGACCAATCAGTGTTGAAAATTTTGAGAATCCCTAATGCCATTTCTTTGGCAACAGGTTGTGAGACGGCTCCATGTTTTTTTATTAGTTCTATCGGAACTCCTAAAACGTTTTCTTTAATAGAGTTGTTATAAGCAACTATTCCACCAAGGAATACTTCTGATGCACCTGGAGTACCTGTAAATGCAGCAGCTAAATTTCCTCCAGTACAAGATTCAGCAAGAGAAATTGTTTCTCCTCGCTTGCTTAATAAACCAATAACAATTTCAGACAATGTTTCATCGTTTTTAGCAAAACATTTTAAACCAAATCTCTTAAGTAATTCGACCTCTATAGGCTCTATTAAGCGCTTTGCTTCGGAAGTCGTTTTAGCTTGCGCAGTTAGTCTTAACTTAACTTCCCCTAAAGATGCGTAAGGGGCGATAGTTGGATTTTTATTGTCAAGTAGATCTACAATATTCTCCGCAAGAAAAGATTCAGAAATACCAGCAAATTTAAGTGTCTTACTAGTAAGAGATTTTCTTTCAGGAAAGTTCACATTCAGCCAAGGCTTTGCAGTTTCTATCCACATTTGTTTCATTTCAGCAGGTACTCCTGGCAATGAAATTATTGTAAAATCAACTATGGGAGTCCAAATTATTCCAGGTGCAGTACCTGATTTATTTGGAATTATTTCTGCTCCTTCTGGTAATAATGCTTGTTTAAAATTATTTTCAGACACATGCGAGTGTGAGTTTAATTTTCTTTTTATATCTTTCAAAATATCATTATTTTTAGTTAGCTTGACATTAAAAGCTGATGCAATTGTTTCTATAGTTAAATCATCAGGTGTGGGTCCTAAACCTCCTGTTGTTATCAATACTCTACTTCTTCTTGATGCTTCTAAAATAATTCTCAAAAGGCGTTGTGAATTATCGCCTACAACACTTTGTAGATAATGTGGTAAGCCAATAAAAGCCAATTGCTCGGCTAACCACTTTGCATTGCTATTTAATATGTTGCCAAGTAATAGTTCACTACCAATGCAAAGAATTTCAACACTTTGGTTTTTATTAATGTAAGAAGACAACTTTTTTTATTGATTTGAATTGTAAAGGGGGAAACGATTACATAGATCTATTACTTTTGCTTTGCATTGTTCTTTGATTGATAAATCCTCTGGATTTAAAAGACAATCTGCTATTACATCAGCCACTTCTATAAACGCTTTTTCAGTAAACCCTCTTGTGGTCAAAGCAGCAGTTCCTAGTCTTAATCCACTAGTGACAAAAGGTGATTCAGGGTCAAAAGGGACAGTATTTTTATTAGCTGTAATGTTGACTTCACTAATTAGAGAATCTGCTTTTTTCCCTGTCATCTCAATACTTCTTAGATCCAGTAGAACAATATGATTGTCAGTTCCTTCACTTACGATTGATATCCCTCTTTCTTGAATCCTTTTTGCTAAGGCTTTAGCATTTGAAATTACTTGAAAAGTATAAGTTTTAAATTCTGGTTTCAGTGCTTCTCCAAAGGCAACTGCTTTTGCAGCAATAACATGTTCCAAAGGCCCTCCTTGATTTCCTGGGAAAACAGCTTTATCAAATCTTTTCCCAAATTCTTTGTCTCTGCATAGGATTAGTCCCCCTCTAGGACCTCTAAGAGTTTTGTGGGTAGTCGTTGTAACTACATCACAATATGGAACAGGGTTGGGGTGGGCTCCACATGCAACGAGTCCAGCAATATGAGCTATGTCTGCCAGTAAATATGCATCTATTTCATCAGCTATGCTTCGAAAGGCTTTAAAATCAATGGTCCTAGGATAAGCAGAAAATCCACAGATGATTAATTTTGGTCGATTTTTTAGGGCAACTTGCCTTATCTGTTCAAAGTTCAAAACCTTTGTAGTTTGATCTACACCGTAATGAATAGCGTTAAACCATTTGCCGCTTACGTTTACAGGAGAACCATGAGTTAAATGACCACCATGTGAGAGGTCCATCCCCATTATTGTGTCTCCAGGGTTTAATAGAGCAAGAAACACTGCAAAATTTGCTTGAGCACCACTATGAGGTTGAACATTGGCCCACTCTGCATTGAAAAGTGTTTGTGCTCGAGTGATTGCTAATTGTTCAATGGCATCAATATGCTCGCAGCCCCCGTAATAACGCTTATTAGGAAGACCTTCTGCATATTTGTTAGTTAAGACAGATCCTTGAGCTTCCATTACTGCCTCAGAAGCAAAGTTCTCACTAGCAATTAGCTCTAAATGTGTTTGTTGCCGTAAGAGCTCTTGATTAATTAAAAAAGAAATATCTGGATCTGTATTTCGGAGATCTGAATTAATCGTATGCAATTTAATATTCTCCTATGTGTAGTGTCACTGTTGGGATAGTAAATAAAAGATGGCCATGATTAAGAAAAATGCGTCTTAATTTCCTTTTTGTGTGTTGATCTTATTAAAAAGTTGAAAAACGCGCCTGGAGAGATTCGAACTCCCGACCCTCTGATCCGTAGTCAGATGCTCTAATCCGCTGAGCTACAGGCGCACAAGGTTAAGCGGAAACTTTGATATCCACTTATCCAACTATAGGATGGCGTGAGAATTACATCAAAACAAAATTCAATGCCTCTTAGGTGGTATGGCAATGGAGATCCCACTGATCCCATTTATTTGCATTTCTCTCGAATAGTTAATTTCACTATTCATGCAATGGCATTTGCAGCTGTAAATAGTGGTTTATGGCTAGTTCATCAGATTCGTGATGTATGGCCTAATCTCCAATGGATTACTGGTTTATGGCTTGTGGGTTTAATGGTTCATTTGACATTTGTCATTATTCGCAGACCTTCTTCGACGAATCACTCTCCTTTAGAAGAGTGATTGTGTGATCTAATTGCTTCAACAATTCTTATGAGTCTTGATTCAACCCAATTGCAGGAATTAGAACTCTTGATTGCGGATCGCATATATATACAAGTTGAGAATTGGCATCTTTATTTAGGTGATGCAGGCTTGTCAAAGCCTTTGGCTATTGAATGCCAAGCTCATCTTGATAATGGAGCTAACATTGCTGCTCGCAAGGCATGCGAAGGAGTTCAAGTCTTACTTGGTGGAGGCAACACAAAATTGCCTTTATCGAGATTAATTTCTTCTGGCCAATTTTTCGAATTAGAAGAGATTTTACAAAACTACTGCCCTTAAGACTTTTCTGATTCTTATAGATAGCTAAAAATTTTTTAATTCTGTATATTTTACTTAAAATAAATATTTATTTGCTATATAGAAAATTTAATTTACTTTTAAAAATTCTTACCATTTCACTCACTTCTTTTATGCCTAGTAAATTAGAAAGAATACAGAACAACAACAGGCTCATAAAAATTGAAACTAAGAGTTGAATTAATTGCCATGAATTATTATAAGACAATAATGGAAGAGAATTGATTTTACTTGCTACTAATCCAGAAAATAATCCGCATAAAAAAAGTTTTGATAAATCAACAAGCCATTCTTTTAAAGGAAGTAAAGTGATTTTAGCTTTTAGCTTTAATAAAAGTATTGAGCAAGTTAATATATTTACTCCAACTGTTGCAAGAACAAGCCCATTTGCTCCAAGATTAATTGTTAATTGGTCCCCCCACGGAGTTGGTCCCCCAATGAGAAACCAGTCTAAAAACGCATTAAGGGCTATTCCTATAGTCGATATCTTGAAAGGCGTATCTCCATCACTAAAAGCATAAAAAACTCTAACTAATAAATCTCTTATTAAATAAGCTGGCATGCCAATTCCATAGCAAACTAATAAACCTGAAACTAGTTGAATAGCCTCATTATTAAATACTCCTCTCCCAAAAATAGTTTCTGTAATTGTTTTACTTAGAGCTATAAATATTGCACCTAGGCAAATCATGCTAGCTGATGAAAATATGAAACCTTGCCTTATTCTCATTATTAAATCTTTTTGATTTTCATCAAGTGTTAGTTTCGCAAAAGTTGGCAATAATGGTAACAAGAGTGCATTTGAAACCAGGCCTAAAGGAGCTTGAACTAAAAAGTTTGCATAACTTAAGCCTGCTGCGGCTCCTAAAATATTAGAAGCGAAAAATAAATCTGTAAAAACATTGACCTGCAACATTCCAGAAGCAAAGGTCGCTGGAAGAATAATCTTCCAAACTTCTTTAACACCAGAATTTCTCCAGTCAAAAATAAATTTAAATTTGAAAAGTTTTTCCTTTTTTAATAAAGGAATTTGTATAACCCATTGAATAATTGCTCCTATTAGTGTCGCTTGGGCTAGAATTATCCCACCTAACATTTCTATATAATTTGAATTAACTTGTAGGTTTTTATATGCCCAAAAAATACTAACACCAATTATTAATGCTAGACTTGATATTATTGGAGATATAGAGGGAATAAAGAATTTATCTCTTGCATTTAATGAACCAAAACCTATTCCAATTAAACCTGCAAATAAAGTAATTGGGGACATTATCTTTAATTGTTTAACTGCGATTAAGTGAGTTGAGTTGTCTAAACCTGGTCCTACTAATTGTATTATTGAATCTGCTCCTAAAAATAAAAAGCCACTAATTAAAATGAAGACAAAAATAATTGATGTGTTAATAGAACCCATAATATATTCACCTTCTTTTTGACTTCTTCTGCTTAAAACTGTTACTACTGCATTGTGTAAGGGACCATTAATGCCGCCTATAAGAATTAAGAAAAAACCAGGCAGAATGTAGGCATAATTGAATGCGTCATATGCAGCCCCAACTCCAAAAACCCCAGCTATTAAAACTTGCCTTGCCAGACCGCCAGTCTTGCTTAGTACTGTTCCTAAACTGATTAGCATTGAAATGCTCTTTAGAGAACGTTTCATGCTTTGTGCCTAATAGATCTCATGGATTTTTAAGAACTTTTTAAATAGATTCATTCAATATATTCAGCAGAGATCTGTTTCTCATGATCGGCAAAACCATTACCAACTTTTCTCCGCTTACGGAAGGCATATTACTGAAAAGATATAAACGTTTTCTTGCAGATGTGGAGCTTGACACTGGGGAAGTAGTAACTGCACATTGTGCGAATACAGGACCCATGAAAGGTGTATTACATGTTGGCGGACGTGTCAGATTAAGACACTCTCCTTCACCTTCTAGGAAGTTAAGTTGGTCTTGGGAACAAGCTCAGGTTCCTTCTGGTCAATCTTTTTCTTGGGTTGGAGTTAATACTGCTTTACCTAATAAGTTGGTTAGGCTTGCAATTGAGGCAGGTTGCTTAAAGCAAGAGTTAGGTGAGATTTTTGAAATTAAAAATGAAGTGACGTATGGGGTTGCAAGGAAAAGTCGAATTGATTTGCTATTAACTCCTCATTTCAACAATTCAGATTCTCGTAAGATTTTTGTAGAAATTAAAAATACAACTTGGGCTAAAGGGTCTACAGCTGTTTTCCCTGACACAGTTACAACAAGAGGACAAAAGCATTTGCAAGAAATGATTAATGAAGTGCCTTCTTCACGAGCGGTCTTGGTTCCTTGCATTAGCAGAAATGATATTGAAGTATTTGTTCCTGGTGATTCAGCTGATGCTAAGTATGGCGATCTTTTTAGATTGGCTCTGAATGCAGGAGTAGAAGTAATACCTTGCGCTTTTGATTTTCATTTGGATTGCATCACTTGGGAAGGCACTAAACCATTCCTTAAAGGAGAAAATTTTTGATTCTTTAGAATATTTTTGTCTTAATTACAAAACTAAGTAAACCTATAGAAACTAGAGCCAAGAGTGTACCTCCTGCGATCATTACATTGGATCGTTCAGAAGCTTGTCTGGGGTTGCTTTTTTTAGAGACAATAGCTTTTTTGGTTTCCATGGTTTGGGAACTTAAATTCTGACTAAAGAGATACCAATTCTTAGTTATGTATTAATGATTACCAGATAGCAACTCTATTTTACCCATATTTGTATTTGTAATGGCTGCGTTTCTAGAAAATCAGCCGATATGACTCTTTCTATCTTTTTATGACCACTGCTTTGCAATCGCCGCCAAGGCGTCGCATTGCCCGCCTTCAAGAAGTCAGTCTTCTTGAAGGGCCAATGCTTCTCCTCCGTAGCATTCGTGGATTTCGATCCAATCAATCCTTGATTTGGTTGGCAACAGTTCCATTGGCACTTTTAGGCTTAGGGGTTTTTGGGTTTGCTGCTCGTGCAGGCGTAGGACTATCTGATTTATCAGGCGCTCAAGCTGCGAGCTTCTTGGCAGATAACCTATGGCTTTTTATAGCAACGATCCTTGTAATTTTTATGAATGCTGGCTTCGCAATGGTTGAAGCTGGGATGTGTCGTCAAAAGAATGCAGTGAACATTTTGGCCAAAAACCTTTTTGTTTTTGCTCTTGCTGTAACTGCTTATTGGTTCATTGGTTATTCCATAATGTATGGAGGAACTCCAATTATTGGTGGAGTAATTTTTTCTAATGGCTTTTTCTTCAACCCTGATCCGTCAGATGCACTTAGTTGTGCCGCTGGATTAGGAGCTGATGGATGTAGTCAATTAGTCCCTGCAGTAGACTTCCTCTTTCAGGCTGCTTTTGCAGGTACAGCAGCAACTATTGTTTCTGGTCTTGTAGCAGAGAGAGTGAAGTTTGGAGAATTTGTTGTTTTCTCGCTAGTCCTTACTGCTTTCATATATCCAATTGCTGGTAGTTGGCAGTGGAATGGCGCAGGTTGGTTATCGCAGTTAGGTTTCATTGATTTTGCGGGCTCTTCAATTGTCCACTCAGTTGGGGGATGGGCTGGTCTTGTAGGAGCAATGCTTCTTGGACCAAGAATTGGCAAATTTGTTGATGGGAAGCCCCAAGCAATGCCAGGGCACAACATGGCAATCGCAACTCTTGGTGCTCTGATCCTTTGGATTGGTTGGTATGGCTTTAACCCAGGTTCAGAGTTGGCTATGGATGAATATGTAGCTTACGTTGCAGTTACAACAACTCTTGCAGCAGCTGGTGGAGCTATTGCAGCTACATTGCTTTCTACTCTTACTTCCGGCAAGCCAGATCTAACAATGATCATTAATGGAATATTGGCTGGTCTTGTAAGCATTACTGCTGGCTGTGGAAACATGACACTTTCTGGATCTTGGCTTGCAGGATTTGTTGGAGGCTTAATAGTTGTTTTCGCAGTTTCTGCTTTGGATTCAGCTGGAATAGATGACCCAGTTGGAGCTTTCTCAGTTCACGGTGTATGCGGCGTTTGGGGAACAGTTGTTATTGGTCTCTGGGGCGTTGATGGAATGGATCCAGGAGCAGCTGGGATTGGCTTGTTTAATGGGGGAGGACTAAACACTTTGCTTATTCAGGCACTTGGAGCAGGTGCTTATGCAATATGGACAGTAGTAACCTGTTGGCTAGCTTGGACTGTTATTGGTGGTTTCTTCGGTGGCATTCGTGTTAGTGAGGAGGAAGAGATTCAAGGTCTTGATATAGGTGAACATGGTATGGAGGCATATCCAGACTTCGCTTCATCTAATTAAGAAAAACCTTTTCTTTACAAAAAGCTTGGCGTTAAGCCAAGCTTTTTTTGCTTTTTGGGTCTTTTCTAATAGAGTCTTGTTATTAATGGCAGCTTTAATGGATACTCAAGCTTTTAAGCGATCGCTGCATCATTCTGATCGTTATAACCGTAGAGGGTTTGAATCACCTGCAAAACGTGCTCAGGCTCTTGAAAAGGCTTATCAAAGTAATTTGATAGCCTCTATTCGTGATAATGGATATTTGTTAGAGCACGGAAGGTTAAGAGTAAAGCTTGCAGAGGCATTTGGTTTTTGTTGGGGAGTAGAACGTGCGGTCGCAATGGCCTATGAAACTAGACGACATTATCCAACAGAAAGTATTTGGATTACCAATGAAATTATTCATAACCCCTCTGTTAATGATCATTTGAGGAATATGAATGTTCGTTTTATTTCGGCTGAGAAAGGTATTAAGGATTTTTCGTCAGTAGAAGAAGGGGATGTTGTGATACTGCCAGCATTTGGGGCAACAGTTCATGAGATGAAATTACTTCATGAAAGAGGGTGCCATATCATAGACACAACTTGTCCTTGGGTTTCAAAGGTTTGGCATACAGTAGAGAAACATAAGAAGCATGAATTCAGTTCAATTATTCATGGGAAAGTGAAGCATGAGGAAACATTAGCAACTAGTTCTTTCGCTGGAACATATCTTGTAGTACTAGATTTGAAGGAAGCTCAGTATGTTTCTGATTATATTCTTGGCAAGGGGAATCGAGATGATTTTCTAAGGAGATTTTCCAGGGCTTCTTCTCAAGGATTTGATCCAGATAGAGATTTAAAGAGGTTAGGAGTTGCAAATCAAACAACAATGCTTAAGAGCGAGACCGAGGAGATAGGCAGGCTTTTTGAAAAGACCATGCTTAGAAAATATGGTCCTGCTGAATTAAATGAACATTTCTTAGCTTTTAATACTATTTGCGATGCTACAGAAGAAAGACAAGATGCAATGTTTTCCTTAGTTGATGAACCTTTGGACTTGTTAGTTGTTATTGGTGGTTTTAATTCTTCTAATACAACTCATCTTCAAGAAATTGCTCTTGCTAAGGGGATACGCTCTTTTCATATAGACACCCCTGAAAGAATCGGAGAGATAGAAAATACTATTACTCATAAACCTTTAGGTGATGACTTGAGGGTAGAGTCTAATTTTTTACCAGAAGGAAAGATTAATGTAGGTATTACTTCTGGTGCTTCTACACCAGATAGAATTGTTGAACATGTAATTCAAAAACTTATAAACCTTAGTGAGAGAAAGCTAATGACTGAGAATTGATTCTTATATATCCCTCACAATATTATTAATTTTATAGATAGTTTTTAGCATCCAATACGTTGCAAAATAAGCGCAACTAACGGATTTGCAGATAAACAACTAATATATAAATCTAATGCTTATAAATGATGGCTAACTCAGGCAGGCGAAATTCTGAAGATTTGGGCGCTTCTAACAGTAATCTGCCGCAGCAGAAAGTTGAAGTGGTAGTTGCAAATCCATCAGCAGGAGAGGTGAATATTTTAGGTGAGCTTTCTATTTTTGTTCTTAGAGTTGTTTTTAGTCTCTTTATGATCCATCATGGCCTTGAAAAATTGCAGGATCCACAAGGCTTTGCAGAATTTGTCGTCGGTAAATATTTCACCTTCCTGCCTGGAGATCCCATCATATGGACCTTTGCTGCTGGTTTAACACAAATTATCTGTCCTATTGGCCTTGCTTTGGGAGTGTTGACAAGGCTTGCTGCTCTTGGCCTTCTTAATACAATGCTATTTGCTCTTTATTTTCACTTTGTTGATACAGGTTTAGAAGGCTTCCCTTTAGCAGTTGTAGAAGGCCATAACTATATATTTGAATTGTCTGCAATTTATGCTGCTATATCTTTATATTTTTTGTGTGCAGGGCCTGGAAGGTTGTCAGTTCTTAGAAAAGCAAATAAAGTCACTTATTATCCTCAAGGTAAAGAAAGCTAGGCTTTAGAATTAATCTAATTTCATATAGTAAATGAACTTCTTAGTGTAGAAAGTGTCGGCGACCTGTAAAAATCATAGATATATTTAACTCATTACAAGCTTCTATTGACAAGTTATCTTTTATGCTGCCTCCAGGTTGAATAATTGCAGTAATACCATGACTTGCTGCCATCCTAACTGTGTCATCAAAAGGGAAAAATCCATCACTTGCTAGAACAGCTTTCTTTGCTTTATCGCCAGCAGTTTCTAAAGCTATTTTTGCAGCACCAATTCTATTCATTTGACCAGCACCTATTCCAATTGTTTGGCCTGAAGATGCAATTGCAATTGCATTAGAGCGGATATGCTTAACAACTTTCCAAGCAAAAGTTAAATCTTTTTTTTCTATAGAGCTTGGCTGTTTCTTGGTAACTACTTCCCAAGACTTTTCATCTATTAATTCATCATCACTTTCTTGTATTAATAATCCTCCAAGGATACTTCTTATATTATTTCTTTCTGATTGATCTATATAGTATTTATTCATTTCTAAAAGTCTTAGATTTTTCTTCTCTGAAAGAAGTAACTTTGCATCATTCTCAAAATTAGGTGCAATAACGCATTCTAAAAATAGATTTTTTAATTCAGAGGCTGTTGCTAGATCTATAGAAGAATTTACTGCCACGATTCCACCAAATGCACTTGTTCTATCTGCATCAAGAGCTTTTTTTAGGGCCAATGAAACAGAATTTGCTGTTGCAACACCACAAGGATTTGTATGCTTAATTACTACAGCCGCCTTTTGAGAAGTTGTGGCCAGTAAATTTTCGTCATATCCAAATTCTCGAATTGTTGATAGAGCTGCCTCTAGATCTAATAGATTGTTCATGCTAAGTTCCTTCCCTTGTATTTGTTTTGCTCCTCCCCATCCTTGATCTTGGTGGCTATACCAAGAAGCTGATTGATGAGGGTTCTCTCCATATCTCAAGGTTTGTTTTAGAGGTATGGATTCAATCCATTGAGAGGATTTCTTTTCTGCATTAAGTTTCATCCAGCGACTAATAGCATTGTCATAATTAGCTGTGTGCTCAAACGCTTCTTTCGCTAGTTCTCTTCGCATCTCGTTAGATAATGTCCCTTTCTTTAAAGCCTGTAAAAAAGGTTGATATTGCTCTGGTCTAGTTAAGACAGATACTGACTCATGGTTTTTAGCTGCTGCACGAACCATTGCTGGACCCCCAATGTCTATATTTTCAATAGCTTCTTCCCAACTGATATTTGGCTTTTTAATGGTTTCTTGAAATGGATATAAATTAACAACTACTAAATCAATAGCTTTAATCTTTTGATCTTTGAGATCTTTTTGATGGAATAGATCTCCTTTCTTTGCAAGGATTCCTCCATGAACTTTAGGATGAAGAGTTTTTACTCTGCCTCCTAAGATTTCTGGAGCACCTGTGTATTCTGCTACTGGAGTAACAAGGATTCCAGCTTGCTGCAATGTTTTGGCAGTACCTCCGCTGGAAATAATTTCAAATCCATATTCGATGCTTAGTTCTTTCGCTAAAGGGATTAGCCCTTCTTTGTTTGAAACGCTTAATAATGCAATAGGTGGCATAAGAAAAAAATAATGGCATCCCAACAGCTAACTTACGCATCAGAGATGCAATTTGGTTAATGGGAAAAGAACTTTTTTCTTTTAATTCTGAAATTGCTAGTCATAGATTGATTTTGCTTCATGGCTGGGGTGCTGATGCAGAGGATTTAATCCCTTTAGGACAAATCTTGTTGAAAGAAATGGAAAAGAATATTGAATTAATTTCTCTGCGAGCGCCTTGTTTACATCCCCAAGGTGCTGGCAGGCAGTGGTATGGGCTGTTCCCTTCAAATTGGGTTGAAGCTGAACAAGCAACTCAGGATCTTCGTATCCGTTTGAATAAATTAGCTTCATCTAAAATTCCATTAGAAAAAACTGTACTTCTTGGCTTTTCGCAAGGGGGTGCAATGGCTCTAGCTGCAGGAGCGAGTTTGCCATTGGCAGGATTAGTGGGATGTAGTGCTTACCCTCATCCAGGTTTAAGAGCTAATAACAATTCACCACCTGTATTTTTAAGTCATGGAAAATTAGATGAAGTTGTTCCAGTTAATCAATCTAAGCAATTATTTAATTTATTTAATCAAAAAACAGATTTAGTAGAGCTTCATCTTTTTGATGGTGCTCATGAAATTCCAAATGAACTAATAAAAAATATTCAAATATTCTTAGATAAATGTATTAAATAACAACTCTTTATTCTAAACAAAAGCATATTCATATTCTTCAATTTCTTCCCAGTCATCAGCAGTTAATTCTAGCCCTTCAAACATATTGTGTTCGCCTACTGCCTCAACTATATGGCGTAAAGAAGGAAATAGGAAATGATTTTCTTCCGCATATTGAGCACTAAATAAACCTTTCTCACCCCAGAAAAACCTGTCGGTAGTATGCTCATTCCTGCGAACATTGACAATCGCAGGAGCATTAATAGTTGTTTCTGCGATATAGCGTCTAGCAGCCGTTACTGGCTTATAAGAACCAGTCTCGAGATGAAAAGTTGGGACATGAGCCATGACTCTTTGACCAGCTAAGCGTCTACGGCTAATCCTCTTGCGCTTTTTTGACATGAGATAATGGCCTTGGAGGAAAAAAGTGAATTAAGAGTGACCAGCAAGCACTAAATTAATAAATTCGCTGGCTAAAAAGAATTTACGAAAATTAATTGAGAATTTCTAATGAATTCTTTTGGACAACGAAAGTTGCAAAAAACTCAACTTAAATTAGCAAGACTTGACTCAGGGGACCCATCAACCTCTGATATAGCCTTATAAGCAAATTCTAGTGCGACTTTGCTTGATAGACCATGCAAGAGTCTCTTGTAAAGTCTCTAAATTGGTCTTTTGATATCTTAATACTTTTTTTTGATTTTTCAAGCAATTGACCTTTCCATTTTGTTGCAGAGGAGTGAAAATTAGATGTTATGAAGTTCTCTGATAGGTTCCTAAGTCTTGTCGATCAGCAATTGAGCAGTTTCGAGTTTGACTCTGAATTGGAAACGGTTGTTGCTTATGTGGCTCAAACAAATGTAGGCAATTCGCCGACATTAGAGGTCATAGGCCAAAGGCCAAAGCAGATTAGAAAAGTTTTAAGCCCTATAGAAAATGATCCAGACCTTAGGATCCCTTCCTTCAATCGGAGGTGGTATCCATTGCAAGAAGGATCAGTATTGTTAGGAGTAATTAGAGCAGAAAGGTTCCCTACAGAAAAACAATGGCCTGATTCTCTTGATAAGCGTTTGCAAATTAGTGCATCTGCATTGGCTAATTGTTTGAGCCTTGAACTTGATCGTGAAAAACTCCTAAATGAACTTAGTCAGCAAAAAGAGCAAATTGGAATATTGGTTCATCAGTTGAGGAACCCCTTAGCAGCTTTAAGGACATATGCTCAACTGCTTTTGAGGAAATTAGGCCCTGATAGCTCTCAGATAGATTTAGTTGAAGGATTGCTTAGCGAGCAAAAGCAAGTAGATAAATATCTTTTAGCTTTAGATGAAATTGCTCAGCCAACTCAATCAAATAAGACAATTGCTCCTGCTAGATTGCTTTTGCCTCCTTTGTTGCCATCCGAGGAACCAATAGATTTAATTGAATTATTGAAACCTCTAATTGATCGTGCTGAAGCTACTGCAAAATTGCAAGGACGTAAATGGATTGGACCTATTAATGTTCCACAGTGGATTAAAGAACCTAGGCCTGTCTCGGAGGGCTTTGTACCTGAGATAGTGGCTAATCTTTTAGAAAATGCATTTAGATATACATCTCCTGCTGCTTCAATAGGTATTTGTTTTAATGAGAATGGAATTTGTGTTTGGGATAGTGGAAAACCTATTCCTTTCTCTGAAAGGGAAAAGATATTTGAAAGTGGTTTTAGAAGCTCAGAAAGCTCATCTTATCAAGGGTCAGGACTTGGTTTGAGTCTAGGAAGGAAGTTGGCTAAACAGTTTTATGGTGAATTAAATCTAATTACAGATCCTTCAATTTTTGATAGCTCCCTCCCTATAGAAGGAAATGCATTTGTTATTAGCTTGCCGGTAAAATGATTGAAAAAATTATTAGCATACATGTTTCTACTAATACAACAGATGCTCCATAAGAATCGCCAGAATGTCCTCCAAGACGCCTTGCTAGTAAATGTGGAATAATTAGAGCAGGTAGAAAACCTACAATTATTCCAATTATTAGATTAGGTGTCGAGATGATAGAAATATCTATATTGATTAATATGAAAATTAAAAAAGACAGAAAAGCATAAGAAGGTATTGATTCTATAAGGAAACCGCGCCAATTCTTTTTGTGTAGGAATTTAGAAGATCCTTCTTTGTTCAAATATGGATAATGACTTATAGCCCATATCTGAGAATATCTACCCCAGAATGAAGCTATTGGTATTGCAAATAAAATAAGTAATCTAAGTTTAAATAAGGCTGCTATTTGTAATAAAAGATTAATAGTTAAAGCAATAATTCCACTTGCACCAATTCTACTATCTTTCATTGCTTCGATACACCTAGAAGGACCTGCAGCGATTCCATCAGCTGTATCCATAAGTCCATCTACATGTATCCCGCCGGTAATCCATAAGCCAAGAGCTATTGCAATGAAAGGCATTGATTCATTAGGCCATTGCAATTGTAAGAGCAGAATTAGAACACTTACTTGCAAAACTCCTATTAATACTCCAATAAGAGGAGAGAAACGAGCAATGCGTTCAAATCTCGGATTGATTCGAGTTAATTTGGGAAAGACTGTATAAAAAAGCCAAGCCCCAGTAAGATCTTTTAACCAGTTTGGCGAGCTCAGAATAAAACCCTTTGAGAATTTGTTAAATAACAACGTAGGTTGGAAGAGAGGTAAATGCTTAAAAAGCATTTCTTTATTTTTAATAGATCTGCAGATGTTTGATTTCAAGGTTCTTTCAAGAAGTACAAATACTGCTGGAAGAGTTGGTCGTTTATCTACGCCACATGGCATTTTATCAACCCCTCAGTTTATGCCAGTTGGAACATTAGGGACTGTTAAAGGTATTACTGCAACTCAGTTAAAAGACACTAATGCTCAAATGATTCTTGCCAATACCTTTCATTTACATTTGCAACCTGGCGAAGCAATTATAAAAGAATCAGGCGGTTTGCATTCTTTTATGAGTTGGGACCAGCCAATCCTTACTGATTCAGGGGGATATCAAGTATTTAGTTTGGGGAAGTTAAATAAAATAGATGACTTTGGTGTTTCCTTTAAAAGTCCTCGGGATGGAAGTCATATTGAATTAACACCGGAAAAGGCAATTCAAATACAAATGGACTTAGGAGCTGATGTAGTAATGGCCTTTGATCAATGTCCGCCTTATCCAGCAAGCAAAGTTGAGGTAGAAGAAGCTTGTAAACGAACTCATTTGTGGCTTGAGAGATGTGTAGCTACTCATTCAAAGGAAGATCAGGCACTCTTTGGAATTGTTCAAGGAGGATGCTTTTTAGATCTTCGTGAAGAAAGTGCTCGAAGGGTGGCAAGTTTTCATCTGCCTGGCATAGCAATTGGTGGAGTAAGCGTTGGTGAGCCAAGTGATCAAATTCATAAGATAGTTCGTCATGTAGCTCCTTTGTTGCCGAATGAAGTTCCCAGGTATTTGATGGGGATAGGAACAATTAGAGAAATGGCTGTAGCCGTAGCTAACGGAGTTGATTTTTTTGATTGTGTTTTACCTACAAGATTGGGCAGGCATGGAACTGCCTTGGTTCGAGATGAACGCTGGAATTTGAGGAATGCATGTTTTAGAAATGATTATCAGCCTTTAGACACAACTTGTGTTTGTGAAACCTGCACTAATTACAACAGAGCGTATCTTCATCACTTAATTCGAAATGATGAATTACTTGGCCTTACTTTGTTGAGCTTGCATAATCTCAGTCATTTAATCCGTTTTTCGCGTGCAATGGCAGTTGCAATTGAGGATGATTGTTTTTCAGAGGATTTCGCTCCGTGGCAGAAAAGCTCTATTGCGCATTACACGTGGTAGCGTCTCTTGCAGACGTCCATTGATTATTTAGGGATGGCCCCGCTTACCCTCGATTTGCTTGCTCAGTTACCTGAGGCTTACCAGCTTTATGCTCCAACGGTTGATGTCCTTCCGTTGATTCCACTACTATTTTTCTTGCTTGTTTTTGTATGGCAGGCTGCGGTGGGTTTTCGTTAGATTTATTCTTTAGTTGATTGAAGCAACTAAAGAATATCCTCTTTCTGACTGGTAATCAGCCTGTTGGAACTATTGCCCTATCCGTTTTCTAAGAGCCTTTTTTTAGATTGGTTTTTCTAGGGATATCTCTTTAGCTGGTTTTTCTACAGCTTTTTCAATTAAGTCTGCAAGAACTAATGCCCTAGATGCTTGCAGTCCATCAACTGCTGGCGTCTCAAGCCCTCGAACGCATTGTAAGAAATGTTCTAGTTCTGCATAAAGAGGTTCTATTGAAGTAGTGCTTACTTCTTCAACGAATCCGTCAGTTCTATAAAGCAATTCGCCATGATCAGCCGAATACCATTCATGTGCTCTTCGATGAATATGAAGTGTGTGATTTAAAAAATCTGTTTCTACAAGACTTTTTTTACAATGAGCACTGAGAGTGCGAATTTTTCTGTGGCTCATTTTGCTGGCAGTAAGACTTGCAATTACACCATTACTAAAACCAAGTGTTGCATTTACATAATCAATTGGACCATTGAAACTGCATCCTCCAACAGCGGCAAGTCTTGTTACAGGAGCATTAGCTAATTCAAGAACTAGATCCAGATCATGGATCATAAGATCTAAAACAACAGATACATCATTGGCACGATCTGGATGAGGGCTATGACGCCTAGCTTCTAGAACAACTACTTCTTCATCAGTAACAACTTTTGTAAGCTCTTTAAAGGCTGGATTGAACCGTTCAATATGGCCTACTTGCAATAACCTTTTGGCAGCGTTAGAAGCCTCGATAAGTTCAGAGGCTTCTTGCTGACTTGCTGCTATTGGTTTTTCTATTAAGACATGTTTTCCAGCTTTTAAACAATTAATGCCCACCTCGTGATGAAACAAGGTAGGAACAGCAATGCATACTGCCTCAACTTCTTCAAGCAAATCTTGGTAGTTTGCAAACCATGAACAATTGAATTGTTCTTTTGCTAGTTGCCCACGCTTGGAGTCAAGATCAGCAACCCCAATTAATTCAGCATCTTTTAGCAGACTTAGCACTCTTGCATGGTGCCAACCCATGTTACCTATACCTATTACCCCAACCTTCACCGGAATCATGGCGGGGGTCATTTGTAAAACATCGAATGATTCAATGAGGATATCCTTTATAGATCTTCTTTTGGAGCTTTTTGAGGCAAGATTACTTTTACTGTCTCAATTCTAGGACCTTTCATTGAGTTGATTTCAAAGTGAATCCCATTTTCTAAAAGAGCATCACCCTTAGAAGGAACTTGTTGGAATTTCTCTAGAAGAAAGCCTGCAAGAGTATGGTAATTATTTGCTTCAGGCAAAGCTACATTTAATTGGCGGTTGATTTCAATGATTTCAAGATCGCCTGCAGATAGCCATTTCTCAGGGTTTGATTCGATTTTTCTTAGAAAAGGTTCTTTTCTTGATTCAATTTCATCACCAACAATTTCTCCAGTTAGATCTGCCAAAGTAATCAAACCTTCTGTCCCTCCATGTTCATCTACTACTAGTAAAAAAGGGTTTCCACTTTTGATTAAAGGTAGAATCTTATCCAATGTGCAAGTTTCAAGCACTTTTGGAATAGGTTGAATATATTTCATTAAAGGAGAATTTAATTGCATTGTGCCTTTAGAGATTGGATCTGCTAATTGACGGAGATCCAATACACCAAGTACATCATCAAGAGACTTTCCAGTTACTAAAAATCGTGCATGACGACTAAGATGTACTTCTTTCATTAACTGAGAAAATTCAACATTACTTGGGAGAGTTACCATCCCTGAACGAGGGACCATTATTTCTCTAACTTGTGTATCTCTTAAGGCAAAAACACCTTCTAAAATATTTTTTTCATCAGGACGAAGGCCAGTAACTCTTCCTCTTTCTATAAGCGTTTCCAGCTCTCCTGCTGATAAGGCTGATACTAATGAATCCCAGCGAGTGTTTAATCCGACAAACTTAAGAAGAGCAGATGAAATTTTTTCTAATAAAAAAAGAAGTGGTGCAATTATTGTCATAATTGCTTCAAGAAATGGGGATAAGTTAAGAGCTGCTCGTTCTGTCCTATTTAGAACTAAAGCTTTTGGAATCAGTCCTCCAATAAGGGTTGCAAGAATTCCAAAAAAGAGAAATAAAGCTATGTTCAAAAAAGGTCTTGTTCCTTCTTGAGCAGTCCCCCAACTATTATTGGCAAAATTATTTATCAACCAACCTAACGCTACTAATGAAAGAGTTACTCCTAGTTGGGTAACAATTAGAACTCTGCGGAGCTTTCTTTGTAATCTTTGAGCAGATGATGCTCCAGATTGATTTTCTTCGATAAGAGTTTCTACTCGACTTGGACGAATTCGCAGAATAGCAAGCTCTCCTGCAGCAAAAATAGCTGGTAAGGCAATTAGTATGCCTAGTAGAAGAAATTGCATCAATGAATTTGAAATGGGGGTGGCGAGGATCGAACTCGCCTAAGGCGAATTATGAGTTCGCTGCATTCACCAGATTGCTACACCCCCTTAGGAATGGATACTTAAAATTGCCTTTGGTGAATTTGAAGGCAATTAGAGGAATAATAATTAAAAGGTATGCCAATGATGTAAGTCAATGATCCAAAGATGAAATTTTCCTAATGAATTTACCTATTAAATCTAATGCAGCTTCCAAAGAAAAGCTTTTAACTCTTCTTGCTCTTAAGGCCTATAAGAATGGCAATTTTACTCTTTCATCTGGGAACAAGAGTAATCATTACGTTAATTGCAAGCCAGTTAGCCTTAGCGGTAATGGACTTCTGTTATTAAGCAATATGATGCTTGAAAATGTTGAGCCGGATTCCCTTGCAGTAGCAGGATTGACTTTAGGAGCTGATCCATTGGTATGTGGAGTGGCTTTGGCTGCAACGTATGCGGGGAGAAAACTGGATGCATTGATTGTACGGAAAGAGCCAAAAGGATATGGGACAGCCTCTTGGCTCGAGGGCCCCCTGCCTCCAGCAGGATCTGTGATAACAGTTTTAGAAGATGTTGTTACAACAGGGAGATCATCTTTGAAGGCAGTTAATCAACTTCAGAATGCAGGGTATCGAGTTAATCGAATTATTTCGATTGTTGATAGACAAGAAGGAGGAGCATTTGAAATTAAGAAAGCAGGTTTGGACTTGGTAAGTCTTTTTGTGTTGGATGAAGTCTATGAAAAGTTTAAAAACACTTGATGTGAATTTGTTCTACAACTATTTCTGGGATGCCTCATTCCCTTTATTTTTGTTAGAGGGGGCAGATAATAAGAAATTCCTTCAAGGACAAACAACTGCTGATATTCTTGGTGTTCGAGATGGGGGATTGCTCCGTACTTGCTGGTTATCGCCAGTAGGGAGATTAAAAGCTTTATTGGAAATAAGATTAGTTGGCGAAACAATATCTTTTATTGTTCTAGGAGGAAATATTGATGAGGTTATTGATGGTTTTGATAAGGTAATATTTCCTGCCGATAAAGTTAATATTAGAGCGAGTAAAGAGATTAGAAGACTGCAGAAGATTAATTATAATGAATCTTGGAAAGTAACACCTGTTGAATGGTTGCTGCCAAGCGCTGAGTTGCCTAATGACTTTGAAAAATTAAAACCAGCTAGTAAAGAAATGACTCAGGAATGGTCTTTAATTCAGGGCCTTCCATATGATTTGTTTGAAATAGATGGAAATTCCAACCCCTTAGAATTAGGCCTTTCAGATTTAATAGACTTTGACAAAGGTTGTTACTTAGGTCAAGAAACATTAGCTAAAATAAAAAATATAGGGCGCTTAAAATGTCAATTAAGATATTTTAAATCCCAGAGAATATTGCGAAAAGGTGATTCTTTAAATATTTCTTCTATCGATATAAATGAGAAGCAAAATGTTGGAATCGTTGTTGCTTCTAAAACATTTGGATCTTCTTCAAGTATAGGACTTGCTTTAATTAAAAGAAAATATTGTATATGTGAGGAAATAGATCTTAATGATGAATTAGGTGTCTTAAAGTTAAATAAACCAATTGGATATAATGATTTAATTATATAGATAAGAAGCTAATTTATTTACTTCTTATCTATAATCCATTCGGCAATTTTCCATGTTGCAATGCAATCATCTTGGTTGTATCGCATTATCAATTCTAGCTGTTTTGGTTTTATGTTATTTTGAGAAATTGCTTTTTGGCATTGTCGCCACCAAAGTAATGCTTTTGCTCCACTAGATCCTTTTTGACTCCATTCAAATTTTAGCCACTTTGCTACTTCTTTTAAACTATAACTATTTACTGGTAAAACCCAACTACCTTTTAATCTGGAATGAATATCAATAAACTTATTTCTAATAATATTTATTTCTTTATCTTCCTCACCTTGTCTTTTAGCCATTCTACAAATTGAGAGTGATTCTGTTTCTCCATAATGAAGGACTGGCCAATTTGGATGAGACTTTAATTTCCTTTTAATATTTCCCCATGCTATTTCTTCTGTGTGGTTGCTCAAATTTAGTATTGGTTGGTATTTAACATCATCTAATAGCCATGTTCCATCTTTTCTTTTTGCTAAAGAAACAAACCCATGAAGGAAGTCATGATGTGCATCGGGATCAGATTCAATGTCATATATAAAAACACCTTCTGCAGAATTAAGCTCAGGCAAAGCCATGCTTGAACTTAATCTTTCTGGCGATAATTTTTTTTGGACTTTTGCTTGTCTAATAAGTTGCCCTGCAATCTTTTTATGAGATTCTCCATAAGGGCTTAATTTATTTGTTAGATCATCTTTATCAATTAATGCAAGCTGGCTAAGATTTTTAATTCCTATCTCTTGAAGAATAATTTTTCTTTTTGCACCAATTCCACTGATTTCACTTAAATCCTCTTCTTCATTAGCCTTTTCATCACATAGCTTCTTCCATGAGCAAAGTGTGCATTTTTTTCGATCTGCAATCAAGCCAGGAGATACATCTTTTCTGATGTCTTTATATAATCTTTTTAATGAATCAAATAATTCATTGGTTAATTTTTTTGTAATGGCAATTTCTTGGATGTCTAAACTTCCTGCATTCCTTATTGAAACTGCTAGTCCATATTTTACTTCTATTTGTTGAACTTGTTCTAATAAATAGCTCCATAGCGCAAGAGATAATCGATGCTCTCTGGTTAATCTTCGACCTTGTTGAGCCACTACTGGTATGTAAGAGAAATCTCCCCAAGGACTTCCAAGATTGATTTTTTTCAGTAATGGGGGATGAGCTTCTATTTTCAAGCCTTGAGGGCCAATACCTTTTAGGCGTAACCCAACTACTCCATTCGACCCTCTTTTTAATGCTTCTATTCCTCTATTTGGTGCTTCGGAAAGTAATGCAGAAAAACTTTTGTATTGATGATCTAGTTGAAGAGCGCGATGGGCAGACCAATCTTTGTGTTTATTCTCTTCGTACAAATCTAACCAAGCTTTTCTTCTACAGCGGATCCAGCTGATAAGGAGCCTATCCGTTATTGTTTTTTTTTCTAGTATTGTGGGAGTCATGTCCCTAGGTTAATTTGGCTGGATCAACAATTTACTTAATCAATTTTTTGGATTTTTTTAAGTTATGAAATTCCAAGCAGCTCCAATTAAATTTGGCACTGATGGGTGGAGAGGTGTTTTAGGTGTTGATATTACTATTGAAAGACTTATTAGAGTGGCAGTTGCCTCTGCTCAGGAGATGGCTTATAGGGCTAAAAATGATTCCACGAATAAGGTGGTCATTGGTTATGACCGTAGATTTTTAGCCTCTGAATTTGCTGAAGCAATTGCCGATGCAGTTCGAGGCTGTAGCTTGTATCCATTGTTAGCAGATGTTTCAGTCACTACTCCTTCATGTAGCTGGGCAGTAGTTGAAAATAATGCTCTAGGTGCATTAGTTATTACAGCTAGTCATAATCCGCCTGAATGGCTGGGATTAAAAATAAAAGGCCCTTTAGGTAGATCTGTTGAAGAGGACTTTACAAAAGCTGTTGAAGAGAGACTGCTTACAGGAGGCATCACTGCCCCAATCCTTGGCGAAACGGAAAAGTTTTCTTGTCGTCAAAATCATTTAATTGGTTTAAAAAGAAAAATGGATATTCCAGCTCTTTTAATTGGCATTCGAGCAATGGGATTAAAGGTGATTGTTGATTCAATGCATGGTTCTGCTGCAGGATGCATGACAGAGATTCTGGGAAATGAATCACACGATTTTTTAAAAGAAATAAGGACAAAACGAGATCCTTTATTTGGTGGGAATGCCCCTGAGCCTTTAGCTAAAAATCTTGATCAACTTATTGTAAATACTCAAGAATTAGCTTTGGAAGGTCATCCTGTTCTTGGGTTAGCTTTTGATGGAGATGGGGATCGAATAGCAGCTATAGATGAAACAGGAAGGTTTTGCAGTACCCAGCTATTAATACCTCTCTTCATTGAGCATATGGCGGGAGTTAGAAATTTACCTGGTTGTGTTATTAAAACTGTTAGTGGATCTGACTGTATTCGCTTAATAGCAAAAGACTTTGATAGAGAAGTTATTGAACGTCCAGTAGGCTTTAAATATATTGCTCAAGAGATGCTTTCTAGAAAAGTTTTACTTGGCGGGGAAGAGTCTGGTGGTATAGGTTTTGGAGATCATTTGCCAGAAAGAGATGCTTTGTATGCTGCATTGCTTTTACTGGAGTCAATTGTTTATAGAAGAAAGCCATTAGGAAGTCTTTTAGATAATTTACAAAAACGATTAGGTACAAGTTTTTATGATCGTTTTGACCTTCTTCTTTCTGATAATGATTCAAGACAAAGACTGGAAAAGTCTTTGAAAATAAACCCTCCTTTATTAGTTGAGGGTAAGAAAGTCAAAGAAGTAATTGAATTGGATGGATGCAAGTTAAGATTTGATGAAAGACATTGGTTAATGTTTCGTTTCTCAGGGACTGAACCTTTGCTGCGAATTTATTGCGAGGCTCCAACTTATAAAGAGGTTGAAGAAACTCTTGCTTGGGCTAAGAACTTCGCCTCTCAGATATGAGCTTTAATCTTGGGAAATCTCTTACGAAGCTTATAATTGCTAGTAACAATGATGGAAAGATTGAAGAGTTTATTCAACTTTTGTCTGGAATCCCATTAGTTGTAATGGGCCAACCAAAGCATTTAGAGGTTGAGGAAACAGGGGTTAGTTTTGCTGAAAATGCACGCATCAAGGCTATTGCTGTGGCAAAAGCTACTGGTGAAATGGCTCTTGCAGATGATTCGGGATTAAGTGTTGGATCTTTAGGAGGAGCTCCAGGGGTTTTTTCTGCAAGATATGCAAATACTGATTTGGAAAGGGTTTCTAGATTATTAAAAGAATTAGAGATGGTTGATGATAGGAGTGCTTTTTTTTCTGCAGCACTTTGCCTAGCTTCTTCAAAAGGGGAAGTATTGCTTGAGCTAGATGGCAGATGTGATGGAATTATTACTACTACGCCTAGAGGAAAATTTGGATTTGGATATGATCCAATTTTTGAAGTGAAAGGAACTGGACTAACATTTTCAGAAATGGATTCCAAGCAAAAAAGAGAACTCAGCCATCGCGGACTTGCTGTTAAAAAATTAATTCCTAGCTTAAAAAAGATATTGGACTCCTAATTTTTTAAATTAAAATAGTGGTTAAAGATTTAATGGCTTTAAGAATCTGACCAGCTTCCATGTAAGCCATAAGGAATTTTTATTGGAACTTCTAATGTTGCTTGATGACTTAAGTTATTGGCATTTAAAATAACTAATTCATTAGTTTGAAATTTTCCGTTCCATGTCATAACTAAAATCCATCCATCATCTTCATTGCCTGTGGAATCTTCAGGGACCATAAGTGGTTCACTTACAAAGCCTCTTGGTGAGCTACTCCATTCGCATGATCCTTTGTTAATTAGATTTAGTTTCTTTATTGCTTGAAGTGGACCATTGCCTATATTTTTTGCTGCAGTAGCCATCCAGCAGTATTTAGCAGAAAGGCCTTGAAAATAAGGGTTGACCATAGCAAATTCACAACATTGAGTACTTAATGTTTCTTGCTCAGTTTCATTAGTTAATAGATTAATTCGACATCTTTTTAAAATTCCTGCAGGTAGTTGATTGAAGTCAATATTTCTAAAATCTTCATTTGGACCAATAGTAGGAAAATCTTTATAAAAAATGCTTTCAATAATTACTGATTGATTTTCTTCCCAGGCATTTAGATGATGAAAAACAAAACCATCTGGTGCATCAATTATCTTTGCAGGTTGGTTCGAAAATGATCCAGAGTGTCTTGGAATCAGCCAGAACTTTCCTTTCCCATCAGATTTTGAACTCAAGCATTGGGCTGCTCCTTTCTGACCAATTATGAAAGGTAAAGGGTTGAAATCCATGGCATTTTGCAAAAAAATTGCCCAATTGGGAGTAATAGCAAAGTCGTGGAGAAATGCGAACCCATTAAAACTGTCTTTTCTATCACTAATAAGATTTCCAGCATTGCTTCCTTTGGTGGCAAATTCCATCAAACGGATTGTGCTTTTAGGACCGGTTGAAACTCCAAAAGTTACCATTCGGGGATCTTTGTGATGTCCTGGATCAAATCGTGGATGGGCGCTAAATGCTTCTTTAGGTGAAAGTGCTCCATTTAAAGAAGAAAGACCATGAGTTTCAAGTGTTTCTGGATCTAGAGCATGCGGACCAGCGGCTTCCCACAAGGCAAGAAGTTTATTCCCAAGTTTTACTACATGAGTATTGGCAATATTTTTGAGACGAACATCTCCAAAATTAGATATTGCTAAACCTGTTTTTTTTGTACCAAATACTCCTCGATAAAGAAATTTGTCTGCTTTTTCTTCTTCCTCCCAAGCTTGTGTTTTTACAAAACGATTACTAAAGGTCACTTCACCGTTATTGAATCGCATTAGGGTAATCATTCCATCTCCATCAAATGGATGATGGACCCACTGTCCATTGCGCTCTAATTTCCCCGGGCCATTTCTATAAAAACTACCCTTTAGTCTTGGAGGCACCTGTCCAGAAATCAATTTTAATTTTATGTTTGTGCATTCTTTTTCAACATTGCAGTAAGCACTAGACCAATCGGTTTGATCAAATTGTCCAGAATATCTTTCTATCTCAGGAGTTTTTTTAGAGTTGTCCACCACAATTGATTGATTAGATCAGTTAATCCTCGCGTAATTGCTTTAAAAACGCGAGAGAAGGTTATTTAGATTTTTCTGTATTATTATCTCCTGCTTGTTCCAGAACACCTTTGCTGCTAGGGATGGAACCTCCTCTTCGTGGATCAGCTTCGATAGCCATTCTTAGTGATTTTGCAAAGGCCTTAAAGCATGCTTCAACTATGTGATGCGAATTGCTTCCATTGAGTTGCCTTATATGTAGTGTTAAGCCACTGTTGTTTGCTAAGGCTACAAAAAACTCTCTAACTAATTCAGTGTCATATGTACCGATTTTTTGAGTTGGTATTTCTAATTCATAATTGATGTGAGGGCGGCCAGAACAATCAAGAATGACTTGCACAAGCGCTTCATCTAAAGGAGCAGTAAATTGACCAAATCGGTAAATACCTTTGCGATTTCCTAAAGCTTTAGAAAGAGCTTGTCCTAAAGCAATGCCAACATCTTCATTAGTGTGGTGATCATCAATGTGAGTATCACCTTTGGCGACCAGCTCTAGATCTAATAACCCATGGCTAGATAGTTGATGAAGCATGTGATCTAAAAAAGCAATCCCCGAGGAAACTTTGCATCTCCCAGATCCATCAAGGCCTAATCGAACTGATACCTCAGTTTCGTTAGTGACTCGATGAATTTCAGCTTGTCTTTGTAAATTCATATCTCTGGTTCAACTAAAGCTATGGTGACACTTAAATTACATTCCGTTAATGCAATATCCAGCATCCACGTAAATAGTTTGCCCTGATATGCCGCTTGAGAGGTCACTGAGAAGGAATGCAGCAGTATTACCTACTTCAGTTTGAGTGACTGTTCGGCGTAATGGAGCCTTCTCCTCAACATTGTGAATCATATCAAGAATTCCACCAATCGCTGAACTTGCCAAAGTTCTTATGGGACCAGCGCTTATGGCATTTACTCTTACTTGTTTACTAGGACCTAACTCTGATGAAAGATAACGTACAGATGCCTCTAATGCAGCTTTTGCTACTCCCATCACGTTGTAATTTGGGATAGCTCTTTCTGCGCCTAGATAAGTAAGTGTAACCACCCCTGCATTTTGGCTAAAGAGTGGTTTGGCATATTTACATAACGGTGCAAGAGAATATGCACTTATATCTAATGCTCGTGAAAAGCCTTCTGAAGAGGTAGCACTGTAGTCTCCGATGAGCTCTTCTTTCCCCGCAAAAGCTAAGCAATGTACAAGTCCATCTATTACACCCCATTTATCTTTTATTTCATTGAATACCTCCTCGATTTGAGAGTTATTTTGTACATTGAGTGGTAAGAAAAGGCTTGGTTCTAGTGGTGCTGTGAGTTCTCGAACTTTGGATTCAAATCTACCTTTATCATCAGGTAAGTATGTAATCCCAAGTTCAGCTCCACCTGCATGAAGCTGTTGCGCAATCCCCCAAGCAATCGAACGATTGTTAGCTATTCCTGTTACAAGAATTTTCTTGCCGCTTAGATCTAGAAGCATCTTCTGGAGTTTGAATTTAATGGTTTTAATAATTCTCTCTTACTAAGGGTGCATTCAGGGATATAAATAAGAAACTATTTTGATGTTATTGGAAGTCTATTTTAAAAACTATGGTAAAAACTTCATCCACGATGCTGCCCTTAGGCTATGCAATGCCATCTTTTGATTTGCCTTTACTACAGATTAACGACAATACTCTCTTTTCAAGTAGCAATACCGCAGCCAGATTCACTAGCAATATGCTATTGAATAAGCCAGTATTAATAATGATTCTTTGCGCACATTGCCCTTTTGTAAAAAATATAGAATCGGAATTATCTAAGTTAGATCAAGACTTTGGGGATGATATTCAATTTCTTGCTGTGGCAAGCAATTCTGTGGAAAGTCATCCTGAAGATGGCCCTGAATTTTTAGTTCAACAAATCATCAAAAATGGATGGAATTTCCCTTATCTTCTTGATCTAGAGCAAACATTTGCAAAATCTTTGAAAGCTGCATGCACGCCAGATTTCTTTCTCTTTTCATATCCAAACAAAGGATCACATCACTTGATTTACCGTGGACAATTGGATGAAAGTCGTCCAGGAAACAATATTGATCCAAATGGATTTGATTTGAGACGTGCGTTAAATGCAGTTTTAAATTCTTGTGAGGTACCTATTGATCAAAAGCCTTCAATTGGATGCAATATTAAATGGAGGGAAGGATTTGAACCTTCTTGGTTTGGTTGAATTCCTAACCAAGGGATCGAAAAGGTGGCTGGGTAAGTACAAAAAGCCTTAAGGTGCAATTTATGCAAGTCCCCCCTTTTACTCTTGAAAAACAACTGTCTGAAATAGGGCAGGATCTGGATGAAGCTGTTTCGAGGGTTGTTAAGAGTGGAATTTATATAGGAGGTTCAGAAGTACTTAAATTTGAACAATCTTTCGCAGATGCTGTTGGGGTTAGCTTTGCCATTGGTTGCAATAGTGGAACAGATGCATTGGTGCTTGCTTTACGAGCATTGAATATTGGACCAATGGATGAAGTAATTACTCCCTCTTTTAGTTTTTTTGCTACAGCTGAGGCAATAAGTAATGTTGGTGCTACACCTGTGTTTGTGGATGTTGATCCAACTAATTATTTATTAGATATTGAATTAATTGAAGCAGCTATAACCCCTTTGACAAAAGCCATTTTGCCTGTGCATCTTTTTGGCTGTCCTGTAAATATGACGAAAATAGTCTCTTTGGCTAAGAAAAATGGGATAAAAGTGATTGAAGATTGCGCACAAGCTGTTGGGACTCAATGGGATGGGAAGCCAGTGGGAAGTATTGGCGATATAGGCTGTTTTAGCTTTTTCCCTACAAAGAACTTAGGGGCAGCTGGAGACGCTGGTGCTGTAACTACTAATGATCCTGAGTTGGCAGAACGTATTAGAGAACTTGCTATACATGGAATGCCGCGTAGATATTTTCATACTGAACTGGGATATAACAGTCGATTGGATGCAGTTCAAGCAGCCATTCTAAATGTGAAGTTGCCGATACTTGATAAATGGATAACCCAAAGGAAAGAAATTGCTAAACGTTATATAAACTTATTAAAGGGGTTGTCTGACTTAGCTTTGCCAAGCTTTTGCGAAAAAAATAATGACATTCATTCATGGAATCAATTTGTAATTAGAGTTAAAGACTGCTCTAAAGAAGAAAAAGTTAAGGGAATAAAAAAAATAGAAAATATCTGCAAAGACTTACCTGAAAGTGATGCTAGAGATACCCTGAAGGATCGACTTCTACATGATGGCGTTAATACAATAATCTATTATCCAATCCCTATACATTTGCAACCTGCATATAAAAAACTTGGTTACAAAGTAAATAATTTGCCAAATACAGAAAGCCTTTGTAGCCAAGTTCTTAGTCTTCCTATTTTCCCTGAGTTGACATTAGAAGAGCAAGAATATGTCGTAAATTCAATTAAGAAGTCTTTGAAAGATTGATAATTATAGATAATATATTGGGCCTTTTATATACATCTTAAGGCTTGAGTACCTGACAGGCTCTGTGCCAAGCAGTCACACTTTTCCCGTCAAGTGCTTCATTCCCGCTTGCAATGCAATCTTCAAGCTCAGAGGTGGTCATTTCTAAGACCTCAATGTCTTCATCTTCATCTCCACTTGGTTGTTTAAGCAAAGGTTCTATTTCACGAGCTAAATAAAGATGAATAATTTCATCAGAATAACCAGGGCATGGCATAACTACTCCTAGTGAATCCCATTTAGAGGCTTTGTAACCAGATTCTTCTTGCAATTCTCTTTGGATTGTTTTTAATGGTGCCTCGTTTGGTTCAAGCGTCCCTGCAGGAAATTCAAGTATTCTTCTCGAGATTGCAAATCTATACTGTCGCAAGACTATTACGTTCCCATTCTCTTTAATTGGGACTGCTAAAGCTGCTCCGGGATGCTTTATAACTCCAAAAGTTCCTTCTACGCCAATTGGCAACTCAAACCTGTTGATTTCAAACCGGATTTTTTTTGAATCAAGCGCTTGAATATTCTCTAAAATTTTGGATGGCTCTTGTTGCGACAATGGACTCATGATTGGTTACGCCGAAAATACTTTTTATTTTAAGGATATATGTTTTGTTTTTTCTAATGCCTTTATTCTCTTTACTCGGGCCAGCCTTTTTGTGAAGGTATTTGTATCGGAGAACTTGATTTTTTTACAAGTGCTTGAGCTAAAGGGATTATTACGAAATCCCTTTCGATTAGATAAGGGTGCGGAAGGATTAAATCTGAATCATTGATTTGTAAATCTCCCCAAGCGAGAATATCAAGATCTAGTGATCTAGGTCCCCAATGTATTTTTGAGATTTCTCTATCTCTGCCGAAATGCTTTTCTAACAATAATAAATTGTTTAAAAGGTCTCTTGCTGCCTCTACTGAAGGAATTAATTGATTTAACCCCCCTTCACGAATTACTAATGCAGCATTTATAAAAGAAGGTTGAGTTTTAGGTCCTCCAAGTGGAGCTGTTCTATATAAAGGTGACCAACTAAAATCAATCGTTGAATCTTCTATAGAATTTTTTGAAGCATTTTTTAAAGATTTTTTTATCCAAGAAGTGATTGTGTTTTCTAGTAAAGGCCTTGCAGTTATGAGAGTTTTTGCTGGAGAGCCAGCTGGGCTTTCAATATTTGCTCCTAATCCGATAGCAAGAGTTTTCGATATTAAATAGTTAATAGAAGACATTGTGCTATTTAGGTAAACTGATGCGAAAATGATATGGATTTAGAGATTTGATGGTTCCCTCAGAAAAAGAGCCACAGAGTATTAGTTCAGTGCTTCCATCTTTGGAAGAAGCGAATACATCTTTCCCTCTTGCTGCTGTAACAGGCCATGGGACATTGAAATTAGCTTTAATGCTTGCAGCAGTTGATCCTGGATTAGGTGGAGTCATTATTGCAGGTGGACGTGGAACTGGAAAATCTGTTTTAGCAAGAGGTTTGCATGCACTTTTGCCTCCTATAGAAGTTCTTGACCTTCGTTTCGCAGGAGATTTGCAAGGACCTCGACCTTTTGGAAGAAACCTAGATCCAAACTTTCCTGAAGAATGGGATGATGCAACAAATGAATTAATTAAACAAAGAGAATCAAATAATTCAGCTAATGGAAAACAAGACCTACAAACAAGAGTTGTTCAAGCGCCTTTTGTTCAAGTTCCTCTAGGAATTACAGAAGATCGACTTGTAGGAGCAGTCGATGTAGCTTCGTCTTTGGATAGTGGAAGTGCTGTTTTTCAGCCAGGCCTATTAGCAGAAGCTCATAGGGGCGTCTTGTATATAGATGAACTGAATCTGCTTGATGATGGAATTGTCAACCTAATGCTTGCGGCAGTAGGTTCAGGGGAAAACCAAGTTGAACGAGAAGGGTTAAGTCTTAGTCATCCATGTCGACCTCTTTTAATAGCTACTTACAACCCTGAAGAAGGTGCTGTGCGGGATCATTTGTTGGATCGTTTTGCAATTGTTTTGTCGGCTGATCAGATTATTTCTAATGAACAGAGAGTAGAGATTACAGAGTCAGCCCTTGCTTTTGGTTTCAGCACCAAGGAGTTTTCTAAGAAGTGGGATGAAGCAACACAAGCTTTGGCTACTCAGTTGCTGTTAGCTCGACAATGGCTTTCAGATATAGCTCTTAGTCAAGAGCAAATTGAATATCTCGTTAAGGAAGCAATTCGTGGTGGCGTAGAAGGGCATAGATCAGAGCTTTATGCTGCGCGAGTAGCTAAGGCCCATGCTGCTCTTTGTGGTCGTGACAAGGTTGAGGCTGAGGATTTAAAAGTAGCAGTCCGTCTTGTGATAGCTCCTAGATCATTGCAAATTCCACCAGAGGAAGAACAAATGGAGCCCCCGCCACCTGATGAGCAACAACCACCCCCTCCTAAAGACGAATCTTTAGATGAAGATACTGAAGATGAAGATACTGAAGATGATGATATGCCAGAAGATCAATCAGCTCCGCCTATTCCAGAAGAGTTCATGCTTGATCCTGAAGCGTGTGCCATAGATCCAGATTTATTACTTTTTTCTGCTGCAAAATCAAAAAGCGGAAGTAGTGGTAGTAGATCAGCAGTATTTAGCGATAGTCGCGGTAGATATGTAAAGCCCATTCTTCCTAAAGGACCAGTGACAAGAATTGCGGTTGATGCGACTTTAAGAGCAGCAGCCCCTTATCAGAAGGCAAGAAGGGAAAGAGAGCCTGGAAGAAAAGTGATAGTACAAGAAGGAGACTTGCGAGCGAAGTTGCTTCAAAAAAAGGCAGGCTCTCTAGTAATTTTCTTGGTTGATGCAAGTGGATCAATGGCACTTAATAGAATGCAGAGCGCTAAAGGAGCTTTGATTCGCTTGTTGACCGAGGCTTATGAAAGTAGAGATGAAGTCTCTTTGATCCCATTTAGAGGAGAACAAGCTGAAGTTTTGCTCCCCCCAACCAGATCGATTACAGCAGCAAAGCGTAGGTTAGAAACTATGCCTTGTGGAGGGGGGTCACCATTGGCGCATGGTTTAACACAAGCAGCTCGAGTAGGGGCTAATGCTCTTTCTACTGGGGACTTAGGACAAGTTGTAGTTGTTGCAATTACTGATGGACGCGGGAATATCCCACTAGGAAAATCTTTAGGCCAACCAGAATTGGATGGGGATGATTCAGTTGATTTAAAGCAAGAAGTATTAGATATTGCTACTCGTTACCGTACTTTAGGGATTAAATTATTGGTAATAGATACTGAAAGAAAGTTTATTGCAAGTGGTATTGGTAAAGATTTGGCTGATGCTGCGGGAGGCAAGTATGTTCAACTCCCTAAAGCAACAGATCAGGCACTTGCTTCTATTGCAATGGATGCAATTAATACAGTTAAATAAAAAAGAGTTTATTCATATATATCGTTGAATAGTTTCCCTATACCAATAGCGGCTTCTTTGATACCATTGGTTAACTCTTCATCATTTATTATTTCATCAACTTTTCCACTTATTTTGTCGAGCTTAGCCGTGAATGATTTGATAGAACTGGAACTTGACTTTATATCACTAAGTATTTCTGGGTCATCAATAGAGCCTAATATATTATTTATATGAGCCACTGTTTTTTTTAATTCGTCGATAATTGGCCTAGCTTTAAATAATTCTAATTTTGATAATCTTATTAACTCATCTAGGTTTTCTTGAGTGCTATCAAATTGCTCTATAGAATTAACTATTTTTGAAATAATTTCTTCATTCTCAGCTTCGTTAAGGAATTTGTTGATTTCCCCAGTTAATTTAGAGAGGTTCTCAAGATCATTCCCTTTAATTGAATCTCCTGCACAAAGTATTAAATCTTTTGGGCAATTTTCTTGCTTTGGATTAGAGGATATCCCTTCAATAGGATCGCCTTGACTAATCATTGATACTTCTGCATCCCCTCCTAATAAAGAACTGGTCTCAATTTTTGCATAAACTGGCTTAAACAAAATTACATTGTTGCTATTAATTCTAATTTTTGCTCTTACATCTTTTGAGGTGAAAATTATTTTTTTAACAGATCCTATTTGAATACCTCTAAAAGTAACTGGAGTGCCCTCAGACAAACCACTTGCATCTGCAAAATTCGCAAAAACAGTCCATGTATTGGAGCTAATTTTTAATCCTTTCAGCCAAAGAGTTAGTCCTGAAAAAATTACGACCCCTCCTATAAGGGAAAATCCGACAATGGCATCACGGAAGCTGCGCCGCATGGGGTTTAAATCTCTTTAGGTTGCATTGGCCCTTCAAGGCTACCTGTTCGGAACTGTTTAATGAAAGGGTTTTGAGTGTTTTTGAAATCATCTATAGAACCATCCCATTGAAATTCTCCTCCATAAAGCATTACAACCCTTTCCGCAGAACGTTCAATTGTGCTCATGACATGACTAACTACTATTGAACAACCCATTGCAAGAGTAGTTGTTTTAACTATTAAATCTTCAATTCTTGTGCAAGCAACAGGATCTAATCCAGCAGTAGGTTCATCAAATAATAACAGTGGCATAGAGTCTGATTCTTTGTTTGGATCATTGATTAAGGCTCTTGCAAAACTTACTCGCTTTTGCATCCCGCCGCTTAGTTGCCCAGGGAATTTATCTGCAATGTTGTAAAGCCCTACTTCTTCTAAGCATGAAATAACGATTTCTCTAGCTCTTTTATCAGTAATGCTTGAGTTTTTTCTTAGAAGAAAACCTACATTTTCTTCAACTGTTAGTGAACCTATTAGAGCTGGATTTTGAAATACTAAACGAACATCAGGAGGAAAAGTTTGGTCTAATCTCAAGTAGTTTTGCATGAGTCCGAATAACTTTAAATCTCCACTAGAAGGGAGCAATAAACCCGCTAACAATCTTAAAACTGTTGATTTGCCGCATCCTGAAGGTCCAATAATGGCGATTCTTTCCCCTGGCTTCATCTTTAAACTAACTTTATTAAGAACAGAATTATCGGCCCACTTCATTGATAAACTATCCATTTCAACTACAGGATAGTTTTTTGACTCTATAGGCTTAGATGGCAGATCTTTCATTTCAACATTTACTTTCTTGGACTATAAAGTAGTTTCACTTAGAGTTATTTTAAATTCAATACAATAGATTTATTAAAATTGTTTTTTTTAATAAGCCATTGAAAGAGAAAAGTTCTCGAGGACGCAAATCTTCAAGATGGCGCAAGAATAATGCTAAGAGGACTTCTAAGTTTGATTTGCTTGGGCGAATTCAACGCGCCCTAGGTTGGCTTTTGCCTGGATTGGTAGTCAAAAGATGGATGCTTACTTCCGGCCTTGGTTTAATAGTTGCTCTTTTCGGGGCTTCGATATGGGCTGATTTGAGACCTATTTATTGGGTTATTGAAGGAATATTTTTATTAATAGGAACGATTACTAAGTTTTTGCCTAGAAGTATTACTGGACCAATTGTGTTTCTTGTTGGCATTTCCCTCTTAATTTGGGGTCAAAGTAGAAGCTTTAAATCAATTCAGAATGCCATTGCTCCTGAAAAGGATGATGTTTTAATAGATGCTTTGCGAGCTAAAAGTAAGCTTAATAGGGGGCCGAATATTGTTGCTATTGGAGGCGGTACAGGCCTCTCCGCATTGCTTCAAGGGTTGAAAAGGTATAGCAGTCGAATAACCGCTATTGTTACTGTTGCAGATGATGGCGGTAGTAGTGGCATTTTAAGAAGAGAATTAGGTGTTCAACCTCCTGGTGACATTAGAAATTGTTTAGCAGCTTTATCTACAGAAGAATCACTTTTAACTAGGCTTTTCCAATATCGATTTTCATCAGGAACAGGTCTGGTTGGGCATAGCTTCGGCAACCTTTTCTTGTCAGCTTTGACTTCCATCACAGGGAATTTAGAAACTGCAATTACTGCTTCTAGTCGTGTTCTTGCTGTACAAGGCCAAGTTGTTCCAGCTACAAATGCTGATGTTCGTTTATGGGCTGAACTTGAAAATGGTGAACGAATTGAAGGGGAGTCAGCTATAGGTAATGTAAGGTCACCAATTATTAGAATTGGCTGTTATCCAGAGCAGCCTCCAGCATTGCCAAGCGCAATAGAAGCAATCGAAAATGCCGAGTTAATTGTTCTTGGGCCTGGGAGTTTGTATACATCTCTTTTACCTAATTTACTTGTACCTGAGATTGTTGAAGCAATTCAAAGGAGTAAGGCTCCAAAGCTATATATATGTAATCTAATGACGCAACCTGGTGAGACTGATGGACTCGACTTGGCAGGGCATATCAGAGCAATTGAGGCTCAGTTAGCAAGTTTTGGTGTTACAAGGAGAATCTTTAATTCGATTCTTGCACAAAAAGAATTACCACCATCTGCTTTGCTTGAATATTATCTTTCTAGAGGAGCTGAGCCTGTTATATGTGATTGGAATAGGCTTAGATCTCAAGGTTATAGATTATTCAAAGCATCATTACAGGAATCAAAAATAATATCTAAGTCTGTTTTAAGGCATGATCCTAGGAAACTATCTTTAGCAGTGATGCGCTTTTATAAAAAGTATAAAAGAGATGCGTAATTAATATGCATCTTGCATTTCATAAAAGTCTGGTTGTATATAGTCTTTCCTTAATGGCCACCCTTTCCAATCTTCTGGCATCAATAACCTTTTAGGATGAGGATGATCAACAAAATTTACTCCAAACATGTCATAAGTTTCTCTCTCTTGCCAATCAGAACCTCGGAATATCTTATAAAGTGAAGGGACTTTTAGATCCCCATCTCTATTTAAAAATACTTTCACCCTAACCTCTCTTGGCTTATCACTATCCTTATAATTTTCTATTGCAATTAAATGGTAAAAACAGACAATGTTTAAACCTGGGCCCTCATCATATCCACCTTGACATTCTAGATAATTAAAGCCATTATTTTTTAAACTCACAATAATATCTAAAAGAAATTCGGGCTTTACACTAATGATTTCAATCCCTATATGGTCAACTTCGTTGACAGTATGTTCCAACCCTTCTTTGCACAATAATTCACTGATTGGTCCTCTTTGAGGCTCTAAGACTTCCTGATTAGTTTCTTCTGTTATTTTTTTATCTAATTCTTCATTCATAATTAATTCAACTCTTTAGTTGTGGTTTCAATTGATTCAGACTTTGTGGGAAGTGATATATCATCCCCTGCTTTTAAAGCTGCTTTTTGAGTCTTTGCATTTAAGTAAGATCCATTTACTAATGGATTAATCCTTTTCATTTTATGAGTGATTGTGAAATAACGGTGTGTTTGAGTTATTTTTTTTCTTTCAAGAAAAGATTCATTTCCTACTTTTTTACGGAGTTTGATAACTGCATCAAAAATTGCTTCTGGCCTAGGTGGACATCCAGGTAAATAAAGGTCTACTGGAATTAATTTATCAACTCCTCTAACAGCAGTAGTTGAGTCAGCACTAAACATTCCCCCTGTAATAGTGCAAGCGCCCATTGCAATAACATATTTAGGATCTGGCATTTGCTCGTAAAGCCTTACTAATGCAGGTGCCATTTTCATAGTTACAGTCCCAGCCACAATTAAAAGATCAGCTTGTCTTGGGGAACTTCTAGGGACTAATCCGAATCGATCAAAATCAAATCTAGAACCAATTAGAGCAGCAAATTCAATGAAACAACATGCAGTTCCATATAACAGAGGCCATAGGCTGCTTAACCTTGCCCAATTATGGAGATCATCCAAGCTAGTGAGAATAATATTTTCACTTAAATCGGATGTAACCGCTGGAGCAGCAACAGGACCACATGTTCCTGAACGAATGTCTTTTACAGCTTCTATTGAAGGAATGTTATTCAATGAATCAGCTCCATTCAAGTGCTCCTTTTCTCCAAGCATATGCTAGTGCAACTATCAAAATTGAAATAAAAATGAGTGCTTCTATAAATGCTAATAAGCCAAGTTTATGAAATGCAACTGCCCATGGATAAAGAAATACTGTTTCAACATCAAAAATAACGAAAACTAGGGCAAACATGTAATAGCGAATATTAAATTGAATCCAAGCCCCTCCAATGGGTTCCATCCCAGATTCATAGGTAAGTTCTCTTTCACCAGGCTGACTTTTTGGAGAAATTAGCTTGTTTGTTACTAACGCTAGAGCAGGAACAGCTGCTGATATTAAAAGGAAACCAAGAAATGCATCGTAGCCTGGGAGAGTAAACATTGGGCATTAAATACTTGATTATTAGTTTGGCACTCACTTAAGGTCACTTTCCTCGATAGAGTTGGGTTGTGTGAGACTGCAAACGGTGAGCGATGAACTAAAACCTGCATTAGATCAGACAGAAGCCAATAAAATTGGCCAAAGTCCTATTAATGCAGAGAAAACCTCAGATCATGAAGTTACTGATCTCAAAGAGGATCTTAGCCTCAATCGATTTGAATGCACAGATTGTGGGTATGTTTATGATCCTAAGGAAGGGCTGAAGAAATATAAAATTTCACCAGGCACCTCTTTCTTGGACATTGATCAGACAAAGTTTCGATGCCCAGTTTGTAGATCAAAATATTCTGCTTACAAAGATATAGGCGCTAAATTTAAACCTAGTGATGGTTTCGAAGAGAACGTTGTTTATGGCTTTGGCTTTAACACTCTTCCTCCAGGTCAAAAGAATGTCCTTATTTTTGGTGGTTTAGCTTTTGCTGCTGCTTGTTTCTTATCCCTTTATTCACTGCATTAAGGCTCCTATGAATCGTTTAATTAAATTTTCCTTTAACTTGATTCTGATTTTCGTACTTGGGCTAGGCCTAAGTGGTTGCGTAACAACAACAAGAATCCCCGTCCAATCAAGTAGTCCTTGGGAAGAGATTGAATTAGCCAATGATGACAATCCTCTTGATATTGCATTCGTGGATGACAATCATGGCTTCTTAGTTGGAGCAAACAGACTAATTCTTGAAACAACTGATGGAGGATCTACTTGGGAAGAAAGAGATTTGGATATTCCTGCTGAAGAAAATTTTAGATTGATGAGCATTGATTTTAAAGAAGATGAAGGCTGGATCGTGGGACAACCTAATTTGGTTTTACATAGTGAAGATGCTGGGAAAAATTGGACAAGGCTATCTCTAGGAAGTCAGTTGCCTGGAAATCCTTATTTGATTACTACCCTTGATACATCTTCTGCTGAATTAGCTACCACTGCTGGGGCTGTATATCGGACGACTGATGGAGGCAAGAATTGGGAAGGAAGGGTTGCCGAAGCTTCCGGAGGAGTACGTGATTTACGCCGAAAAGAAGATGGAACTTATGTCAGCGTTAGTAGCTTGGGAAATTTCTTTGTCACTTTAGATAAAACAGATCAAGCTTGGCAGTCTCATCAAAGAGCTAGTAGTAAAAGAGTTCAAACTTTAGGGTTTAAACCTGATGGTCAATTGTGGATGCTTTCTCGTGGAGCTGAGATTCGACTAAATGATGCTTCCGGAGACTATGAAAGTTGGTCTAAGCCGATTATTCCTTTAGTTAATGGGTATAACTATATGGATATGGCTTGGGATCCTGAAGGAAATATTTGGGCAGGAGGAGGAAATGGGACACTTTTAGTGAGCAAAGATGATGGAAATAGTTGGGAAAAAGATCCAATTGGTTACGCAACACCAACAAACTTTATTCGCATATTTTTCCTCAAGAATCCTAATGGCAATCCTCCTAAAGGCTTTGTATTAGGGGAAAGAGGGCATGTTTTGCGATGGGTTGGATATTCATAATTAGGTGCCCAATGCACAACGCTCTGTAACCATGCTGATACACCTGCCCTAACTTTAGATACACCCTTGTTAGTATCTAGCAGCTAATACCGCGTGAGGCTATGGCTGCCGGCTCTACCGGGGAACGCCCGTTTTTTGAGATCATCACCAGTGTTCGTTATTGGATCATCCATGCCGTAACACTGCCCGCGATTTTTATCGCTGGATTTTTATTTGTGTCTACAGGCCTTGCCTATGACGCATTTGGAACTCCTAGACCAGACACCTATTTTCAGGCTTCTGAAACTAAGGCTCCAGTAGTGTCACAACGCTTTGAATCCAAGGCTCAACTTGACCTGCGCCTGAAATAACCAATGACAAACTCTTCTTCTCCCTTACAGGCTGTCGAAGTCCGCACCTACCCCATTTTTACGGTGCGTTGGCTTGCAGTACATGCATTGGCAATCCCAACAGTATTTTTCTTGGGTGCTATTGCAGCAATGCAGTTCATCCGTCGTTGATTTACGACTTATCCATCTAGCTATGCAAGTTAATCCAAATCCAAACAAGCTTTCGGTTGAGCTGAACCGAACAAGCCTTTATTTAGGGCTTTTGCTTGTTTTTGTCCTCGGGATTTTGTTCTCAAGCTATTTCTTTAATTAAATTCTTCTTCAATCATGAGCTCTAAATTAAAGGGACCTGATGGCCGTCTCCCAGATAGACTCCCAGATGGTCGACCAGCTGTTTCGTGGGAACGTCGTTGGACTGAAGGGCAGTTACCTTTGTGGTTAGTCGCAACTGCAGGAGGTATTGCAGTTATTTTTGTTCTAGGGATCTTCTTTTATGGTTCTTATACAGGTGTAGGATCTGCCTGATCTGTTGATTCGAATCTAATTCTCTTTTATTTATTGAATTTACCCCAGTAGTTTTCAGTAAATAAGTTTATTTTTTCCCTAGTTGTCTCTGAGACTTTATCTTTAGAAGTCATAAGGCTATTTTTTAAAGCTGTATGAGCTTCACTTGGAGGCAATAATTTTGATATTCGTTTAGCAGTAGCCTCTACTATTTTGCTGGCCAATTTTGCATTGGCCGCGAGGTTTTCAATTACTAGATCTACGCTGACATTCCCAAAACCTTCATGCCAGCAGTCATAATCGGTAACCATAGATAAAGATGTATATGCAATTTCCGCTTCTCTAGCAAGTCTTGCTTCTGTGTGGTTTGTCATGCCAATAACCTTGCAACCCCAGCTTCTATAGAGTTGAGATTCAGCTCGAGTTGAAAATGCAGGACCTTCCATTGCAAGGTAAGTACCACCTTTATGGACTTGACGAGCTTCGGGCATTAGTAGTTCGCCTTCCTCTGCTAGCAATCTTGAAAGAGTTGGGCAAAAGGGGTCTGCCATCGTCACATGCGCAACTGCACCATCGCAAAAGAAGGTAAGAGGTCTTTGATGAGTTCTGTCAATAAATTGATCGGGTACAACCATATCTAGAGGTCTTACTTGTTCTTGAAGTGATCCAACTGCTGATGGTGAAAGGATCCAACGAACATTTAATGAGCGTAATGCCCATATATTTGCTCTGTAAGGAATTTCTGTAGGAGTATATATATGATGTCTTCCATGCCTAGCAAGAAAAACTACCTCCATACCTCCTAGATTGCCTATGCGCAAACTATCGGAAGGTTTACCATAGGGGGTCTCTATATCAAGCTCTTTTATATTTTCAATGCTGTCGATTGAATAAAGACCGCTTCCCCCTAAGACCCCAAGTCTTGCATTTTTTAACAAACAAGATTTGCCATCTTGTTCAATCTCTTCTGAAGAAAAATGTTTGTTGATCATCTTTTGCTTGCAGGTGGTGGTCATACTCATGCCCTTGTTTTAAAACGTTGGGCAATGAAGCCTCATTTAAAACCAAAGTGTTTAATTACTTTGGTTAATCGAGATAGCTCAACGATTTATTCAGGGATGTTTCCTGGGCTTATCTCTGGTGATTATCAATTAGATGAAGTTTCCATTGATTTGAGGCGACTTACAGATAAAGCAGGAGTTTCATTAGTTGTTGGAGAAATTCATTCACTAGACATATATGAGAATAGATTATTTCTCCATAACCGTGCTTCTATAGGCTTTTCAAGATTAAGCCTTGATGTTGGCTCAGAAACACTTGTTGATGAAGATACCTCTTATCTCAAAGATAGAAGTGATGTTTTTCCAATTAGACCATTCGAGAAATCCTTGGAATGTATTAAAGAACTTGATGTTGAGTCACAGAATGAATCGACTAAGCCTTTTACAGTAATTGGTTCTGGCCTTGCTGCATTAGAGATTGTTTTTGCTTTGAGAAAAAGATGGCCTGCTCGAGAATTGAGATTGCAAGCTTTTAGTAGAAAATTGAATTGGAGATTTAAGAAAGCTATTAATTTAGCGAAAATCGATATAATTAGTCCTAAGAGTTTAGTTGATGGCCCTGCAGTTATTTGTACAGGGAATGAAGCCCCAAAATGGCTTAAAAACAGTGGTTTGAAGGTCAATAATGCCGGTAGAATTATTACTCTTCCAACTCTTGAGATTCCAGGTCGGCCAGATATATTTGCTGTTGGTGATTGTGGAGTACTCGCAAAAAATAGTCGTCCTCCTTCAGGGGTCTGGGCGGTTCGTGCAGCTAAACCGTTAGCTAAAAATCTTGAAAGATCTTTATCGGGAAAGAGCCTTTTAGCTTGGAGACCTCAGTCAATAGCGTTGAAATTAGTTGGTGGTATATCTAAATCCAATATGTCAATAGCGTGGTCTCTTTGGGGCTTTGTGGTGATTGGTCCTAATCGTTTGATTTGGAAACTTAAGCAAAGCATTGATAGAGGTTTTGTAAAAGGTTTCGAGGAGCTTTCAATGGTTGAGTATGAGGAAAAAATAATTGCTTGTAGAGGCTGTGCTTCAAAAGTTGCGGCGCAGCCTCTCAAATCAGCTTTGAAATCAGCTGAACTTGACAACTTAATTAATTATCCAGAAGATGCTGCATTGGTTGCTTCTTCTTTAGATAAAGGCCTTTGGCTGCAAAGTGTTGATGGCTTTCCTGCTCTTTCAAATGATCCTTGGCTTAATGCTCGCCTAACTACTTTGCATGCATGCTCAGATTTATGGGCAAGAGGAGCTTCTGTTACTTCTGCACAAGCTGTAATAACTCTCCCAACCATTCATCAGAAATTACAGCAAGAGCTTTTGATTCAATGCCTTTCAGGAATTAAATCAGCATTAATGCCTCAAGGTGCCGAGCTAATTGGTGGACATACTTATGAATCTAGGACTGAATTGTCAGGAAATATTTCTATGGATATAGAAATTTCTCTTTCTATTAATGGATTGGTTGTCCCAAATATTCGTCCTTGGAGTAAAGGAGGCCTTCAGATTGGAGATGAAATCCTCATAAGCAGAGGAATTGGTACTGGAGTGATCTTCTCTGCAGCAATGAAGGGAGCAGTACCTGCTAAACATGTTGATGCCGCATTATTTCAGTTATCTCAAAGTCAACATGTTTTTGTGGAAGGTCTTAGAAAACAATCTTTAGAAACTAATGATTCATTTTTGATTCATGCTTGTACTGATATCACCGGATTTGGATTGCTTGGACATTTAGGCGAAATGATTCAAGCTACTAATATTAAAAGATTAAAAGCTTCTCTCCCTCTTGTAAAAATCAATCTTTTTGCTAATTCAATTCCAGTGTTAGATGGAGTGAAAAACTTGTTCAAATTAGGTTATGAAAGTACTCTTGCACCTTCAAATAGATGCTTTTTAGAATTATTAAATTTAAAAAATAAAACTGTTCCATTCATAGAACTAATAATGGAGGATATTTCATCAGAAATGCAAGAAGTTCATTTAATCAAAGAATTATTAGTTGATCCTCAAACTTGTGGACCATTAGTTATATCTTGTGAATCAAAAATTGCTAACAGTTTAATAGATAATTATTATTGGCATAGAATTGGTTTTGTTGATACTCTTTAGGCCTTGAAAAATAAATTTATTCTGATTACTTTTTTTTAAGTTCGATATATCTAAGCCTTTTAAGTTCTAAACCTAATTCTGGACCAGACTTCCATCCAGTCTGAAGTAGATCTTTAGCTGTTATTTTTGATTTCACGAGCCGCCACTTTTCCCACCATCTTAATAAGAAGCTCCAGAATGATGGCATTAAGCAGATTGTAATTGCTATAGATTCAGGCTTCCAATTTGTTGATTCAATTTCTTCGCACCATCTTGAGGGATCCCAAACCTCAATATTTTCTGACAAACTAATAGAACAAAAATGGTCCATTATTTCTTTGCTTTCAATTAAAAGTTGTTGTTCTTTTTTTGGTATTTGTAATCGCATGCCAAGGCAATATGGATTTGACGACCCTGCAATAAAAGCAGTCAATGGACTTACACCTAACTTGAATGCCCAGCTAATTCTTTGTTCCCAATGTTTGTTGTTTTGAAGCTCTTGGTCGAGCAAAATCAATGCTCCCAATTCTTGAAGCTGTTGAAGTGCTCCTCTCCATTGCTCTGTTCCATCAAATAAAAGTTCTAGTTCCATACGCAGTCTCGTGGCTAGAGCAGCAGGAGCATTTTCAGGAGGCATTTGTGTAGTCCAATGCCAAGGCCATGTTTTTATTGTTGAGCGTATTTGTTTGATTGCTAAAGGAGTTAAGTTGAAACCTAGTCTTGCTGAATAACGAGAGGCTCGAAAGACTCTGGTTGGATCTTCTGAGACGCTTTTGTCATGTATAAATTCGATTTTTTTTTCTGATATTGAATTTATACCCTCGTAAGGATCTATCAGCTCTTTGGATTTCAAGTCAAATGCAATGGAATTAATTGTGAAATCTCGCCTAAATAAGTCTTTATTTATTTCACTGGGTGCAATCTTCGGGTTTTCAGCTAGGTTTTCATATCTTTCTATTCTTGCTCTTGCAACATCTATAGCAACATCATTTATTTTTAATTCAATTGTTAGATAGGAAGGATTTAGACGATTAATTATGACGTTTGATTTTCCAAGGTTTTTTTGTAGCTGCATCGCAAAGTCTTTTACCGAACCTTCGATAACAAGATCTATGTCACGAAAGTTATGTTTTGATTCATTGTGAATCAGATGGCTTAATTCATCGCGCACAAACCCTCCAACTATTGCAATTCTTTTAACAGCAGCTTGATCTGCCGCTAAAGTCAAGTTCTTACAAAGACCTTGAGGCAAGTTTGGGAATTCATCTGTAAACTTGGCTTTAGGAAGGCCTTTCATGGCCTTAGAAAGATAGGTTGTTCTTCGATCATTTTAAAAAGTAATTTCCTCAACAGTTTGACTTTTAAAGTTCGTCAATTGGCTTAATTGGAGCTAAGCGCGGGTCAAGAATCTTTGGACTCATGCCAATAAATTTAATGGCTATTGAAATTTTTTCTCCGCTTCCAAAAACATGTGTTATCTCACCTCGACCAAAACGGGAATGAATTACGACATCCCCTATGGACCATTTTTTGCCTGGGGCTGGACCGGAACTATACCTTCTTACTGCGTTGCTAGGAGCATCATGGGATTTCTTCGAAACATCTGATGGTGAGCCTCTATCAACACGAGTCAAGCGTTCAAGCCGGTTATCTCTTCTTAAAACTGTTCCCCCTGATAGCGGGATGTCACCTTCTATTAGCTCTGAAGGAATTTCCGAAAGAAATATTGATGAAACTGCAGGTTCACGCATGCCTCCCCACAACCTTCTTTCATTTGCATGAAATAGACATAATTTTTCTTTAGCCCTTGTTAGGCCGACATAGCAAAGTCTGCGTTCTTCTTCTAGAGAAGCTGGATCATCAAGTGAACGATAACTAGGGAATAGACCTTGCTCCATTCCTACAAGACAAACTATTGGGAATTCCAAGCCTTTACTGCTATGCAAAGTCATTAGAGTTACTCGGTTAAGCGAACTGTCTTTATTGTCTGCATCACTTGCAAGAGCTGCTGTTGCCAAGAACCCTTCAAGATCTCCTGCTTCATTTTCCTCTTGATATTGAAGAGCAGCATTTACAAGTTCTTCTAGATTTCTTCGCCGTTCTTCGGCTTCATCTGTTGCAATCGAAATAAGCTCTTTTATGTAGCCGCTTTTTTCTAATGCTAATCGAATAATTTCAGCAGGACCGGAGCTATTTAAATGAGACTGTAATTCTTGAATAATCTCTCTGAATTCTAATAATCCTTTTGATGATCTACCCCCTAATGAACGAATTGCTTCAGGGTCAGTAACGATGTCCCATACAGTTACACCTAATTGACTAGCTGCGTCTGTAAATTTTTGAATAGTTGTTTTGCCAATTCCTCTTTTAGGAACATTTAAAACTCTTAATAGGCTTACGCTATCAGATGGGTTAATTAATAGTTTTAAGTAGGCTAAAATATCCTTAACTTCTCTTCTATCATAGAAACGCAGGCTGCCAACAACAATGTAAGGTATGTTCCAACGTACAAGTGATTCTTCTATAACTCTAGATTGAGCATTAGTTCTATATAAAATTGCAACATCACTCCAGTTTAAATTATTATTAGCTGCATCAATAAGCCTTATTCTATGGACAACAGCTTCGGCTTCTGCAATTTCATCATCACACCTTGTGAGCTTTATTAAATCACCACTACTTCTAGTTGCTTTTAAAACTTTATCTATCCTTTCTTTGTTGTTAGAAATCAATGAATTAGCTGCTTCTAAAATATTGGAAGTTGACCTATAGTTTTCTTCCAGCTTAACAACATTTGAATCATAATTGCCTTTACTATTTGCACCAAAGTCCTGTTCAAAACCCATTAATATCCTAAAATCTGCTGCTCTAAAGCTATATATACTTTGATCAGCATCTCCAACAACAAATACTGATCTACCTTCCCATGCCTTGAACGATGAAGGTGGCTCTCCATTGGTGACTAAGAGCTTTATCAACTCATACTGAGTCCAATTCGTATCTTGATATTCATCTACTAGCAAATGTTTAAATCTTTTGTGCCAGTAGTCTCTAGTCTCTTTGCTCTGTTGTAATAATTGTACTGGAAGAAGAAGTAGATCATCAAAGTCCAGAGCATTATTAGCAGCAAGCGCTTTTCTATAAACTCTATAAGCCTTAGCAGTTAATCTGCTTCTTAATCCTTCTGCACTTTCTTCTAAAATATCTGGTAAAATCCCTTTATTCTTTGCATTACTGATTGCCCAACGAATTTTTTTTGGTTCAAACCTTTTAGGATCGAGCTGTAAATCTTCTGTGACTATTTCTTTGATCAAGCTTAACGCATCTTTCTCATCATAAATAGAGAAATGTCGTGTCCATTTCAAGCCTTCTTTATCAACATACTTTTCAATATCAAAACGTAGTAATCTTGCAAATAGAGCATGAAAAGTACCTATCCAGATTTCTTTTATGACTTCTCGATATATTCTGGTACGCAGTTCACTTTGTATAGATATTTTTAAAGTCGAAAATGGCTGTCCAAATTCAATTTTTGCTAGTTTTTGAGCTAAAAGAATTTCCAATCTATCTTTCATCTCTCTTGCCGCCTTGTTTGTAAAGGTCACTGCAAGGATTTCTGAAGGCTCAACCTTATATTCTGATATTAGATGTGCTATACGATGTGTTAAAGCTCTGGTTTTACCACTCCCTGCGCCAGCAACAACTAGTAAAGGTCCTTCATAATGATCTACAGCTTTTGATTGCTCTTTATTAAGTCCATCTAGGAATGTAATTTGATTATCCATCTTGCAATTGTTTAAATAAATATAAAAATAAGGATTTAGATTTTACTTGCTTTTTTATACATCTGAGTTCAAAAAATTTAACTATTTTGGTTGCTTTGAGCTGTTAGTGCTTTTAATGTGGTTTCTATTTGTTTTAGTTCAGAATTTTCTTCTAAAATAGACTGAATTTTGACTTGGGACATGCGCAGCTTTTGAGACATATTAATAATTTCAGTCTGAAGTCTATCTCTGTAGTTTCTCAACGCATCTATTGAGGCATTGATTTCTTTTTGAGTTGCTTGCAAAATGACAGCTCTAAACTCTTAAAAGGCTAGCTCAAAAGCTTGAAAAGTTATTGATTAAGTGACTTCTCAATAACTTATTTGAGGCATTTTGTATAAATCCCCCTTTAGTTCAGTTAAGAAGCATTGCAGAGTACCATTTCTGCTCTTCTAGAAGAGGCATTAGAGTTAGGTTGGACAGCGGTGCTTTTCAATACCAGTAAGAGGCACTTAAATCACATAATTTCTGGTTTTTAGGTATCCAGATGCTTGATGCATTCTCAAGAGCAGTTGTAAGTGCTGATTCGAAAGGTGCCACTATTGGTAGTGCAGAGTTATCTTCTCTTAGGAAATATGTAGCAGATGCAAATAAACGTATAGATGCAACTCTTGCAATTACTCAAAATGTTTCTTGTATAGCTGCAGATGCTATATCAGGAATGGTTTGTGAGAATACAGGCTTAACTCAACCAGGAGGTCATTGCTATCCCACTAGAAGGATGGCAGCTTGTTTAAGAGATGGTGAAATTATTTTGAGGTATGTAAGTTATGCATTGCTCGCAGGTGACCCATCTGTATTAGACGATAGATGTATTAATGGATTAAAAGAAACTTATATTGCCTTAGGTGTTCCTTTGTCTAATGCAATTCGTGCTATAGAGATCATGAAAATTGCAACGGTTGCAATTATGACTGAAACTAATTCTGGTAGAAAAATGTTTGAAGGTATCAATTCAGGGTCAGGAGCTGAGTGTAAAGATATTGCTTCAGAGGCTGCCTCTTATTTTGACAGAGTAATTGATGCTTTAAATTGATGGCCATTTCAATGAATTATTTTATTCCTTCCCTAGAAATAAGCTGCAAATGAAATCAACAGTCACCACAGTTATAGCTTCAGCCGACGCTGCTGGCAGATTTCCTACAATTAGTGATATTGAATCTGTCAAGGGGTCTTTTGATAGGGCTAAAGATCGATTGGAAGCAGCAGAAAAGCTTTCTATTCATATAGATAGATTTACTTCACAGGCATTAGATTACGTATATGGCACTGAGAACTATGAGCAGGCTAATAAGGACAAGTGCTCTAGGGATATCCATCATTATTTGCGTTTGATAAACTATTGCCTGGTTACTGGAGGCACTGGGCCATTAGATGAATGGGGCATTGCTGGAATGCGAGAAGTGATTCGAATTCAACTCTTGCCTACAGCAGCTTATATAGAAGCATTTACCTATATTCGAGATAATTTAGATATACCTAATGATATGGGTCAGCAAGCTGGCGCTGAGTTTAAGAATCTTCTTGATTACCTTATTAATGCCTTGGCTTGATCAAAACCTTCTAAGAACTTGAGAATAAACTAATAGATATATATTCTATGAAAAGAAGAGAGGAAGTTCCTAGCCTGGATAGTATTTTTGCCGATCTAGATCACCCGAACCCAAATATTAACCAAAAAGCATGTTTAGATATGAAACATTTTTGGCCTAAGGAATCTATTGCACGTTTAATTAATAATTTGGACCATGATAATGTTGAGCTTAGAAGAAAATCAGTAAAGGCACTTGCTTGTTTTGAAACAGATGTATTGAGGGAAGTAATACATTTATTTATTAGTACTAAAGATAATCTACTTAGAATAAGCTATTTAAAGGTATTAGTATTAATAGCATCTAAATGTAGCCTTACTAATTTTACTGAAGATGTACAGAAACTATTAAAATCAGCGCTTGTTGATGAATCTACTGAGATAGTCTTAATGTCTATTTCTTTTTTAAGACAAATTGGGAATGAATCAATTCCATACCTTAAAAAACTTTGCAGAGATAAAAATGTTCTACGAGCGAAATCAGCAGTTTCTGCATTAATAGAGATTCCCGATTCTTCTCTTCAGCAATTTCTTATCACAATAGCGCAAGATTCTTCATTAGATGATCTTATTAGGGATGCTGCAATACAAGCCATGGAAACTAATATCCTTGATTAGTCTCTATGTATTCCTTTTGATTACTTTTATACTTAATTCAAGAATATTAATAACTTCGGCATCATCTTCATTTAATAGAGAGTTCCTTAATCTTTCTATTTGATTGCTTGCTTTTAGTCGCATTAAAGATAATGCTGTCTGCTTTCTTACCTGTGGGTTTATATGACTTAATTTTGAGGCTAATAGGTCTAGGTCCCAATCTTCTTCGTTAAGTGCTCCTATTAATCTAATGGCTTCAATTTGCACCTCAATTGAAACGTCATTTAGAGCATTAGTAATAATATTTTTTGCCTGTAAGTCACACAATGTTTGCGTTTGTTCCCCTAGAGCGGCAATGCAGGATGCTCGAACTTTTGGATTTTTTGATAATGCTGCTTCTTTTAGAGAGTTGGCCCCTTTTGCTCCTATAAAAGAAAGGCCCCATCGTGCTAGACCACATTGCATCTCCGAGCTATTTGGCCTCTCTAGAACCCTAACAAAATATTCAATCGCATGTTCGCCAAATATTGCAATCGCACCCGCAGAAGAGCCTTGAACAACGGGATCTTTATCATTGATCAGGGCTTCTAAAAGATCAGGTAAAGCAGATGGGTCTCCGACAAGTTTTAATGTTTTTGCAGCAGCTCTTCTTGTGGTGACATTTGGACTTTTTAAGAGTGCCTCGCGTAATTCAGGTATAGATGCTGGCCCAATTGCGCCTAGACTTTCTGAAAAAGTCCTTCTTAGCATTCCTCTATTATCTCCAAGTCCAGCAATAAGTTTTTTAATTAGCTTTTCATCTTTTTCTGGTCTAAAACCTTCTTTTAGAGTTTGTTTTAGTTCCTCAGCTAAATTTGAAGCCTCTTCTTGACTTAGAATAGTCTTGTCATTCAATGAGTTTTGCTTAGAGTCTTCTTTCAATTGTTTTTATAAGTAGTGATCTTTTAGAAAAGTTTGATTTAATCATATATTTAAAATCGGCTTGCTTTAAGTAACTGATGAGTTTCGGTGCTTTTGATACTCTCCCTAAATTAAGTCAGAAAGATGCTTTGCATATTTTAAAAACTCCTATAGATGAATTAAAGCTCTCTAGCGATTATTACAAGGCAGTTTTTCATCTTGCTAAATACCCTTCTCGAGAAACCGAAGAAGCCCTGATGGATTTACTTATTTCGGAATCTATGGATAACTCTATTTTGATAGCCAAGAGAAAGGCTATAGAGGTCCTGGGAAGACTTGGCTGTAAAAAAGCAATCACAATTATAGGAAATAATCTTAAAAGCAAAGACCCTTATCTTGTTGAAAACGCAGCTTGGGCTTTGCAAGAGCTGTCATGTGCAGATGCAAAGTTGCATAATTTGATTGGCTGTTTATTAGAACAGTCTCATCAAAATCAAAGAGTACTCATACAGAGTTTAGCTAAAATGGGAGCAATCTCAGAATTGCCAAAAATAAAACAGTTGCTTGTTAAGGATGAGATATCTTCAGGAGTTAAAGGAGCTGCTATAGCGGCGATTTCAAGATTAACAGGTGAATCTAATAATCTAGATATTTTAAGAAGTAACCTAGATTTAGATAATCAGAATGATAGACAATCTGCAGTTCAGGATATTATTGATGCAAAAGAATATTCATTATTAGAATTAGTACTTCAAACTCCAGTATCGCCATACTTTAGGATTAGATCTATTGAACTATTATGGGATAAGACTGTAGATCACTTGTTTGAATTTAATCTCACTAAATCACTAGATTTGCTTTTATTAGATGACCCAAAAAATATAAGAATTCTAAATCATTATCAATCAAAAACTAACTCTAATTTCTTAGTGAAAGAATTATTTTCTACAGACTTTAGGAAGTGCTATCTAGCATTAAGCTCACTTCTGAAGATCCCTAAGGAAGAAATTTGGACGACTATAAAGGATTATTTGCAAGAGTTTAAGAAAGATTACGGAGCACTTTACTTCCTTATGATCATTCTTCGTAAAATTAATGATTCTGGGGATAAAAATAATAAAATATCTATTGAACTTCTGAATCATTGCTTAGATGATAGTTGGCCTAAATTTATGAAATTCAAGGCGCAAGCAATTTTAGCATCGGTAGATATTGATAAGAATATTTTCTATGATAATTATGAAAATTGGTTGAATGAAGAAAAGACACCTTATTGGGTATGTAGATACGCCACTTTAATGTGTATTCAAAGATTAATTGATAAGGAGAATCAAATTAAATTTAAAGATGCTTTATTAAGAATTAAGGTTGATAGTAATAAATTTGTTAGATTAAAAGTCAATGATTTATTGATATAATTATTTTATACTAATACATTATTTGGCTTCTTCGAATATTTTCTTAAACTTTAAAGGTCCATTTTTGGCTCCCCATACTATTGAGTCTGTTTGGATATCTAGTCCTTGGTCAGTACTATTGAAATTATATTTATTAAATTCAACGTTGCTAACAAGATAAGTTTGTATCCCTCCTCTTTCAATTAAAAATTTTTCATCTTTCTTCAGACTGCCTCTATAATTTCCTTCTTCAGTTTTCTGGAAATGCATTTCACAACTTTTTCTTATAGATAGATTTTCTTTTTTGATTTCATCTAATAGCTTTAAATTAAAGCCAGCTCCAGCAATTCTTATTGCATTTATTATTTTATAGTTCTCTAGTATAAAGTAATTTTCTTTAACTATTAATCTATGTACCGCTTGCCTGTATGGTGACCAAGGTGAATAATCATAGCTTTGTTCAGAATAAATACCTATTCCTCTAAATAAATTCCAGGGTAAAGGCCTAAAGTATATATTCATATAGGCATATAATTTTGGCTGATGATATGCCTGATCCTTATTACTATATTTTCCACATAATATTTTGGCAAAAAGTACTTTTGATTGACTTTCTTTAAAGCTCATTCTCTATAGGGTTTATGCACTCTTTTTATTTCCGATGCAAATGATGTTTGCAAAATTGCCTTGGATTCTAACGAAAGGATTACGGAAGATCTACATCTTACATTTTCACTAATAAACCAAATTCGTTCTTCAGCAACTGTTTGTTCGTAGACAGTAGATAAAACAATGGTTCCATCTGATATAAAATGATAGTTAGAGATTGCATCTATTTTTTCTGTATAGCCCATACTCCTTAAAATAATTCCTTCTTGTTTTGAACTTGGTATAGGGATTAAGAGACTACAGCCACTTAGATCATTTGACGAATCTGAACCTTTCCAGTTTGACTCCCCAGACCATTCTATTTTGAATGGAGATATGATTTGGGGCTTTGAGTATTCACTTTCCTTTAAATAATCTTTTATTTGAGTGTCATCTGGTTGAAGTAAAGTTATAGAAATATGGCTTAAAACTTCTTCGAATTGTTTGAATGCGAGTGAATGCCCGCTTCTCATTGAATTCCATTCGCCTTCACTTTTGTTGACAAACTCCTCAATCCCCATTTTTGCTATTTAATGATTCTTTTGAATCTAAATCCTCTAGATTATTGCTCCCCTTTTGAATCATTCTTACCATTGAATCGACCATCATTGACATGGCCATAGGTACTTTCTTACCTGAAGGGGTCTGAGAAGATTGATCACCTGGGCTTTCGTTAGAAGGAGGCCTTTTTATAGTCATAATAGACAAGCTCTACTTATAAATTACGTTATCACTGGAAGCAAAACCTTTTCTGAATAAAGCTGTCTTTATAAAGCTTGATGTTGTACTGCCACAGGGTGAATTCCAGTGCCTTTGAAATGGCACTATGTCTTCTCCAAAGTGTTCTTCATACTCTAAAGAATTCATTAAGGAATCAATATGAGATTCAAAGCCTTTTTCTCTTATAAAATTTATATTATTGATTAGTTCTGACTCATCCTTAAGTGGTCGCCCTAATAGATGCATAAATCTAAGCTCGACAGATCTTATTTGACTTACTCTTTCAATAAAATGACGACTATAAAATTCTGACTTAGCAAGTGATCGAATAAATTCTCTAATTGGGATGTCCCCATTTCTTAATCTTCTTTCTAATTCTTTAGGACGTTCGCTTTCCATTGGATTTAAGTTGCCAAAGATTTGTTTATATGCTGCTACAACAGCAATCTCAAGTGCTTCATCACTGATAGGGGCAAACCTCTTATAAGTAAATGCATCTTGAGATCTATGAATTGTTTTGGAGCCAATAGGTTGCTTTGAGTTTATATAATTCTTTCGCTTATAAATATTTCTTAGCTGAATCATTTCTTTGTCGATTACTTGATTAGGGTTTGCAGGATAATTGCTGGTAAAAAGTTTTTCCTGGCCGGGCATATAAACGCTTCTAGAGTGCATTATATAAGTTGTTTGCTTGCTACCAGAAACGCGTGTTTTGCCGTAGCTAAATGATTCTCTTTTCGATATATCAGAAAGTTTAACTTCTAGGGAATGTCTAGAAATAAAGTCTGCTTTGCTAGTCTTCATTTTAAAAGATTATCAATTGTCTAGGTCAGACATTAGGATCTCGCTCATTTTAGCAGATGTTTCATTCTTGAATTTACTTATACTCACTTTATTAAGTATAAATATAGAGATTATAATTATGATTATTTCTATTGAGAATACAAAAGAAAATGCAAATAGAGAGTTATCGTTCCCCCCTATAATTCTTCCTAAGTCTAACAATCCACCACCAATTAATTTACCCATTGCTCTTGACAAAGCTTGAGCTAGCCCCCATACCCCTACGAAAGTTCCAGCAACTTCAGGAAGTGTAAGATCAAGCATTAATGATAAGGCACTATTGGTAGCTATCCCTGCAGCAACGCCAAATATAAATAGAACGAGAAAAAGTAAATTGCTATTTTCCAATGCTCCACTAATGACTAATAGTCCAAGCGAAATTGCTATTAGCCAACAACCAAGTTTTGCGGCAGAAAATTTTCCTATACTTGGAATAATTAACAGACCGCCTATTAATAACCCAATCAATGTTCCTATGCCCCAAAAAGCATTAAGTAAGGTTGTTTGTGAAATGGGTAAGTTAAATACTTCCCCTCCAAAACTTTCCAAAATAGGATCTTGAAGGAAAAGGCCTAAAGTATAAAAAATAAGAAAAGCAAAGAAAATAAAAATTTGCTTGCTAGATCTAATCAAGGACCATGCTGACTTTAAACCAATCTCTTGCCGATGTTTATTGCTGCCTTTAGTTAGGGATTTGCTTTTTGGTTCTATTCCCCAACAAGAAATTATCGAAATTATAAAAATTATTGTACTAACTCTAAGCATGAACTGTTGAAGTGTTGGTTGGAGTAATGCAGGGTCAGTTATGCCATCTAAGCTTTTAGTTGTAATTGAAATTGCGATAGCCCCAACAATAATACCGATAGTTAGCATGCACCAAATAATGCCGACGGCTTTAGGCCTTTCTTTCTCATCTGTAAGATCAATAACTAATGCTAAATAAGGCGTAGTTGACATTGATATGGCCAAGCCGTAAAGGGCAAATAATGAACATAAGCAAATCACACTTGCTGATATTGCAGCGAAAGATCCTTGTGCTAAAGCCTTCTCAGTTAAGAAAATTATTGGTATTGATAAAACAGCTAAGAAACAAAAGGCTGCAGAACCTAGATATATATAAGGGGTTCTTTTTCTACCTTTAATTGGCCAACTATCAGAGATATTGCCAAAGAGCACTCTTGAGGGTGCAACTAATTGTTCAAAAGCAAGCCCTCCTCCAACAAGTATTGCTGGGAAAGCAAGTTCTGTGATCATTATTCTATTAAGCATGCCAGCAAAAATCACTGCCAGGCAGCCTAAGCATCCCTGAAATAGGCTAAGCCTTAGGAGATTTAGGGGTTTTAAATGTTGTGCTTTTTTCAAAGTGATCTGAGTCTAAGTAAATCATCTCATCTATAGAGCTTTATTCTTTAAAATAAAAAACATAGCATTTTACTATTCTAGTTGTAGTAGCCGTAATCGAAATTTTGCAACACTGATCGCTTTGGCTGGAGAAGACTTTATAAATGGGTGGTCTTTATTTTGTTCGATTATTGTTTCTATTTTTTGATCAATTGTTAACTTGTCATCGTTCTTGAATTGCTTTTCTTTCCAAGCTTCATCAAAAACCATTGCAAAACTATCAGCATTATCGTAGAAATTATTGTGTTCTTTCATCTTATTCATTGTTGTTTGAATGATCTTAATAGATTATCAAAGATCACCTTGTTCAAAAGCTTTAGAAAAGTACTTTTCAAGAAAGCTGTTATACCAACACTTTATCAGTCACTGTAAATATGCCTAAGACTATGAAAATTATTTGATTAAAAGATTAATGGAACAGATTTAAAAAAATAATATAGTTAATGCTTTAAATGAATTCCGCTTATATTTTTTATTTTGATTAAATCAGTATTTTTAGAGTATGTCATGCAAATAATGGTGCCAGGACGCAGATTTGAACTGCGGACACGGCGATTTTCAGTCGCCTGCTCTACCAACTGAGCTATCCCGGCTTGGCGCTAACTATATAGAACCATTATTTATCTTATATCAACGCTAACGCTAATTTCCATTAGAAGAATTCTTTGATTTATGAATGCGCAGAAATGAATCGGTATTGCTATGGGAATAATCATCCTTAGGGATTTCGGCGCATCGCTTTTAAGGCAAGAAGCGCAACTCCTTCTGCAGGTGTTCTTGAGCAGGTTTTAATTGGGATGCCAATTATTCTTTCTCTAATTCTTCTCCATTGTGGATTTCTTGCACCACCTCCAATGGTAATGATTTTTTCTGGCGGATCTCTGAACTCTAGATTTGCGAGTTTTTGCCATCCCATAGCTTCTATTCGAGAAAGACCTTCTAGCAGAGCTTGAAGATAAAGTGAATCACTGACTGGTCTGGGTTCAAGAATGGGATTTAAGTTGGAATCATTTACTGGGAATCGTTCTCCTTTAAAAGGTAAAGGAAGAAGTTCTAGTCCGCTATTTGTTTCAGGATCAATTTGTCTACTTAATTCAGCTAAATCTTTATCACTAAAGAATCTTTTAAGAACAGTGCAACCAGCATTAGAGGCTCCTCCCGTCAACCATTTTCCATATAAGCGATGATTTGAAATGCCAACACCCTCTAGAGGCTTCTGTGTAAAACGTTTGATGACGATGGTGCTTCCTAGAACACTAATGCCTTCTTCATACGAGGCTTCTGTGGCTAATACGGCAGCATTTGAATCAGTTGTTCCAGCAATTATCTTAAGTTTTTTGGGAAGGCATAATTCCTTTGCTCTTGTTGGGGAAATCTTTCCTAAAACACTTCCACTGCTTACAATTTTCGGTAAAGCATTAAACCAAGAAATATCCTTTAATTGTTTTGGCCATGAATTATCTAATTGGTTCCAGCCAAGTCGAAGATTGTTTCCTTCTTCTCCCCACGTCCAATTATCTAATAGCCATCCATTTATCCAGTCTGCTTGATGCCTTAATAAAATTTCTTTACCATGCTTTTTGATTAGATGTAATGCTCTGCCAATACTGGTGTGCTGAGGGTCGAATGTATTTTTTAGCTTCTCGTTAAATTGCACAAAATAAGGCAATGCTTCCCCTAGAGGCTCCCCGCTGTAATTGCATCCCATTAAAGTGCCTGAAGTTCCATCTACAGCACATGCAATTAGATTATCTTTGATTTCAACAGGGATCTTTTCAATAAGATTTTTGCAACATTGTTGCCAGTCTTTGCAAAGTCTTAAATCCTCAAAGTATTCGCAGGAAGCTAAGTGAATAAGCTTATTATTTTGATTAACTACAGCAATACGTACACCACTTGTGCCAAGGTCGATCCCTAGCACTAATGATGATTTTATTGTCATTGTGATTTCAGATTACTTTTGAGATTCAATTAATTCTTTTGCTTTGTCTTGAACATCTTCCCAAGGAAGATTAAGGTCGGGCCTGCCGAAATGACCGTAAGCAGCTACATCCCTATAAAAACGTCCTTGCCTTTGATTGGGTAATGATCTAAGCCCAAATTGTTCAATAATTGCACCAGGACGTAGATCGAAATTTTCGGTAACCAATTCTGTAAGTGCTTCGTTTGACATTTTCCCACTTCCAAAAGCTTCGACCAAAATAGAAACTGGATTGGCTACTCCTATTGCATAACTAAGCTGAACTTCAACACGACTAGCTAAGCCTGCAGCTACAAGACTTTTTGCTACAAATCTTGCAGCATATGCTGCAGACCTATCTACTTTTGTCGGATCTTTTCCAGAAAAAGCTCCACCACCATGTCTTGCATAACCGCCGTAAGTGTCAACAATTATCTTTCGCCCAGTTAGCCCTGCATCTCCTTGTGGCCCGCCAACAACAAATTTTCCAGTTGGGTTAACTAAAAAGCGTGTTTTTTCTTGTATTGGTTTAATAGGAAGGTCTTCGGTTGCTGGTTTGACTACTAATTCCCACAAGTCCTTACTAATTTGTTCTCTTATTCCTTTTTCTGAGGTAATGCCTTCTACTTCTGCTGTGTGTTGAGTGGATATTAATATCGTATCAATGGCAGTTGGCTTATTGTTCTCATATAAGACACTGACTTGAGTTTTCCCATCTGGTAGAAGATATTTCAGAGTGCCATCATGCCTAACTTTTGCGAGTCTTCTAGAGAGTCTATGAGCCAAGCTTATTGGCAATGGCATTAATTCTGGAGTTTCATCACAGGCGAATCCAAACATTATGCCCTGATCGCCAGCCCCCACTTGGTCAAACGGATTTCCGCTGTGATCATCAGCTTCATCAACACCTTGAGCAATATCTGGAGATTGTTGATCTAAAGCTACAAGAACTGAACAGCTATTTGAATCAAATCCCCCAGCTTTTGCTCCAAAGTATCCAATTTCTTTAATTACTTCCCTTACTAGATTTATGAAATCAACTTTTGCTTTGGAAGTCACTTCCCCAGTAATTAGACATAGCCCCGTATTTACAACAGTCTCACATGCAACTCTGCTGTTTGGGTCTTGATCTAAGAGAGCATCTAAGATTGCATCACTAACTTGGTCGCAAATTTTGTCAGGGTGACCTTCTGTAACAGATTCAGAAGTGAAAACAAAGCTAGGCACTTTTATTGAAGATAGTTGCTTATTTGACAGTTTATTTTATAGGTTTATTGGAAACTTAACTCATCCCAATGATTTAGTAGATGATGATGTTCATATAATAAAGGTGGATTCTTCCATCCAGCAGTGTAGCCAAGAGCTAATGAAGTTCCACTGCTGCGAGCCATCTTTAGGTCGGTATCAGCATCTCCAATGAGGATACATTCGGAAACTTTTAAGTTCATTAACTTACATAGGTTTTTCACTGAAGTTGGGTTGGGCTTTGGTGGGTAATCTTCAGAACTCCAAAAATAAGGAATTTTTTTTTCAAGATTATTGTTCCGCAGGAATTGCTTAATACCATCTTTAGTATCATTACTAATAACCCCTAACTTTATTCCTTTCTTATTGCATTCTTTAAGAAGGTTTTGGACTCCAGGGAGAAGATTATCTTTTGACTCATTGTTATTAGATTCAGTGTCTTTAACAGTTGCTTTTTGAAAAATATCATGTGAAATTTGTAATGAATTTGACCAGCTCATTCCAAGAATAGAAAAAATAGTAGCTGTTGATATTAGATTGTCTTTTTTAGATGCTATTGCCATAGATCCATTGGGATTAATTCCATTTGCAGTTATCCCATATGCTTTGGATAATAAATACTCAATATCATTTTTGGATTTAGTATATTTTGCATATGCTTTTATAGCTTCTTTAATTCTTGATTTTGCTAGCTTTAATAAACGCTCTTCACTGCTAATTAATGTACCATCCTTATCAAATAATATGCCATTAACTCTGCTGATTGGTTCCCCTCTAAGAAGGAGTTGATGCATTTAATTTAATTAATTAAACCTCCATTGAGGTTATTGGATTTTCACCTTCTTCAGCTTGTTCTAAAAGCATCTCCTTATACTTTGCAGCCATTTCTTCTGCTTTATCAAAGACTTTTTGAGGATCTGTCAGCATGTCTCCAGGCTCTGGTTCTAATGCTTTTGTTGAAAGGGAAATGCGACCTCTTTCTGCATCTAAGTCAATGATCATCACTTTCATTTGATCATTCACGTTTAGTACAGAGTGTGGTGTTTCAATATGTTCATGACTGATTTCTGAGATATGAAGTAATCCGCTTACCCCTCCAATGTCAATAAATGCTCCATATGGCTTAATTCCACGAACTGCACCTACTACAACTTCACCTACTTCTAGGCGGTTCATTTTCCTTTCAACAAGAGCTCTTCTATGGCTAAGAACTAGTCTGTTTCTTTCTTCATCGACTTCAAGAAATTTTAGAGGTAAATATTCTGCAACAAGTTCTTCTTTTGCTTTGCGAGTACTGATATGAGAACCAGGTATAAAACCCCTTAACCCTTCAACTCTAACAAGAGCACCACCTCTATTCGTTGCAAAAACCTCAGAATAAATAGTCGCATCTTCTTTTTGAAGTTGGCGAACTCTTTCCCATGCTCTTTGATATTCAATTCTTCGAATTGATAATGATAATTGACCATCTTCATTCTCTTCACTCATTATGAAAAATTGCCTTATCTCTGATGGCTGCAGTACATCACTAAGTCCTTCCACTCTATTAATTGAAACCTCTTGCATTGGCATAAAGGCTGCTGTTTTTGCCCCTATATCAATCATTGCTCCTTTTGTTTCAAGAGCGAAGACTGTTCCATTTACAATGTCTCCTGGCTTGAAGTTGTAATCATATTTCCCTAACAAAGAGTCAAACTCTTCTAGAGAAAAGCCAGCACCATCAAAGTCATACTTTTTAACTCTGCTACTTGGATCATCCGCTGAAGGTATCTCTTCAGTATTAAAAGACTCTTCATGAGTTGCGGCTTGATCTGCTAAATCAGCATTCTGCTCGTTCTCTGGCGAAGTAATCTGACTATCCGCGTTACTTTCTTCTAATTCAGTAACAGGTGCAGAGGAGTTTTCAGACATGGTTTGCGGGCAGTATGCCTTGAGGCAATGCGTACATTTGCCCTTTAGGCCTGCCAACCTAAAGGAACAGATAACTCACTCTACACCTCAGCTATTACGATATTGCCGCAAATTTATTAGAAGGTTTAAAACTTTCCAAAGTATCAATGAAATCTTCTATACCGTTGAACTGACGATAGACAGAAGCGAAACGTATATAGGCAACTTCATTAACTGATTTTAAATGAAGCAAAATCATTTCTCCTAAATCAACACTGCTAATTTCTTTGAGATTACTTTGCTGGAGATGGGTTTCAATTTCATCAACAATCGCTTCGATTTTTTGATTATTAATAGAAGTTTTCTCACAAGCTCTTGTAAGGCCATTGAGTAACTTGCTTCTACAAAAGATTTCTTTTGCGTTACTTCTTTTAATGACAGTGACAGGTATAGTCTCTACCCTTTCATAGGTAGTAAATCGGAAGTCACAGTTTAGACATTCCCTGCGTCGTCTCACACATTTTCCTGCATCTGCAGAACGTGATTCTAAGACGCGACTATCTGTGTTTTGGCAAGAGGGGCATTGCATACTCTGCCCTAATTATTTAGGTTTAATTTAAATGTATACATGGTTTTGTCTAATGAGAAGGGCTAATGCTCTTAAATCTTTGAATACTATTTCTATTTTCCTTTGATTCATTAAAGTTTGAACCAAAAAGAAATTAAATTTTTAATAGATCATTAAGGCATAAAAAAGCCCCGCTTTAATTAAGCGGGGCTTTTTTAGTTATTTGTCAAACTTCGGTGGATCGCGAAATGCGACAGCGAAGAAGAGAGTAACAACTCCCAAAGTCATAAGGAGTGTGTAAGTGAAAGCTTCCATGGGTTAGATAATGGCTAAAGATTGCTTGTGTTTAAGCACGCCCAGGGACGCGGCGAGTGGTTTCATCTCCAAGTTTCTTGAAGAGACCAAACTCAACCTGATCACCGATGTCTGGATCAACACCAGTAAAGGTATCGCGGTAAAGAGTCCTTGCAGCATGCCACCAGTGCCCAAATAGGTAGAGCAATCCAAAGCATGCATGAGCATATGTGAACCAAGCTCTTGGTGAACTTCTAAATACACCATCGGACTTGTAACGCTCACGATCAAACTTGAAGGACTCACCAAGTTGAGCCTTACGTGCTAGACGCTTGACAACAACTGGGTCAGAGAAAGTCTGTCCACTTAACTCACCACCATAAACCGTTGCAGTAATACCAGTTTGCTCAAACGAGTATTTGGCTTCTGCGCGGCGGAAAGGAATGTCAGCACGAACATTGCCATCTTTGTCTTCAAGGATTACAGGGAAGTTCTCGAAGAAGTTAGGCATTCTTCTTACTTCAAGGTCATTTCCTTCTTTATCTTTGAAGGAAACATGCCCTTGCCAGCCAGTGGGGACACCGTCGCCATTAACTAAGGCACCTGCTCTGAACAGACCTCCTTTTGCAGGGCTATTACCTACATAGTCATAGAAGGCTAGCTTTTCTGGAATAGCTGAATAAGCTTCTTCCTTGCTTGCACCATCTGCTATAGAAGCTTCAACTCTTCTATTGATTTCATTTTGGAAGTAATTGGAATCCCATTGATATCGGGTTGGACCAAACAACTCAATTGGAGTTGTTGCTGATCCATACCACATAGTTCCTGAGACTACAAAAGATACAAAGAGAACTGCTGCTAAAGCACTAGCAAGTACACCTTCAAGACTTCCCATCCTGAGGTTCCTATAAAGCCTTTCTCCAGGCCTATTGGTGATATGGAAAATTCCACCAATTATTCCTATAAGACCTGCCCCAATATGGTTGGCGACTATGCCGCCTGCACTAAAGGGATTAAATCCTGATGCGCCCCAAACCGGGCTTACTTTCTCGACATGTCCAGTAAGACCGTACGGGTCAGAGACCCACATTCCTACTGAAGAAAGTGATACACCAAAACCAAAACAAGCAAGTCCTGCAAGTAATAGGTGGATTCCAAAAATTCTTGGAAGGTCTAAAGCTGGTTCCCCAGTTCTAGAGTCTTCCCAGAGTTCAAGATCCCAGTAGGTCCAATGCCAGATAGCTGCCAGCATTAACAGACCACTGAAGATGATATGACCTGCTGCGACGCCTTCAAAAGTTGAATAAGGAAGAGCTTTTCCCCAGAACCCTAATGAATCAAAGTCGAATGAACCGACACCGCCAGTCAGGTCCCAACCATTCCAACTACTTGTAACCCCTAAGCGGGCCATAAAAGGCATGACATACATGCCTTGGCGCCACATAGGGTTCAAGACTGGATCGCTAGGATCGAATATGGCCAATTCATATAGGGCCATGGAGCCGGCCCAGCCGGCTAGCAAAGCTGTGTGCATGAGGTGCACGGCCAGAAGTCGGCCAGGGTCGTTAATTACGACTGAGTGCACCCGATACCAGGGCAATCCCATGGGTAAGATTTCGAGTAACGAAGCTGCTTATTATGCAGCTAGACCCGATGATCGTAAAGGTTCTTCTATCGAGAAGGGGCAGGTTGTGCTCAGCTGCAACGACTGTTGATATTCCAGCAACATTGAAAAATGAATTTAGAACCGAAAGAAAATCAGTGAAAATGTTCTTTTTGCCAGTTATTTAGGGACATTTGGCTGTTTGACAAGTCAAAATTGAATTGCAACTTTGTTGTTTTTCGAACTATGCCAATTATTCGTTTCGTTAGAGAAGGAAGAGATGTTAAGTGTCAATTTGGAGAAAATCTTCGAGAAGTTGCTTTGAGGGAAGGTCTGGAACTTTATGGATTCAAAGGAAAATTGGGAAATTGTGGAGGGTATGGTCAATGCATTACTTGTTATGTTTCTGTAGCAGAAGGGCAACAAGATTCTTTGTCACCTATTACGGACATTGAGCAAACCAAGCTGAGAGGTCGTCCAGGTAATTGGAGACTCGCTTGTCAGGCGGTTGTCAAAACTTCTGCAATTGTCCTCACTAAGCCACAGTCTCCGCCAGCTAACGTTGAATCATTGATGGATGAAGCTTTGTCTAAGGATTTACCAAAATAATTCCTGGTTTTTTGCAATTAAGCTTATGAATATTTTGATTGTTTCTCGTTACAACATCTAATTCTTCAAGCTCTTTGCAAATGAGTTGGCTGTTATCCCTTTATAGTCTGAATTAATTCCTAGCTTTTTAGCGGCTTTTTGAGTTCATGGAAACCACAAATTTCGGTTTTATTATCAGCTTGCTCTTTGTTGGCATCCCAACGATTTTCCTGGTAGGTCTATATATCTCCACCAGTGATGGAGAAAAATCAAGTTTCTTCTCTGATTCCAGTAAAGGAAAGCTTGGGCCAAAAAGTTAAGTAACTACTTAGCTGAAAATCAGAACCTAAGAGATTTAAAGACTTTTTCAATTGTTGAGTCTTTAGTTCTTTAAAGTTTTTTTTATGGCTGGAAATTCTGAAATTAAGCCTTGGGTTCTTAGAAAAACTGTCTTGCCTCAAAATGCAGATCATGCAGGTGTTATGTGGCATGGATCTTATTTAATGTGGTTGGAAGAGGCCAGGATTAATGCACTATCTAAAGTTGGCTTAGCTTATAGCGATTTATCAAATCAAGGATTTGAAATGCCAGTTGTGGATTTACAAATAAAATATATGCGCTCACTTTTGCATGGTGAAGAGGTTTTGCTTAAAAGTTGGATTTTCCAAGGCAAAGGTCCTCGATGGAGATGGAAAACAGATTTTTTTAATAATTCAGGAGAGATCGCTGCTTTGGCTAATGTTGATTTGGTATTAATTCAACGTGATAATTCAGGCGATCGTCTATTGAGGGAAGGGCCAGAGCAACTTTCCAAAGCACTTAGGGATTTGCAACGGGGACCATCTAAAAATTAAATGTCTTTTGAAAGATTTTTTTCAGCAGAAGAAATTTTAATTTGGAGAAAGCAAGAGTTGTCTAAAGGAGGCCGAGCAGTAGATCTTGATTGGTTATTAGATATCGGAGGAGGATTGGGTTGGAGTACTTTGCAAGAATTGAAAATTTTTCAAAGCTCTTTTCATAAGCTTGATTTATCACTTGAAGAACTCTCATTGATTTGGATGAGACATTTAAGTGATCAAATTCCTTTACAGCATCTAGTAGGTAAATGTCCTTGGAGAGACTTTGAGCTGAAAGTCAATTCTTCAGCTTTGATACCTCGCCAAGAAACTGAAATATTGATAGATATAGCTTTGAAAAAGGTAGACGCAGGATTAATGAAATATGGGAGATGGGCTGATTTAGGTACCGGTTCTGGAGCATTAGCAGTTGCATTGGCAAGAGCTTTGCCTTTATGGGAAGGTCATGCAGCTGATTGCTGCAATGATGCCTTAGCTTTAGCAGAATCAAACATAAATACCTTAACTGAAAATGCCAATGTTTCTTTGCATTTAGGAGATTGGTGGGAGCCTCTAAAACCTTGGTGGGGAAATTTTGATTTAGTTGTTGCTAATCCGCCTTATATTCCTAAGACTCATTTAAGTGAACTTGATCCTGTTGTTCGTGATCATGAACCAATTTTGGCGCTTAGTGGCGGGGATGATGGAATGGATTCATGCCGTAAAGTAATCAAAGGTGCAATGAAAGGCCTTCGTTCGGGTGGGTGGTTGCTGTTAGAACACAATTTTGATCAAAGTGAACAGGCATTAAATCTTATGGTTGACTCTGGCTTTTTGGAAGTTGATTTTGAAAATGATTTGGAAGGAGTAAGACGTTTTGGATTAGCTCTTCGCCCTTAAAGACAGTTTATTCCCTCAATCAATTATGAATTTCCCGTTTTGCGAATCTAAGGAGCTACTGCAATATCTTGACAAAGGATCTCCAGTTTTAATCCCTACAGATACTTTGCCAGCATTAGCTACTTTCCCTAAGAATGCAATTGAATTATGGAACATTAAGAAGCGGCCAAAAAGTAAGCCTTTGATTTTAATGGGCTCAACAACAGACCAATTACTAAAATATGTTTTGCCAGTTGCAATAAAAGACGCAATCAGAATGTGTTCTTCTTATTGGCCAGGAGCTTTAACAATTGTTTTACCTGCTTCAGGAGAAATAGTGCAATCACTTAATCCAAGTGGAGATTCAATTGGTATTCGAATACCTGCATGCGAAGTGTCTATGGATTTCCTTAATAAGAGTGGGCCACTTGCCACTACTAGCGCAAATTTATCTGGTCAAGAAACATTAATTGATCCTTATGAACTTTCTCAATGCTTCCCAAAATTGCCTCTTTTGAGCCCTGTCCCTTGGCCCACATCGTCTGGACTGGCAAGCACCTTAATAAAATGGAAATCACCAGGGAAGTGGCAGTTATTAAGAAGAGGTGCTGTTATACCTAAAGAGCTTTATTAAGAATGACTTGGCTTTTGATTCTAATTTTGATTCTTCAATCTGGATTCCATTGGATTTTAAAGCCAACAATATTTGTTGGAACTTATTTACTGGAATTCAGGAGCTTAGGTTTAATAAGTATATTTTTAATTTTATGGTTCTTTTCAGGAAGGGGATTTACGAAAGAAACTTATGAAGATTGAATTGATTCAAGAAAGGTTTAGATGCCGGCTAACAGATTTGAACTGATGACCTTCGCTTTACAAAAGCGCTGCTCTACCGCTGAGCTAAGCCGGCACTCATTATTAAATAGACTAGAGGAATGTTTGGCCTTTTCCAAACTTTTTTATTTTACTAGCAAAGCAGATTGGGTTTAGTTCTTCGTTGCAGGGACTAAATGTAATTTGTATAGATGAGTTTTATCAGGAAACGGCTTTTGCAGAATTATCTGCTGAAGACTGTTCTTTTATTTTTATTTCTCCAGAAAGAGTTCTTTTAATTGGAAGATTGGCAACTAATGCAGTCATTCTATCTTCAGTTTCAAGACTCACTGCACCTTCTTCAAAATCTATTTCTACATATTTAGCTACAACGCTAAGAATTTCTTCTCTCATTTGTTCCAAGAGATCTGGACTTAAATCAGTTCTGTCATGAGCGAGTACTAATTGCAGCCTTTCTCGAGCTTTTGCAGCACTCGCAGGCTGTCTGCCCATCAATTTGTTTAGAATGTCTCGAAGTGTCATTTCAGTTAAAAAATCTTTGTTTGCATCAGTCGGCGGAATTTGTCTGCTATTCCAGAACCTTCTTGAGAAGGGTCAATAAGAGGGATCTCTTCCCCTCGAAGACGCCCTGCGATATTTGAATAGCATCTAGCTGCAGGTGATTGACTCCCACTGAGAGTTAGAGGCTCTCCTCTGTTAGTACTAACTATTACTTGCTCATCTTCAAGAACTAGGCCTAATAAAGGTAGAGCTAGAATATCTGTCACATCTTCAATTGATAGCATTTCTTGGCTTTCCATCATTTTTGGTCGCACCCTATTCAAAACCAGTTGGACAGGTTTGATCCCATGTGTATTTAGGAGTCCAATTACCCGATCAGCATCTCTTACTGCAGACACCTCAGGGTTAGTAACAATAATGGCTTCTTTAGATGCGGCTACTGCATTCCTAAATCCATCTTCTACACCAGCAGGACAATCTATTAATACATATTCAAATTGCTTGGTAAGCATATCAACTATTTTTTTCATATCTTCTGGCTTAAGCCAATCAAGCATCCTTGGATTGCCAGCCGGTAACAGGGATAGGTTTGGCTCTTGTTTATGCTTTACCAAGGCTTGATCAAGGCGACAAGTCTCTTCTAGAACTTCTTGAGCTGTATAAACAATACGATTCTCTAAACCTAATAAAAGATCTAGATTACGTAAGCCAAAATCAGCATCAAGAACAGCAGTAGGGGAGCCTTTTCTGGCTAAAGAAATCCCTAGATTTGCTGTGAGAGTAGTCTTGCCGACACCCCCCTTGCCTGAGCAGATAAGTATCACTCGCGTAACTGACGTCACTGACCTCTTCGAAGTTGAACAATTTTAAGTGCATTCTCTCTAATAACAATGTCTAAAATTAAAATTATCAATTTAGATTGAAAGGAAAAATTTTTTTTCTAGATATAACTGGGTTTTTCTTTATGAAATGAAAAATGTTCAGGTGGTTCTTGCTGGTTTAATGACAATTACTTCCTCTTGGATAGTTGCCTCTTCTGCTAAACCTAACTCTGGTTTTTCTTTAGGACCTCTTGCAATTTTGTTTGCAATCCTTAATTGAACAGGCCTAAGCTGAAGAGCAGTTATTTTGGCTTGATTATTTCCATATTTGCCTGCATGCGCTATTCCTAGAAGCCTTCCCCAGATCATTACATTCCCACCAGCTAAAACTGTTGCGCCTGGATTCACATCTCCGAGAATTAAAATATCTTCATCAGCTTCCAATACTTCTCCAGACCTTAGAGTCCCTTTATGAAATAACAATGCTGCGTTTACTTTGCTTTCTGAGAGATCTTTAAAATCTGATTTTACTTCTGTAAAAACATTATCTTTTAATTTTAGGTTTGCATTTAGGCCTAATGCAGAAGCGCTAACAATACTTTCTGCGTTAGTTGATTCAATAGATATTATTTCCATTCCGACTCCATTACATATTCTTTTTAATTCATTTATGTCTTTGCAAGTTAGGGGTAATGCTCCAGAGTTAATTTTGATGAATCCTTTTTGGTACCCTTTAATACTTAATCTTAATTCCTCTGCCCAATTCTCTGATAATAATTGAATGGAAATAAAATTTTCTTTCTTGTTAAGATTATTAAGGCTCATAACATTTTAATATTATATAATTATATTTTTTGTGTTTGCCTTAATTTTGAGAGTTTCTTTTTGAGACTAGAATTAATTTCTTTAGGGTATATTAACCATGTATTTTTTGAAGGGCTAATTAATCTTTCAATTAGTAAAGATTCTTTCTCAAGAGCTTTGAGATTCTCTCCATCCCATAACCTTAATCCTTTTTTATAAGGTTCATAGCCATAGATTTTGTTATGTCTAAGACCACAATAAATGTTTGAATCTTTACCAAGTTCTTCTGTAAGTCTCTTTGTTATTGAAAGAGCTTCTAATTGAAATTCAACTTTTAGATCCTCAATATTGATTGCTTTAGGTAATTTTCGATTTAAAAAACATTCACATAGACCTCTTAAAGGTTGAGGTGCTTCATCTTTCCATCTTGATAAGTGATATATGGTTCTTACATCATCATTGGCCAAAAATGTTTCTATATTTATTTTTTTTGGATTCCAAAGCCATGTAGAAAAATAGCTATCTGCCCAAATTGCCTTAGGGCCCAATTGTCTTGCTAATTCAATAATTTTTTCTAGAAGCCAGTTGCAAACCTCATTTAACCTATGATTATATATGCTTCTATACATAAGATTCCTAACTACTAAATAATGTTCTACAGCTAAAAGTCCTTTAGGATTTATTGCAAGATCCCCATCAGGTGCAATTGTTAATGCTGAGAGAATTCTTTCTAAGTCAATTTGTCCATAATGAGTCCCACTGCTATGGCTGTCTCTCATTAAATAATCAAGTCGATCACAATCAAGTTGGCTACTAACCAAGGTTTTTATTAGTTTATGATTAGTATCTTCTCTTCTAAATAAATTTGATACTTCAAGGCTTAGTGAGCTTTTTAATTTGTTCAATATATTAGTTATTTCAGGATGCTCTTTTATTACTTTGAAAGACCATTCTTCATGATTTAGACCAAACATTCCTTCACTTGTATGACTTAAAGGCCCATGCCCAATGTCATGAAGTAGTGATGAAGCATATAAAAGACCTTTAAATTGAATTAATTCAGGTTCAAGTTTTAATAGTTTTTTTAAAGCTCTTCTTGCAATATGAAATACCCCTAGCGAATGAGTAAATCTGCTTGATTCTGCACCATGAAAAGTAAGTGAGGCTGGACCAAGTTGTTTGATTCTGCGTAAACGTTGAAAAGGAGATGAATCAATTAAACCTATTATCATTTCCTCTTCAGGTATTTTGTCGTCAAGAGTTATGCCTTGGTGAAGAGGATCGTAATAAGTTCTTTTTGCCATTAATTGTTATCTACAATTTGTAAGTCAGTGGAATTTTCAGAATCGTTAGAGCTGAATTCAGTTCTCTGAACCACTTCAATCTCTTCATTCAATTCAATATTGTTATTCTCCTCTTCTTTTTGAACCTCTTGCAAGTCAATATTGGCTTCCATCAAAAGCTCTGCGTCAAGAAGCCATCTGTCTTCTGATCCTCCAGGATCAAGGGGTTCAGGCATTTCTAAATTTCTATCAGGCTCGATACCCAGATTCTGAATATCTCTCCCTGATGGAGTGAGGTAGCTGGCTACTGTTACTGCCAAACCACTACCATCGCTTAAATTTGTAAGTGATTGAATAAGACCTTTGCCAAAAGTACGTTTGCCTAATAAAAGAGATCTTTGATTGTCTTGAAGAGCTCCAGCTAGAATTTCGCTTGCGCTTGCTGTCCCTTCATTTACCAAAGTTATTAGAGGACCGTCAAAAAGGGTTTCTTTGCCTGAAGGTATTGGATCATTGATTTCATTTCGATTTTTGGTCTCAACAATTGGCTTTTCACTTAAAAAGGCATCTGCTACAGCAAGCCCTGAGCTAACTAGACCGCCTGAATTATTCCTTAAATCTAATACGATTCCTTCAACTTCCTTTTCTGAAAGCTCTTTTAAAGCTTCTTTTACTTTTTCAGGGACTCCTTCACTGAATTGGGTGATTCTTAGGTAACCAAGTGTATGCTTTTCAGTTCTTATTCTTTTAGTTCTAACGGGGCGTAAATCAACACTTCTTCTTTCGAGAGTTATTTCTTTTGTTTCGTTCTCTGGGGATAAAAGGGTTAATAAAACTTTTGAACCAGTTTCTCCTCTTAATTTTGATGCTGTTGCTTCTAATCCAAGTCTCTTAGGCGATTCGTCATCAACTTTAATTAGAATTGAACCACTCTTGATTTGGGCATCTGCTGCGGGAGAACCCTCTAATGGAGAAATTACAACAATCTCTCCATCATCATTTCTTGCACCAAGTTGAAGCCCTACACCATTAATTTCACTTCCAATATTGCTTTCCTTGAGATTTTTGAAATCATTAGGCCTTAAAAGACGTGTATATGGATCTCCTAGTGGAAGGAGCATGGTTTCAATAGCTGAATATGCTTCATCTGATGTTGTAATTGGTTTTTCTATAGCTTGTTGACGTAATCGTCTCCATTGAACTTCATTGAATTTTTCAGGATTTAAAAATCCTTCATTTACAATATTCCAGGTCTCTAAAACCAATTGCTGACCATCGTTTAGAGCGATTAGAGGCTCTGCGCTTATTGAAAAAATAATGGCAAAACTGATTAAAACAGCGAAAAATTGCCGGATAATTTGTGAAAAGGTTTTTACAGTTGGAGGCATTGGATTAATCAATTGCGCGAACCATGAGGCACATTCAGTAGACTGTTTTTATTAATTATCAAGTTCATTAGATTCAATGGCGAACTCCTCACCTGTCTACGACTGGTTCCAGGAACGACTTGAAATACAAGACATCGCAGATGATGTCACTTCAAAATACGTACCTCCACATGTAAACATCTTTTATTGTCTTGGAGGCATCACACTTGTCTGCTTCTTGATTCAATTTGCAACTGGGTTTGCAATGACTTTTTACTATAAGCCCACAGTTACAGAGGCTTATAACTCGGTCAGTTACTTGATGACAGATGTCAGCTTTGGCTGGTTAATTAGATCAGTCCATCG